>JADKCL010000004.1 GCA_016718825.1 Bacteroidota bacterium | reverse complement strand
TGGTACGGCCTCGGTGGTCGCCAATTGCATCGTGTACACGCCCAATCCGAACTTCAACGGCAATGACACCATTTGCTACATTGTTTGTGATCCATTCGGCGGCTGCGATACGACGATCGTGACGATCATCGTGACACCTGTCAATGATCCGCCGGTTGCAAATCCAGATACTGTAACGGTCCCCAATGACAGCTCCATCGTGATTTGTCCGATGGGCAACGACTTTGACATTGATGGCGATAGCCTCAGCATCACGATTACTTGCGGTCCGACCAACGGTACCTTGACGGGCGCAGGGCCATGCTTTACCTACACGCCAAATACGGGTTATGTGGGAATGGATACCTTGTGCTATGTCATTTGTGATCCATCCGGGGCATGCGACACGACGATCGTCGTGATCAACGTCACTCCATCGAATCAGCCACCAGTTGCTGTGATCGATATTGCGACAACGCCACAGGATATTCCGGTGATCATTTGTCCGATGATCAATGACAGTGATCCAAATGGCGATTCCTTGTCTATCACCATCACTTGTGGACCTTCGAATGGTACGTTAACGGGAAGTGGGCCCTGCTTCACCTATACGCCGAATTCGGGGTACGTAGGGGCAGACACCTTGTGTTACGTGATTTGTGATCCCTCGGGCGCATGTGATACGACGATCGTGGTGATTACGGTAACGCCTGTAAATCATCCGCCGATGGCCAACGACGATTATGCGACGACATGTGTCAATAGCTTTGTCATCATCAATGTGCTTGGCAACGATGTTGACCCTGATGGTGATGCACTTACCACAACGTCCATTTGGGGCGGTCCATCGTCTGGGTTGTCTTACATCCTCGGAAATGACAGCATCATCTACATTCCAGACAGTTTGTTTGTCGGAACGGACACCTTGTGGTATTGGGCTTGCGATTCGGGCACTCCAAGTGAATGTGACTCTGCCATGGTGGTGATTACAGTTGGCTGTCCCGTGGATCCTCCCGTTGCAGTGGACGACAGTACCACGACTCCTTATGGCGTACCCGTGACGGTCAATGTCCTCGGAAATGACACCGTTTATGGTGCGGTGACTGTGTCTCCTTGTAACCTCGCTGCCAATGGGACGGCGGTTTTCAACGTCGGTGGCACCGTTACATACACTCCAAATGACGGCTTCTCCGGAATCGATACGTTGTGCTACGTAATTTGCGACGGAAATACACCGCAAAATTGTGATACAGCTTATGTCTTCATTACGGTTTCACCACCGCGCGGCTTGGTAATTCCGAACCTGTTTACCCCGAATGGCGACGGTGACAATGAGGTTTTTGAAATTCCAGGAATCGAGTTGTATCCAAACGCTTCGTTGCAGATCTTCAACCGTTGGGGCAATCTGGTTTACAACCGCGATCGCTACCAAAATCAGTGGACAGGTGCCAACAATCGCGGGGAAGAACTTCCTGCGGGCACCTATTACTATATCCTTGATCTACATGAGGGCGACATCGTCCCATTGAATGGCTTTGTCGTAATCTTCAGGTAATTCGTCATGAAGAAGAAACTCTTATTTTTCATTGCCCTTTGCATCGTCGGCATTTCCCCTGCATGGGCACAGCAAGATCCCCAATACAGCATGTACATGTTCAACGGTCTGCTTGTGAATCCTGCCTATGCAGGTAGCAGAGAGTTGGTGAGTGTAACGGCATTGGGGCGGTATCAGTGGGTCGGCATTGACGGGTCTCCCAAAACGGCAACCTTCAGCATCCATGGACCAAGCCGCAATGAAAAGAGCGGATTTGGCCTGAATGTGTACAATGACCGCCTGGGATTCACCAATCAAACGGCCGCAAATGCGATGTATGCCTACCGGTTGGAACTTGGACCGGGCATCTTATCGTTAGGGTTGCAGGGAGGCGCTTTGTTGCACAACAACCGTTGGCAAGATGCCGTCACGATCAATCCCGACGCTGGAGCTCCCGCTACTTCGACCACCGCCATCCTTCCGATGGCCGGAACGGGAGCCTATTACTATGGAGAGCGATTCTATCTTGGTGCCGCCATCCCCAATTTTATTCCCAACAAGTACAAGAATCCCAATTCCGTGAACGGGAGCGTGGCTTCTCGCCAGAAAATGCACCTTTTTGCAACAGCCGGCGTCGTCATTCCTTTGGGAGAGGATTTGGACCTGAAGCCTTCGGTGATGATGAAATACACACAAAATGCCCCCATCGAATTTGACTTCAATGCGGCCATGCTGTTCAAAAAAGTGCTTTGGGTAGGCGCATCCTACCGCACAGGAGACGCACTTGTGTTCATGAGTGAGTACGTTTTCAAGAACCAATTCCGGTTGGGTTATGCCTACGACTTGACCTTGACTCCCCTGCGTACTTACAACTCTGGATCGCATGAAATCATGCTCGGTCTTGACCTTGGTTGGAACAAGTCCAGAATCAAAACTCCGCGTTACTTCTAATCAGACCCCGATTTACATGTATTTCCATTCGATTTCCCGCATTTGCATCCTGATTGTTCTAGTTGGCTTTTCGACCTTTGCTTCGGCACAGAGCAAGAAAAGTCAGCTGAGGAAGGGCGATCATGCGTTTGACCATCTTGCCTACAGCAAGGCGATTACGCATTATCTTAAATTTTCGAAGGCAAACCCTCGCCATAGTGCTGTATTTGCCAAGCTCGGTGACAGCTACCGACTTGTCAATGACCCCAAAAATGCGGCCAAATGGTATGCAGAGGCTGTCGCAAGTGCACCACAAGTGACGAGATTCTATTATGCCTCCATGCTCATGCAAAATGAACAATTTGAGGAAGCAGCCAAGCAATTTGAAATCTATTTGAAGTCCAATACGGGCAATCGGCTCGCTCAGGCAAGGTACAAGAGCTGTGTGGACTTCCAGAAATTCTATGCCAACGAAGGCCGCTTCAATGTAAGCGATGCAGGAAACAATACGGCAGGTGCCGATTTTTGTCCGGTGGTCAGTTCCGACAATAAAGTTCTTTTCAGCAGCAATCGACAACAGCAAAGCTTTCTGTTTGCTTGGCTCAACAATAGCTTTTTGGATTTGTACGAATCTGACGTCGATCCCAACTCTTTGCAATTGAGCCAATCCAAAAAATTGAAGGGGTCAATCAACTCAAAATACCACGAGGCCACTGCCACCTTTTCTCCGAGTGGTGATACTGTGTATTTTACCCGGAATAACTACTACAAAGGGAAAGTGCAGCATGACAAGGCGGGGACGCTCCTCTTGCAGACCTATTCCTCCGTCAAAAATGGAAATCAATGGGGGAAAATCACCCCGATGAACTTCAACAACGACGAATATTCGACGGGGCATCCGGCTTTGTTTGCGAATGGCAACAAGATGATCATGGTTTCAGACATGCCCGGAACCCTTGGTGGCACCGATCTCTACATGGTTGAAAAACAGGGAGAAACTTGGGGTCCCCCCATCAATATGGGGCCCAATATCAATTCCGAGGGAAATGAAATGTTTCCATGGGTTGCCAAGGACGGAACATTGTTCTTTGCATCTGACGGTCATCAAGGATTGGGTGGCTTGGATGTGTTCATGAGTTCAAAATCGAGCCAAACTTGGTCCATTCCCGAGAATCTTGGTTCGCCTGTGAATACCACCTTGGACGATTTTGGTCTCTCTTTTATGGAGAACGGCGTGAATGGCTATTTTCCAGCAACCGGTCCGGCGGTAAGGGTGACGATGACATTTATGCCTTCACCGTTCACAATGCGGTGATCGCACACGTGATCGACAAGGTCACGCAGCAGCCCATTGAAGGTGCTGTCACCCGTGTTTTCCTAGGCGGCGAATCCAGGGGTTATGACAAATCCGATGAAAAAGGTGAAGAACAACTTTATTTGGATGGGGAAGAGGAATTTTTGCTCGAAACAGATGTCGCCGGGTACAGCAAAAACTCGATCGTGATAAAACCCACCGTGCGACACTTGCTTGAGCCCTTAGCGGTTACCATTGAAATGACCCCAGCATCCAAAGACTGCAATCCAACGGCTTATCTCGATGGTTCCATCTTTACCAACAACACCCCTTTGCCGCCAGGTACAAAGGTTACCATTCGTGAAAAGGAAACTGAGCTCGTGATCCAGCCGGGAATGAAATTCGGGTTTGATCTCGAGGTGGGCAAGGAGTACATTGTCGAGGTGAAATCGGAGAACATGCCTGCAAAGGTTTATCCCGTGAATGCGCTGGGTGCCAAGGACAATGACACATTGGACTTGTTGGTCGACATTATTCCAAAGCGCGAAGACATCGGTAAAGTCTTCTATATCATCTACTACAATTTCGATAAACATGATATCAGAATGGACGCTTCCAAAGAATTGGATGACCTTGTCACATTCATGAAGAAATACCCGACGATCATGGTGGAAATGGGGAGCCATACGGATTCACGTGGCACCACGGAATACAATAACGAGCTCTCACGTAACCGCGCCATTGATGCGCAGTCCTATATCGTCGCACGCGGGATCGCGCGTGAACGGATTACCTACAAGTTCTACGGCGAAGGAAGCCTTACCAACGATTGCAACGATGCCAATCTTAATTGCACAGAAGAACAGCATCAGCTCAACCGTCGCACGGAATTCAAACTGATTGGGATGTGATTATGTGAGGGATAAGCTTCTTTCGGGGTCTATCCACGGGAACCGTTGCATAGGGAAACCTGGCTGAAGGGGTTTGCAGAATACAAAACCTCGCCTACAATTCCCTATATTCTGGATTCAATGATCCAAGAAGATAGGGAATTGCAGACGAGAATATTGTCCAATAAGTCGCGCTTCAGATCAATAAAAGAATTGCTCCAGCACGATTTTGCCGTCCTTCACTTGGTAGAGGCAAACCTCCTCCATGTTCATACGACCTTGACCCTTCATCGTCACATCCATGGCCATGGTGCAGGAAAAGAAGTTTCCAGCGACAATGGGTGCGCCTGTTGAGCCGCCATGCATTTCTTCCACGGCTTCGTTCCAGCTTTTGCCTTTTTGGATGATGTTGTCCAGGCCTTCGACAGAAGGCATGTCAGCACCAGCCGGCTCGACACTTTTGGCGTCTTGGCTGAACAATTCGCCGAGAATTTGGTCAAACTTGCCCTGCTGCGAGAGCTCATAAAAACGATCCGCTACTTCTTGAGTCGTCATTGTAGTGTAATTTATAGGTGATAAGAGGATGCAAAGCTAATGAAAGTGGAGTTAAATGCAAATTAAATAATCATTAATGCAAACAAAATTCGCGAATTGTGGATGATTTTCCCAAAAAGCGAAGGACTGACCATGATGGACAGTCCCTTGCTTTTGGATTCTCGAAAGTACTTAGCGCTTCCTCCGAACCTCGTAGTTGGTGGCTTTGTTGGATTTCTGAAGCAATTGAATGTCTTGACTTGAAAGCGCCTCGACGTTGGTGATTTGCGTCTGATAGCTGGCATTGTTGGACATTTGCGTTTGCAATTCCGAACTTTGTTTTACGTATCCAATGTTGTCGTTGAGGTAGCTGTCGTTGGCCTTCACGAGTGCGCGGGCTTGCTCGTATTGCCCGGAATCCACCGCGCGCATTGCTTGCTCAAGGTTGTCGTTACTTTCAAACAACACCACCTGTGATTTCACGGTCGGATTAAACGATTTTCCCATCTGCTCAATCGAAGCGGTCTGCGTGAGCACATCCGAAGCCGTGTGGGTGCGGGCGCGCAAGTCGGGCGTGAGAACGTCTGTATAGCGCACTTGTGCATGGAATTGATGGGCGAATTGATTTGCATTCACTTGAAATTTCAATAGAACGCCTTTCGTTTCCCCGGCAAAGACATCGCGCAATTGGACCGTAATCTGTTGACCATTTTGAATGTAGGGATAGCCAAAGACGCGCTGCAGCGCAACCCCTGCCGGCAATGTGATTTGCAGCTCCGTATTTTGTGCCACCACGTTGGTCAAACCAGACAATTCCTTCTGGAAAATACCGGTTATTTCGCTGGGATGATGAATGAAATAGTAGTTGCCGCTGCCGAATTCTGAGATGCTTGTCATCAGGTTTTCGTTGAAATCCAGGCCAATACCAAAAGTAGAGATCGTGATGTTGTTTTGGTTGACTTGGTTGCGCGCAATATTCTGCAAGGTGGCGATGTCAGTAATGCCAACATTGGCCTGCCCGTCGGAGAGCATCAAAACACGGTTCACATATCCGCTGTGAAAGGTGGATTTGACTTGCGCGTAACCCTCCATCATACCGCCCGACAAGTTGGTGCTACCCATGGACTGAATGGCATCGATACGATTTCTGAGCACCATCTTGTCACCGACCTTGTTGGAGGTCGCAAGTACCTCGACCGTCGTGCCGTAGGTCACGATCGAGACATAATCTTCCGGTGACAATTGGTCAATCACGTGCTTGGCGGCTTGCTTGGCATACACCAACTTTTCACCTGCCATCGAACCGCTCTGGTCAATGACAAGGGAGAGATTCAGCGGCAGACGTTTGGTCGTGCGCATTGCGGAGGAGGCGACCGCTTTGGCCTCGACATAATAGTAGCCCTGATTGCCATGGTTGGGGACAAGATAATACGGATTGTCAAGTCCGGTGCGTAAAGAGAGCGCCGGCTCAAATTCCTCTGTTTCTGCAAACGCAGCCATTCGGACGGGAATATTGTGTTGATCCCCGTAATCATTGCGGTCGTTTCGACAGGCGAATGAAAACAGGCAGGTGCAAGCCGTGAGGAGCAAAAGAAAGGTAGAGAAGCCAAGTTTTTTCATTTCAATTCATCATTTTTTGACCAAGGAGATTCCAGGCAGCATTTTGCAGCGAGGAGGGAAATAGCACGGGATGGATTTTCCAGTGTTTGTGAGGAAGATGCCTTCGAATGGGTTTTTGGTGTGTGGCCGAAGAAAGAATAGTGAAATTATTTTTTCCTGCTGATTCAAAAGAGGATAAGAAGCAGCTGATCATGCACGGTATGCCTAAAAATGCAGACGTCCGCAGACGCATGGAAATTTCTCAATTCCCATTGCCTGCGGACGCTCGGATGCGTTTCTGGATAAATTACTTCTTCTTGCGGGAGTCGTAATTCGCCATTTTTGAACCTTTTTGCATTTGCCGCTTTTCGGATTCTTGCATTTGCTCGACGTCTTCGATTTTGCTGCTGTAGCCCGCATTCGAAGCCATTTGCACTCTCAATTCGGCGCTTTCTGCGACGAGTTCTTTGTGGCTTTCCAGGTAGGCGGCATTTTCGCGCACCTTTGCACGCGCAACTTCGTAATTGCCGTTGTCGACTTCCTGCATGGCTTCTTCAAGTTTCTCATTCGACTCAAACAAAACCACTTGTGCCTTGATTCGCGCCGAAAAAGATTGGCCAAATGCTTCCACCGAAGTTGCAAGCGTCAGAATGTCACTGGCTTCCAAAGTCCGGCCCGGTTTGTCGGTCAACGTGGCATCGTTGAAACTCAGCGTTGCCTTAAAGACCAGTTCCGGCGAATTTCCCTTGATCCTAAACTTCAGCAAAACTGCCTTGGTTTCCGTTGAGAAGACATCGCGAAAATGGATCAGCACACGGTTGCCCGACTCCTCAAATTTGTAGCCGAAGACCTTTTCCAAGCTGACATTCGCAGGCAAATCCACGGTCAAAACGACATTTTGGGCCACAACATTGAGCAATCCGTTCAATTCCTTCTGGAAAATCGCCGAAATCTGCTCGGGGTTCTCGATGAAGTAATAATTGCCGCTGCCGTATTCAGCGAGATTGGTCATGAGGTTCTCGTTGTAATCGAGGCCCAAGCCAAATGTCGAAATGCTGATGCCGTGTTCGAGGTTTTGTGCCTTGGCGAGGCGTTGCAATTCCTCGACGCTTGTGATGCCTTCATTGGCGAGTCCGTCGGAAAGCAGCAGCACGCGGTTTACGTAGCCCGGCTGATAGGTGCTTTTGACTTGCTTGCAGCCTTCGAGCATGCCTCCGCCGAGGTTGGTGGTGTTGCCGGCTTCGATGCCGTCGATGCGCTTGCGCAGCAATTGCTTGTCGGCCACGCGGTTGGAAGTCGAGACGACGTTGATGCGGTCGTCATATTCCACGATGGAGACGTAGTCGTCGGCGCTGAGTTGATCGACGACATACTTGGCTGCGAGCTTGGCATGGTCAAGTTTTGCCCCGCTCATCGAACCGCTTTTGTCAATCACAATGCTGAGGTTCAGAGGTGTACGTGCCTTGCCGCTTGCGCTGAATTCGCGGGCTTTTGCTTCGATGTAATAGTAGCCGCTGCTGCCGGATTCGCTGAAAAGGTACTGATTGTTGTCGAGGCCGGTGCTGAATGTAATGGCAAACAATTCACTGTCTACAGGTTTCATACTGAATAATGTTTTAAGAAGATGAAAGATTGGCCAAAAGGTTGTTTTGCTCCGTGTGGCAGGCCAATGCACCCCGCAGGTTATCGGGACGAGCTACGCAAGATTAAGGCGGGTTTTGGAATTGTGGTAGTGGGTATGAAAAATATTTTTATCAACGAATATTAGGGTGGGGATCATCGGCAAAGATTCGCCAGGAAGACCACCGCGACCGGAAACAAAAATTTCGGCAAGCCTGGAGGATCGTCCCCAAACTTGCCGAAATCATGATGGAATCCTGAAAGCCGTGCTATCCAATGATTCTTCTGTTCTCCCAGAAAGTCCAGAAATGCGGATTGGCAACTCTCAACTCTCCACTCTCAACTCTCCACATCTCGGAACAGCGAGAATAAATGGCCATTACTACTAGAACCGAAGATGCTTCGCTCAGCATGACCATTGGAACTCTGAACTATTCCGTGGTTTCCGTCTCCGCCGATTCCGCTTCTGCAGGATAAAGGCCATCCAGTCGGGCAAATTCTTGGTTTTCAGTGCTGTCGGTATAGGTCGCGCCGCCATCACTCGAAACTTGGAGGCTGCCAAAGTCGGTCGCATCCGTGAAGCGCCAATGATGTTGGCGTGGACCATTGGTGGCACCACCCGCGCTTTCGATGGTCACAAAGTCAATGTTCGCGCCGTTAACGGTCACATTTTGTACCAAACGCACGTGGTCGATCCCCCTCGGATTGTCCAGATAAAGTGCGTCGCCGGGCCTCAAGTCACTCGGTGCTGTAACGGCCGTGAACCGCTCATGTGCGTCGCGGAAACTTCCTGATCCCGTGTCGTTGACAACAAATTGGGCCTCATCGGTTAACCCGAGCTCGGTCAGCAACATGTTGTATCCTTGGGAGGTCATTCCCGAGCAATCCACGCCGATACCATAAAGGCTCAGGAAGTCGCGCAAACCCACACTTGTATTGTTGGTCGTCAAGCCTTGATCGATCGCAGCCTGCAAAAATGTCTGAATCTGGGATGCAGTAGCCTTGCCGTGACGGAATCCCCACGGATAGGTGTTGATCAAAGTATTGACACGGCGGTTGGCAGCACGTGCCGTTTGTGCATTGGTGATGCGGTCACCCGAATTGATCATATAAGGTGGACGAACCTCGCAAGCCAATGTCGGCTGCTCGTCTGTCGGTACCGGATTGGGCACGTTGACGCTGATCGAAGCAAAGCCGTCGTAATGCGCTTGCAGGAGTTCGGAAATCTGCTCTTCACGGGTTTGTTCAGGCTCCGCCTCCGGTTCGGCAGTGGTCAGTTCAGAAACTTGCGCTTGCTGCAATTCGGAAACGCCACCTTCAGCTTCGGGAAGCATGCACATGTTTTCGCTTTCTGCCGATTCGCTTTCTGCCGACTGCGGATTGAGCAGGTTGCTGATCCAGCTTCCAACTCCTGAAACCACTTCCCCGAGGGACATTTGCTGTGTGACATCTCCAGCGCCATTCTGCTTCATTTGGGCCGGATTGCCATCAGCCTTGAGCTGAAAAGGTGGCGGCGACAGCGATTTGCCTTTCCCTTCCTGCTCGGGCTGTGCCTTCAACTGCGAAGTCTGCCTTTCTTGGCTTTTATGCGAATTTTCCATGGATACTCTAGACGATTAAGTGATAGCCGAATATAACATGTCGTCCGCATAAAGCCTAGCGGTTTGGCAGAGATTTGCCCTCAAGCAGGTGTTTTTTTGTGATTCTAAGGATTTTTAGCTGCGACCCCGCATCAAACTGTTGCGAATTCCATCGTTGTTCCGTTTTGGGAATGTCTTGATCTTAAAGTATATTCGATGTTGAATCAATTGCGCACCCCATGAAACGTTATCGTTGGATAGTATTCTGTTTATTGTTGGCTTGGCACCATGTGGGTTCGGCTCAGGCATTTGTCAATGGCTCCCTCAATGGTACCATTGGTATTTCCGCCACTCCCACAAGTTGGCTACAGGTTCCCTACCTTGATCCGGTTTCCCTATCGACCATGGCACCTGCAGCAACCTCCGACGTCACCGGCACCACAGGTCCGGTTGGGGGAAATATCAATGGCAATCCGTATCATGGTACCACGTTGGTCAGTGGGCTCCACGGTCAAAACGGTTCCGATATTTGGCACGAAGGGTTGATGCAAACAGTTACGGGGCTAGTTATCGGACAAGCCTACAACATCCGGTTCTACCAAAATGTCATCAAGCAATCCAATTTTACAGACCCAACAGGATCGTGGTCGGTTTACAGGGAAAACACCTTGATTGCCATCAGCACGCCCTGCACTGACAATTCGGCGGTTGGGAGCAATGCCCACCCTTGGTTTCTGCGCACCGTCACCTTCACCGCGACCGCTACATCCCACAACATCAAGTTTTTGCCCCGTGACGACGATCCCAGCATTCTCTCTCCCAACGGGGTGCGCATGGGCATTGACAGCATCACGCTTGTGCCTGCTACGCCCTTTGCAGAGCCGATCGACTACATGTTGACGCTTGTCGGCGAGGATCAGGTTCAGGTCGAATGGGAAGACGCCAATGCACAGGCCATTCAAAAGTACATCGTGGAACATTCGCCGGATGGGGTGCATTTCGAAGAAGTCGGTACCGTTGAAGTCGGAAACGGATCGCATTTTGCCTTCATCGATGACTCCCCCTTCGTCGAAAGCTATTACCGCATCGGGATGGTCGAGCCGAATGGTGGCGTCACATTCACCGAAGTCAAGCAAATCAATACACTCGGTCAAGTCGTCGCAAGCCTTTATGGCCGTTACCTCGAATTGAGCGGCGGTTATGGTGGGGTTTATTCCGTGACGATGCGCGACATGAAAGGCGTGGCCGTTTTGGAGCAACGCGGACCCGATCAGGCGGATTTGTCCTTGCTTTCGCCAGGCATCTATTTTCTGCGCGTGATTTCCGAAGGCCGGGAGAATATGATCCTGGAGAAGAAGCTTTACTTGCAGTAGGTTGAAGGTTTGTTTTGGCAGCTTCTCCAGTTTGGGGCGGCATCCTTGATTGCGTACCTTTGTGCTGTGGATCGCTGCGAATGCGGTTTCATGCGAAGGGATTCTGTTGGGCCCTTCGGTCGTGCAAAATCTCGTTGTTCAATGCCATTTTCCTCCCTCGGTCTCTCCGCGCCCCTGCTGCAAGCACTTGCCGATCAGCAATATACAGAAGCATATCCCATTCAAAAAGAGGCCATTCCGGTGATTTTGAAGGGGAAAGACCTGCTCGCGCTTGCGCCCACGGGCTCGGGCAAAACCGCGAGCTTCGTCCTGCCGATCCTCGAAATGTTGCAGCACCGGCCGCCGCTGCGCAACCGCTTCATCTGGGCCCTCGTGCTTGCACCTACCCGCGAATTGGCAGCCCAAATCGAAGAAGTTTTCAAGCAACTCGCCTCCAAAATGGCCCACCGCCCCAAAACCCTCGCAGTTTATGGCGGCGTTTCCATCAACCCGCAGATGATCCAAATGCGCGGCGTCGAAATCCTCGTCGCCACCCCCGGACGTCTGCTCGATTTGGTCAGCAACAATGCCCTGCAACTCGGCGAGGTCGAAATTTTGGTCCTCGACGAAGCAGACAAAGTCCTGAGCCTGGGCTTCAAAGAAGAATTGGACAAGATCTTTGCGCTGCTCCCGAAACGCCGGCAAAATCTCTTGTTTTCGGCGACGTTGGATGAAGAAGTCGAAGTCGTGATGGGCAAGATGCTGCACGAACCCGTCAGCGTCGAAGTCAAAGGGGAGGAGGGACTTGCACCGGAATCGATCACGCAAGTCGCTTATCACGTCGCCCCCGAACGAAAAGGCCCTTTGTTGCGGTATTTGATTCACCGTGGCGAATGGCAGCAAGTGCTTGTCTTTGTCAGTGCGGGCCGCACCGCAGACAATGTCGCGGAGAAATTGCGCAAAAACGGGATCGAGGCCATGGCCTTCCATGGTCAGAAAAGCCAAGGTGCACGCACCGAGGCCCTTCGAAGGTTCAAAGCGGGCATGGTCCGCGTCTTGGTCGCCACGGACTTGGCCGCGCGGGGCATCGACATCCAATTTTTGCCGGTGGTCATCAACTACGAATTGCCCAGGTCCCCCAAGGATTATGTTCACCGCATCGGCCGCACCGGTCGCGCAGATGCTGAAGGTCAGGCCATTTCGTTGATTTGCCCCGAAGACATTCCGCATTTTAAGGTCATCCAGAAAAAGATGGGCAAACGCGTCCCCATGATCTGGACCGACGAATTGGATTTGCACGGGGTTTGATGCCAATTCTGGTGGTCGATTTGCCGTTAATGGGGCATTGATCGGTGAATGTCTTTTCGGCTTGTATTGTTCCCCCAGCGAGGGGAGGTCGGTATCCTCGGTTGGGTACAGGCACAAAATTCGGTTTCAATAGCCTGATAAACCAAATTACTCAAAGGACCCAATATCCGCAACCTATTTCGCCACCTCAAGAATCACTTTGATCCCCTTCAATTTTTCGCCTTTGGTTTGTTGGATGACCGCTTTGATTTTGTCGCGTTTTACGGCGATGTAGGCGCATTCATCCTTGACCAAAATCAGGCCGAGGTCCTCCTGCGAAAGCCCCCCTTTTTTCGATAAAAATCCGACGACGTCGATCTTGTTGATTTTGGCTTTTTTGCCCTTGCTGATGTACAGCGTCGCCCAAACAGGCTGCTCCGGCAACCGAATTTCGGTGGGCAATTCCTCGGTTGGGATGTCGGCATCGATGTAGGAAGGCCATTTTTCGCCGGGGCCGATGATCACGTAGGCTGCGCCCTCGGCATGCATCCTTGCGGTGCGGCCGTTGCGGTGGGTAAAGGCGTCTTCGGTCAAGGGCAAATGATAATGCACCACCGCCGCAATCTCCGGAATGTCCAATCCGCGGGCCGCCAAGTCGGTCGTCACCAAAATCCGGCAACTGCCATTGCGGAACTTCGTGAGCGTGCGTTCCCGCATATTTTGGTCCAATCCGCCGTGGAAATAATCGTGCAATACCCCATGCTCATCCAAAAATGTACTCACGCGTTCGACGGCATCGCGGTGATTGAGAAATACAAGCATCGCCTGCGAACCGAGTTTGCAGATCAGCTGCAACAGCGTTTCCAATTTGTCGGCTTCGGGGGAAATCACCTTCCGGATTTCGAGTTTGTCCACGGTGGCGCGGTCGGAGAGGAAATCGAGGCGCTGCGGATCTTGGAGGCCGACAAAACCTGGAATTTCAGCCAAATCGGTGGCGGATGTGAGGATGCGTTGCTTCAGCGCAGGCATCTTCGCAATGGCATATTCCATTTGCGGTTGGAAGCCAAATTCGAGGGATTTGTCGAATTCATCGAGGACAATCGTATGCACCTGATCGAGGTCGAGGCTGCCACGGTCAATATGGTCGATGACACGGCCGGGCGTGCCGATGAGCAGTGCCGGTGGTTCGGAGAGGTTGTTGATTTCCGTTTGGATATTGTGGCCGCCGTAGCAGCAATTGACCTTGAATCCGGTCTGCATTTTTTTGAAGACGTCCTCGATTTGCAGCGCGAGTTCGCGGGAGGGCACGAGCACAAGTGCCTGCACATGCGTAAGGCCTGCCTGCAGGCGCGGGAGCAGCGGGAGCAGGTACGCGAGGGTTTTTCCAGAGCCGGTGGGCGACAGCAGGATCAGGTCTTGGTGGCTGTCGATGGCCGCGATGGCCGCTTCTTGCATCGGATTGAGCAATTCGATGTTGAGTTGCCGGAGCGCCTGCGCGGCCTTGGGGTGGGGGGAATTCATGGTGCAAAGGTAGTGAAGTTCAGGTTGATCTTTGATGCTGTGCATTCAGCCATTTTGCAGGTGATTGAAACGCGATCGTTCCCAAAGTCAATGCAGCGAATTGAAACGCAAAGGACGCAATGGTTCGCAGAGGTCGCAGAGTCAAGTGGCAACAAATTCAACCGTAAAGGGCCGCAAAGTCAAGATAGATCCAAGGAAAATCCGTATGCCGTTTGTCAGCCCAAGCCAAAGTACTGGATGGGGCTGACAAACGTGGGGGCAACTTTTCACTTTTCACTTATCACTTTTAACTTGAAAGCCGACTTTGGCGGCGCCGGCCATTTGGTCTTGGAGCTTGAGCGCCAGCGGAATGATCATGACATCCTGAAACGCCGGGGCGTACAAGTCCTGGTCGATGGCGGTGAGGATGGAGGATTCGATGAAGCTGCGCAAAACGGCCTCGTTGATCACGTTTTCGGCGATGTTGGGGTAGAGGAAATTCATTTGGCGCAGACCTTCGATGTAGAAGTGTCCGTCGCAGTTCACCATCATGCGCGCGAGGAGGTAACCCGCGTCGTTGAGGCGGTTGTACTTGACCGAATCCGCCATGAAATTGTAGACGGTGAGCGTGCCGTAATATCCGCGGTGGGCGTCCTCCAAAATGTAGGGACTTTTGGTCAAAATATGCTCGGGGCCAAACGTCTGTACATTCGTCTGCATCGAAAACATCAATACATCGCCGCCAAATTTGATCTGGAATTCGAATTCACTTTCATCGGTGCATTCAATCACGACGGTTTTGTCGATCTCCGCAAACTTGGTCGCAAGCCGCTTGCCGATCTCGTCAGTCATGGCTCTCAGCATCTGAAACACCGCAATCGTGCTGCGGAAAATATGTTGCTTCAAGACAGCCTTGTCCTTGAGCGCAGCGACGATTTCTTCGAATTGAGTTTCCATGGGAATTTAGAATGGAAAATGGAGAATGGAGAATTGAAAATGGAAATGAGAAATGAGAAATGAGAAATGGAAAATTGAGCTGAATCTTGGGCGATGGCACTTAGCTATTTGCGAATTCAAAACTGCTAACTGCTAACTGCTAATTTCTAATTTCTCATTCAAGAATAACGATTCCGAGCTCTTCGATGATGTTTTTGCGCATTTCCATGACTTTCATAAATTTTTTGGCCAACATATCTTGTTCTACGGGGTCGGTCGAGGTGCGAAGTTTTTCGCGGAGTTCGCCGATGAGTTTTTTGAGGTTGTGCAGCTGAAAATGCTGCAAGGCACTGTGCACCGCCGCTTCGAGGTCATCGTCGATGTTCGGAGCTTTGATGTCAAACTTTGCCCAGTTTTCGCTGACTTCGAAGGGGATGGTCAACAAACTGCTCGCCATCCGGCTGATGGGCTTTTCCTCGTGGTTGAGCAACTTGTCCAGATTGAGTGCGCCCGTCGTTTCGAAGTCCTTCAACAACAGACTCTTGAATTGCTGCAATACCTTGTGGCTGAATTCGACGGAGGCCAATTGCATTTGCAGGTATTCGCCGAGCGTCACCTTTTCGCCTTCGCCCGCGTCCAATTCCCGCTCCGGATAATTCATGAACAAGCGCAACAATTCCCGCTCTTGTGCCACAATATCAGGTTCCAACGACGTTGCAACGCCTGGTCCCTGATTGTCCATCATCGCCTCGATCGGGATCTCGTAATATTCGCCGTCTTGCGCGGGGGGCTGCAAAAGCGTGGGTTGCGCCTGCCGCTGTCGGAAGCCTTCTTGCCGGCTTTCGAGCTTGGCACGGTCCGCCGCCGCCTTGCTGATCGACCGCTGAATGACATCCGCCGACATGCCGAGTTTCCCGGCTGCCAATTCGAGGTAAACGGCCAATTTCACGGGATCGACCAACCTGCCGAGCGTCTGCGCGACTTCGTGAATCGCCTGCGTCTTCTCCTGCGGATCCTCGAAATTATGCGCCAACCGCAATTGATCGAGCTTAAAGTCGAGGAAGTCCTGCGCGCGGTCGTTGATGTACACTTCGAATCCGCTTTTGCCGTTGGCCTTGACGTAGCTGTCAGGGTCCTCGCCCGGCGGTAGCAGCAGTACGCGCACATTCATCTCCGCCTCCAAAAGCAGGTCGATTCCCCGCAAAGCCGCCGCAATTCCCGCCCTGTCCGCATCATAAATGAGCAATACATTGGGCGTGAAGCGCTTGATCAACCTGATCTGATCCACCGTCAACGCCGTCCCCGAACTCGCCACGACGTTTTCGATCCCCGCCTGCGCGAGGGAAATCACGTCCATATAGCCTTCGACCAGGATACAACGGTCCTCGTCGCGAATGGCTTTTTTGGCCTGATGGAGGCCGTAGAGCACATTGCTCTTGTGGTAAATGTCCGATTCCGGGGAGTTGATGTACTTGGCCATCTTCTCCTGCGTCATGATCCGCCCGCCAAAACCTACGACCTTGCCGAGGTGATTGTGGATCGGAAACATGATGCGGGACCGGAAGCGGTCGAGGAGTTTGCCGTCCTTGTCGCTCTTGAACACAAGGCCGGTTTCGATCAGGAATTCCTCCTTGTATTGCTGCCGAATCGCCTCCTTGCTGAAAGCATCCCATTCGTCGCCGCAATATCCGAGCTGAAACGCATCGATGGTATGGTCCAACAGCCCGCGTTCCTTGAAGTAGCTCAGCGCAATGTCGCGTCCCTTTTGGGTCTCGCGCATCGTCTTGTGAAAGTACCGCGCGGCAAATTCGTTGACGACATACAAGGACTCCCGATGGTCTTCGCGAACGAGGTCTTCGGGCGTTTCTTCGAGTTCGAGGGGAATGTGGTACTTCTCGGCGAGGTATTTGAGCGCCTCGACGTAGGTCATCCCTTCGGCCTCCATCAAAAAGGAAACCGCATTGCCGCCCTTGCCCGTCGAAAAGTCCTTCCAGATGTTTTTGGAGGGCGAAATGGCAAAGGAAGGTGTCTTTTCGCTGACGAATGGCGACAGGGCAAAGTAGTTCGTGCCGCGCTTTTTGAGCTGCAAATAGTCGCCGATCACCTCCACCGCGTCAGCCGCAGCGTAGATTTCGTCGATTTTATGGGGCGGGATGCGCTTGGACATCAGAGTGCAAAGATAGTGTTGGGAATGGAGAATGGAGAATTGAAAATGGAGAATTGCGAAGCATATCACGTCAGTAAACCCGAAGGGTTCAGCGAAGCTAATTGAAAATGGGTAGGTTTTGCCAACTCCCCAGCGCGCGGTGTGTCGAGTTGGCAAAGCCGCCAAGGTCAAAGCCAACCGCAAAAGTAGGTTTTGCCAACTCCCCGACGCGCGGTGTGTCGAGTTGGCAAAGCCGCCAAGGTCAAAGCCAACCGCAAAAATAGGTTTTGCCAACTCCCCAGCGCGCGGTGTGTTGAGTTGGCAAAGCCGCCAAGGTCAAAGCCAATCGCAAAAATAGGTTTTGCCAACTCCCCAGCGCGCGGTGTGTTGAGTTGGCAAAGCCGCTTGTTGACAATCCCAATTGCTGTATCTCGGCTTCAACGACTGGGGAATTTCATCCAGAATTCGCACAACCCATCCGATTCAGCGCGTTCCGTAGAGACGGGGCATGCCCCGTCTCTACGCACGTCGCATGCCCCGTCTCTACGCACATCGCGATATCGGACTGGGTTACCATTCTGACAACCACCACAAATCCTGTGGGGCGCGCTGCCGCATTTTGTAAATCTGATCCCGAATATCCACGAAAACCCATCCGATTCAGCGCGTTCGACGTGGCAATCCGTATTACGTATCTTTGCTTCCCATCTCTACGCACATCGCCATATTGGAATGGTTTATAATTCTGACAACCCTCGAATCCGTTCCGCACACGCTGCCAAGACTGATTTTTAATTCCATCGAATTCGATGGAATTAAAAGTTTCAAAATAGCATGTAATGGGTTCATCCAGTGTAGATTGGTGTCATGGGGCTTTGGGAATCTTTCAACAATCCTGCTTTTAAACCCCTCGATTTCGAGGGGTTTAAAAACGAGGCGGGTTCCAATAGTTTCGTAATGACGCCCAAGAAATGGGTGGATGCAACGGATGCAATCGGAATCTTTTCCAAGGCGGGTAGGTACGGGAGCGGCACGTATGCGCACAAAGACATTGCATTCGAATTTGCATCCTGGATCAGCGCCGAATTCAAGTTTTATCTGATCATGGAATTCCAACGTTTGCAGCAGGACGAAGCCAAGCGCCAAAAGAAGGAATGGAATGTGAGCCGTATGTTGGCGAAGGTGAACTACCGCATTCACACGGATTCAATTCTTGAAAACCTGGTTCCCAAGGCCGTTACTGCAGGCCAAATCCAAGGAATCTATGCCTCGGAGGCAGATCTTCTCAATGTGGCGCTCTTCGGTCAAACGGCAAGCCAATGGCGGAAATCCAATGCTGGCTTGGATGGAAATATGCGCGACCACGCGACCCTTGAGCAGCTTGTGGTACTCGCCAACCTTGAGAGTCTCAACGCATTGTTCATTCAGCAGGGGCTCCCCTCCACGCAGCGCCTGGAATTCCTCAATGCCCAAGCCATCACCCAAATGCGTAGCCTGTTGAAACATCAACAAGTCAATCGCCTGCAGGGATAGAGCGAAGGTTTTGTAAAGCGGTCAATGGCACCATGCGAATAGGTTTTGCCAACTCCCCGGCGCGCGGTGTGTCGAGTTGGCAAAGCCGCCAAGGTCAAAGCCAACCGCAAAAGTAGGTTTTGCCAACTCCCCAGAGCGCGGTGTGTTGAGTTGGCAAAGCCGCCACTGACCAATGCCAACCGCAAAAGTAGGTTTTGCCAACTCCCCGGCGCGAGGTGTGATGAGTTGACAAAGCCAGCACTGACCAACGCAGTGAATCAAAAACCCATTCGGAAATCCTTGTATCCTGCCGCAAAATCCTTAACTTGGCCCTACCAATTGACTTTTAACCAAGTACCATGCACGAAAACACACATCAGCAGTCGAAAAAGCCCAACAGCTTGGAATCCAACGAGAAGATGAAGGGGCTGATGCCGCCTGCGTTTGGCTTTGCTGACGGTGAATCGGCCGATTCGTCCAATGAGGGTGGGAATTTTGAATTGCATGTAAATTATTCGAGTGAGATCGTTTCTGTGGAAGGGACTCCCCAAAAGGGTTTTGGTCTCACTACCCCCAACATTGAAGTGCCTTCCATGGCAATCAAACAAGAGGGTGACAGATTCAGGGTGAATGCAGATTATGTTTGTTGGCCCAAAATCGAGATTTGGCCTGGGCCGTATGCTTTCGGGAAGTACCTGAATATCGAGGATGAAAATAGTCCCTACATCACGCAGGAAAATTACCAAACAATCGCCAAAGTTCTTATGCCCAAGCCAGACGGTTGGAGGTCAGGTGGGGCTTATTGGTCAAAACCGCAGGTGGAAAAGCACGAGGAATTTCATGCCAACGAAATCATAGAGTTTGGGAGACTTGCGATTCCCAAAGTGATTGAGAAGTTCTCTCGGATGAAAGTTGAAAGCGAGGGTGATGCTGAGTTTGAAGTATATGGGGCTGCAGAGGCATTGAAGGACGAGTTGGTGTTCTTGATGGAGCAAAAGCCTGCCGAAGATCGCGCCTATGCTGCGGGTTACGAAGGTTATGTGCAACTTGTCCAAGCAATCTTAAAAAAGGGGAATGCTGGTGAATATAAGTAGCGGGAAAGGAATGGGCGTTCAGCTATGTTGTTCATTTCTGATTGCTGCGGCTACATTGCTCCTATCCGGCTGCCACTACCAACTTCCTCCGGTTCAGCCTGTCGGGCATTCTTTTTCGAAGGCGCAAAATCTGGTTTTGCCCCACCGTCGGCTCAACTACGCCAAGGCAGAGCTATTTTACCAAAAGGAAATGCTGGACCTGTGGGAAGTGCCAAAAAGAAACAAGGTACTGATCCGTGTCGTGGCCGAAGGCAAGCTCAGGTTCCCCAACAGCGTGCGGGTTGCGGCGATGGAGGTACTCGCAGCAAGACAGGTTCAAAAGGCGATTCCCGTGATTGTCCATTGGCGGGACGAACGCCGTGGGATGAATCTTCTCCATTCCGATGCCCTTTGTCGAATCAATCCCCGAAAATTTCCACCCGAAGCACTCTTGGATGGTTTGCGTACCGGATATTTTTCAGGATCGGATTCGTTGACGATTGCTTGGAAGATGGCGCGTCTTGGGAACCCCTCTCAATTTGCATATGTGCAGAACAAACTACAAAAAGCGGACTTCATCTCAACCATCGAAGCCATCGACAAACTTTGGTATTTCTGGCCATTTCAAGGGAATGTACTGCCAAGTGGCGACACGATTGACCTATTTCCAATTCTGGAAACTGCGTTGCACGATTCCAGCGTTCACGTCTTTCAGCGCGCCTTGATCCAGTGCGAATACGCACCGAAACACCCCCTCCTGAAGCAGCATTTGGAAGATTACCTCGCAGAAACCAAGGATGAATTTCGCCGATACGCATGCCTCAAAGTCCTCGTCTACCGCTACCACCGCAAAGAAAAGGACTTCCCCAGGGAAATGGGCAGCTATTGGAGCCGTCGGAAACGGACCTACATGGAGTGATGGACTTGTCAGAGAAAATAGCGATCGTGGGTGCCGCACTTCCAGTCCGTTTCGTCCACGTCATGCAAAAAGTATCCCGACGAAAAGCTGAACCTTCAATCTTCCGATCCCGTTCGCTTGCTTCCCTTGCATTCCTTTTGTCGTTGCTTCTTTTGACCAGCTGCCACTACCAACTGCCCCCCATCCAACCTAGAAACCATCGTTTCCCGATGGAAGGGGGTGTTGTCGCACCTTACAAATCCTTGCGTTATGCGGCTATGGAGCGATTTGAGCTCAAAGAAATGCTTCGACAATTTGACGTACCTCTTCGAAATCGGGTGCTGCGCCTAATCATTGCGAAAGGAGAGCAACGTGTGGCGCCTGCCGCTCGAAAAAGTGCCATGCATTTGCTCGCCGAACGCAAGAACAAAAAGGCCATTGAAAGCATCTTGCAATGGAAGGCGACCTCACGCGGGAACGACCTCGACAAAGATTTTTGCTTGACGAAAATCGATCCCGGGCGATTTACCCTGCATGCTTTGCGTGACTCATTTGCTGCTGAAAATGTTTACCGTCATGATTCTGTATTGCTTGCGGGCTACTTGGTACGATTGGGAGATCCTAGCCTGTTTGCCGTCGTTCGGACAGCCATCCTGAATGACCCAAAATGGATTGTTCGAGAGGAGGCCGTGCGTTTACTAGGGTATTTTTGGCCTTTTCAAGGGAGGAAAGTGGACGGCGGAAGCGGGATAGACTTGTTTCCTCTGATGCGTGTCGCCTTGAAGGACAGCAACCAATACGTGACCAGAGCCGCTTTTGTGCAATACGAATATGCACCCCGCAATCCTCAATTAAAGCAAGATCTCGAGCAAGCAATGGCCGATTCCCTCAACGAATACCATTATCAAATGACCAAATCCATCCTCGTTTACCGCTACCACCGCAAGGAAAAAGGCTATCCCCGTGACATGCGCAGCTATTGGAGCCGGAAGAAGCGTACGTACCGGGAGTGAGGGTACAATTCAGAAATAGGTTTTGCCAACTCCCCGGCGCGCGGTGTGATGAGTTGGCAAAGCCGCCACTGGTACATCCTTCGGTCAGCATTGTCGGTTTCATCAGATATCGAACACGCAAGGAGCGCATTAGAGCGTTGGAAGAGCGCAGTTGGAGCGTTGTTGGAGTGTTCCGATGTGGGAATGTACTGGGTATTAACATGCCGCTGTTGGGGGATGAATCTTGCTTGCTTTCGGGAGGAATCGGGTTTGTTTGCAGGCGAATCGACGTGGTAATCGGGACTTGGAAGGGACCCTAGGCTGATTGGGGCATGGGAATGGCCGTCGACGGTTGCCGAATGGGATCAAACGTGCTGTTTTTATTGGATTCGGAGGGGAAATCAGGCGGGTGGAGGTGCCATCAGTCCCGCGAGGGATTGGGTCAGGAAGGCCTTGGGATCTGATTGCGCTGCCTGCAGGAGGTCATAGGCACGCGGCTGCTTTGGCTTTTGGGAGATACGCGCTTCGAATTGGGCAATTTCTGCGGCCATTTCGGTGCTGTAGTGCATGGCTGCAAGTTTGACGATGGCGAGTGCCGGTTTTTTAAAAACTTTGTCGCCGACCGCACGCACTTCCCGCCATTCGATCACGACAAATGTGAGCATGGGCGGAACATGTTGGCCTGCGAGGGTTTCCGGATGCTTATTCAGGGTCAATGTCAGACCTTCCTCGGGCAGAATGTCGGTGGGAATCCAACCGCTTCTGGTGACCTGCCCGTGACCTTGGGCTTCGGGAAAGGTTCTGCGCCAAACCTTGTCGGATTTGTCGAAGGTAAATTCGTGGAAGGGCACCTGCCTGATCCACAAACGCATTTGGAGGTGGGCATTGCCCAATAGACCTTCGTCGGAATTCGCGACAAACCTTGCCGCTTCGGGGAGGCCGGTCAGCCGGATGGCTTCGGGGTTGTGGTGGCAGCCGATGCGGGTGATGTTCAGGCAAGCCGACGGACTTTCGGCAGGACTCAGGTCGAGGTTGGCCAAAGCAGCGTGGGCTGCGCGGAAGGAATAATGGGTCACCGCCCGTTCGGTGCGTTCGGCATGGGCGCGGAGCTTGGTCGCGATAAGGTTGTGACTGTAGGACCGAAAAAGCTTCTTGCAGCCGGCCGTGAGGGGGGTGTACACTTCGCAAGCGACTTTGCTTGCCCCTCCGAATGACTGTCGATTTTCCCTTTGCCTGGGCTCTGCCGCCTTGTTGTGTGCCCAAATTTTCCCACGGGCGTAGGTTTTTTTGCCTCGGCGCACGTAGGTGATGTCGCCAATGGTTCCCGAAATCGGATGCAGTGGATGTACTCTTGCCATAAAGAACGCGTTTTAACTTGTGTTGAGTGAATTTACGGAGGATTTTGGAGAATTGGTAGGGGGGGGGCAAAAACCATCTTGAACGCGTAGAAAGGGCACATATATCAGAATTGGATATGTTTTTCTATCATTTCTGGATATAGCAATTTGTTGATGCATGGCGTAGGTTTGGATCGTTGTCATTGACCCTATCCGGATGGCTTCCGTCAGAGGTTTTGGGGTCACAATGGCAATTGATTTGGTCCAATTTTCTTGTTTGACGGATGCCCGAACGGGCATACGCTGGAATCTTTATGCCTGTGCAGAATGATGCAACTGAATTTCATTGACTTGTTTGCCGGAGCTGGCGGATTTTCGGAAGGGTTCGTACGTGCGGGTTTCCGACCACTCGCACATGTGGACATGGACGCGAACGCATGCGCGACCTTGCGTACGCGCGTTGCCTTTCACGAATTGCGGTCGACCAAAAAGGGAATGCAGCTGTACGAACGCTACCTTCGGAACGAAATCAGCCAAGCGCAACTTTATTCCGAGGTGAATCAGGATGCACTTTCTCAGGTGATCCATGCTCAAATTTCGTGGGACACAATGGGGGACATTTTCAAAAGAATCGATGAATTGGTCGCTTGGCGAAAGGTACATGTGATTGTTGGCGGTCCGCCTTGTCAGGCTTATTCGGTGGTCGGTAGGGCGCGAGACCCACAGGGAATGCAAAATGACCGTCGAAACTATTTGTATCAGTACTACGGTGAAGTTCTGCGCCGCTATCAGCCAGAATTTTTTGTCTTTGAAAATGTCTCGGGACTTTTGTCGGCTGGGAACCGGTCTTATTTCGAGGAAATGCAGGCTTTGTTCAAATATTGCGGCTATTCCTTGGACTTCAAAGTATTAAATGCAGCTGATTTTGGCGTATTGCAAGAACGCAAACGGGTGATCCTTGTTGGCAAGCGAATGGCTACAACGTTTGAATTTGCATGGCCGAATCCGACCGAAAATTCGTTTCAGGTGGGTAGCGATCTTTTTTCAGACTTGCCGTTTCTGAAAGCAGGCGATGCAATCTCTATACTTCCCTATGCTGGCCGACCCACCAAATATCTGAAGCAATCAGGAATCCGGAACGGAATCTCGTTTGTGAGCCAACACATTACGCGACCGCACCATCCACGGGATTTGGAGATTTACCGGATCGCCGCTTTACAGTTGCAAAACGAAGGTAATCGGCTCAAATATTCTGAATTGCCTGAAGATCTTCGGTCACACCAAAACCAAGAAGACTTTTCGGACCGTTTCAAAGTCGTCAACCCCAATGGAAAATCGCATACCTTGGTGGCCCACATTTCCAAGGATGGTCACCATTTCATTCATCCCGATCCTGAGCAGAATCGTTCCATATCTGTCCGGGAGGCCGCACGCATTCAATCTTTTCCAGACGATTATTTTTTCGAAGGCGGCAGGACAGCGGCTTTCAAGCAGATCGGAAATGCTGTTCCGCCTTTGTTGGCTGAGGCTATTGGAAAGGCGTTGAGGGAATATTTCAAGGCCTAGTCGACGAATTGCTGAACGGAGCTGATTCTCGAATCCTTCAAAATTCCTACCTTGGCTCATTCGTTGTGGGAAAATCACACCTGCATCGGATCTTGCATGAAACAAGGACAGCGGCTCTGGACACGTGAGGAATTGATTTTGGCGATCAACTTGTATTGCAAGTTGCCCTACGGGCAATTGCATGAGAGGAATCCTGAAATCATTGCCTTGGCCAAACTGTTGGATCGGACACCCGGCGGATTGGGCTGGAAACTCAACAATTTTGCAAGTCTTGATCCAAGCCACCAAGCCCGTGGCATCAAGGGGGCAACCAATTCCGCCAAACTTGACCGCGAAATTTGGGACGAATTCTACGAAAACTGGGAAGCGCGCATTTTTGAAAGTGAACGCTTGCTCGCTCAATTCGCGCATACGACGGTGGAGAAATTGAATGCGATTCCTGAGGACGAACTTCCGCGCGAAGGGATGGAGCGAGAGCGGATGGTTGACGGCGTGAATCAAAACCTGTTCGGAAAATGGTGTTGGCCAGCTACAACAACACCTGCTGCATCACCGGACTTCAAAAACCTGAGTTGCTGGTTGCAAGCCACATTCGGCGCTGGGCAGACGATCCCGAAAACCGGATGAATCCCCGCAACGGGCTTGCCTTGAATGCTTTGCACGATCGCGCCTTTGAGGCGGGTTTGATCGCAATCGGTTCGGAATACCAGGTTTTGCTGTGTTCCGCCTTGAAAAAGAGCAAAGATCCGGCGGTTGCCGTGCACTTTTTTGCCTTATGAAGGTGCCGCTTTGCGGCTTCCCAAGCGGTTTTTGCCGGACGAAGGGTTTTTAAAAGGTCATCTGGAGGGGCGGTTTTTGGGGTGAGGGGGGCCATTGCCTCAGCCAACTGCCAACTTTGCGCCCGCCTTCCAAAGATAGTTGGGCAACGGCTCTTCAAGTTTCCATGTGATACTCATCGGTTTTGAGCCGTAGTGACTTTGATAGTTCACTTTTCCAATAAAGACATACCCATTCGTATTGTCGAATTCGTTTTTTGCCTTTTCACGAATGAATAGGAGAATCGTTTTGTTAATCGCGGCATGCCTCAGGTAGGTAAGTCCTTTACCGGAATCCGGTCTCGTTTGGTTTTGTGATTGCCAATGAAACAAAATCTCGTTGATGGCATAGTCATCGTACATGGTCGTTGGTGAAAAGTCCTCAGCAGATTTGATCAAATCCACAAAAAGCAATTCTGTGTTCAGGTCCTCACTGTATGCCACACCTTCGCGATTTGAAGACTTCTTCCCAAATTTGCTAATTCCAAATGCAGCCAAAATTTGATCACGAGTGTACCTTGCATGTAGTCGAAGTGGTTGCACAAATGGCAAGGGACATAATGTTTCCTTAAAATCAATTCGATCCAACAAGATTTCCATCAATGCTTCGATTTCGTGAACAATGAGTGGATTTTTTCCAATTTCCCAAATGCTTTCCTCCAAGGTCGGGAAATTCGAATCCTTTTGCCAAAAGTCAAAATGAAGCATCAGTAGCATCTTTTGTTCCTCGGGCCCAAGATCGTCAAGCTCTACAATGAAGCTCTTCTGGCATAGTTTGCGAATAAATTCGAAATAGGAGTATGCGTTCGTTGAGAGCCATTTGTTAGCGATGGCGGCATGTAATTCGCTGAAATACAAACTGGACGCAGGTTCAATGCGCAAGGCTTTGTGCATGAGTTCAGTCCATGTTCCCCTTCGGTAGAATAATTCCAGCGGAATGTGATGGAAGTTGACAAAATTCCCGAACGTCAGCGGGAGATTGCATTGATGTTCAAAGTTTTGAATCCGTTGGAGAATTTGATTTTGGGAAAGTGATGTAGCCTTGCGAATATTCTCCAGAATGAATTCCTTCGCTTGTTTTTCCAGAATAATTGCGCAGCCGAGAGGTAAATGAGGAAAATCATCCTCAATTTCTTTTCGAACGGAATTGCCCGTTTTCCCAATTAAAGCGCGGAATTTGCCTTCGAAGTCGTATTCTGGCCTAGAGTTCGCCACAAAGTCCAAAACGGTCAAAGAGTCCTTCCCGTCTGCCAAACGCAGTCCCCTGCCTAGTTGTTGGAGAAATATCGTAAGGCTTTCCGTTGGGCGTAGAAAGAGTACAGTATCAATTTCTGGTATGTCTACGCCTTCATTAAAAATGTCTACAACAAAAAGGTAGTTGATTTCTTTATTTCGAAGCTTTTGCCGCAGCGTCTCTCGTTCATCGCTGTTGGCACTTGAGAGATACGCTGCCTTAATTCCAGCCAAAACGAATTTTTCGGACATGTATTTTGCGTGCTCAATGGTGATGCAAAAGCCAAGCGCCCTTACATCATACAAGTCCTTTGTGTATCGATCCAAATTTTGAATGATCTCGCCAACTCGCCGATCATTGGAGGTGTAGAGCTTACTTATTTCGCTCGCCACATATTTTCCCTTTTCCCATTTCGCATTTCTCAAGTCGATACTATCGGAAACGCCGAAATACTGAAATGGACAAAGCAATTTCCGATTGAGCGCCTCGGGCAGCCGGATTTCAGCTGCAATTCGACCGGAAAAGTCTGCGAGGATGTTTTCGCCATCCATTCTTTCCGGTGTTGCCGTAAGGCCAAGAAGTATTTTCGCTTTGAAGTGACTAAGAATTGGGCGATAGCTTGCTGCTGAAATATGATGAACCTCGTCTATTACGATATAATCGTAGAAATCTTCGCTGATTGAAAGATCCAACAATCGATTTGTTAATGTTTGAACGGAAGCAAAAACATGTTCGCGATTGGAAATTTCATTTCCATCAACCCAGAGCTCTCCGAAATTGTTGTTTTTTAAAATTCCACGAAACGTACCCATCGCCTGCGTAAGTATTTCTTTGCGATGGGCAATGAAGAGTAATTTTGCATTTGGGTTTTTGACGCAAAAGTTCTTGAAAT
Source organism: Bacteroidota bacterium (assembly GCA_016718825.1). Taxonomy (NCBI): domain Bacteria; kingdom Pseudomonadati; phylum Bacteroidota; species Bacteroidota bacterium. Next base: position 302,271 of record JADKCL010000004.1, on the reverse strand, counting down.
CGAAAGCTGAAATCACCGTTTTCCCCGTGCCGGTTGCGGCCACGACCAAATTTCTAAAGCGCTGATGTACCTCGCGCTCAACTGTCAAAATTTCAAGGATTTCATTCTGGAATGGATAGGGCTTCAGATCGAAAAATGAAGTGCTATCAACGGAAATGCCGGGCTTTGAACGTGCTTGAGTTAGTGCTTTCGATAGCTTTCCACTATCTCTTGCCTCATTAAAATCCTCGAATTCTGTGTTTTGCCAATAGGATTCAAAGGTTTTGAAATTTGTCAATGATATGGCCAACCTCTTTGTTGTAACTTTCGATTCCATTCGAGACCATCCGTCAAGGCCGTCCTTGAAAAATTTGACGATCCGATGTAGCCGGTGGAAGCCGGTATTTCTGAAAAACAAATATGCCTTGGCATGTAGCCTTTCATTTCAGTGTTGTAGGAGACCTTGACTTTTGTATTGTCAAGTGATGCCAGGATTGAATTTCTTTTGCATCCGACGCTCCCCATGTAAGTTGTTGTGATAACCCTAAGTTCACCTCCCAATTTGACGAATTCCTTGAACGCCTCTTCGAGAATTATGACCCCTTTAAATTTGATAAATGAAACGAGCAGGTCAATTCGGTTGGAGGATAGAATCTCCTTTTTTAGCTCACTTTGGAGTGACAATCCAGAATTTCCACCTGTGAATAACTCACTGTGCGTCAGACGTGTGTAGGGAGTAATCTCCTTAAGGTAATCATCAAGATCCACAAAGGAGGTAGAAGTTTTGAAAAACGGCCTTCAGTAGATTTCCACCGATTTCAACAAGGTTCTCCTCAAAGTCTTTGATTTGCAGTTCCTCTTTGAGAACGCGAATCATTTTGTTGGCGATTTCGATTTGTTTTTCTAGGCGATTCTCTCCACTGATCCAGCTGATAGCATTTTGAAATGCAAGTGAAAGATGCTTGGATAGAACCATGGCGGCCTCTTCCTTGTCAAGTTTGGATAACTTGAAGGCGAATTGGTCTTTGTCCAGCTCTTGAAGTTTGGATGTGACAAGCTGCGTGACGAGTTCTTCGTAGATTCCCTGATTCATTTTTGAAAGATCGGAAAAGCTTGGAGAATATCCATTTTGGAAGATCAAGATTTTGGGATTTCGGCGTTGGACGAGTTTGATTTTTCTGAAATTAACTTGTCTAAGTTGGCTGAATGGAAAGACTGAACTCCTCTGATTGCCTTCTGACCAATTTGCTCTCCCGTCCGGTTCGGTTTCAGGCCGGAGGCAAATGTTCGATCGGCATTCGGCGGGACGCCTTTGCCTCATGCCGCTCCCCCCAAAAATTTCCGTTCACAATTCCGCTCAATAAGCCACCCATTATGCCCATCCCGAAGATGGAATTGCATTTTCTGTAATGGACGGGGACGCAGTACGGCTCGAATTGTTTGCGCCAATGTCCCTGTAAGCCTATTTGGAGAAGGTTTATCGCAAGCCGGGACCGCGGCCGTTGTGAATGAACTGTTTTCACGGGATTTTGTCTCCGTCGATCATCCCCCCATCAAAAAACCACCCCGATCTTCACGTACCAATAGGCTGAAACCCATTTGTAGGCGAGGCGGTAGTTGTTGCTGAAGTCGCCGGTGGGGGTGAAGTGGTCTTCTCTTGTGACGCTGTGGTGTACGGCGGTGACACCTTCGTTGAAACGCAGGTGCTTGCCGATGGCGTGTTGGTAGCCGATGGAGGGGCCGATGTTTTCAAAGGTGCGGCGGATGGCGAGTTGGTTTTCAGCGCGGTAGATCCATCGTTCACGGGTGACGTCGAGGTAGAGTCCGCAGTAGAATCCCGAAAGCGGGCCGCCGCGCCGCAGCAGGATGTAGTAGCGGAATTCGGTGAAGAATTGGGTATCCCATTTTCGGTGGATGGGGTTCTTGGGACGGGTCAAAAAGTCCAGGCCGATGCCGAATTGCATGGATGCGTGGCGCAACAAGGTGCGTTCGACGGCAAGGGTCGGTATTTTGGAGGTGGTCGTGGAATTGGTACCGGTGCCCGACCCCGGGGAAGGGTAGCCGTTCGGGTCGAAACAGCGGAATGTTCCGATCAGAATCCCGGTCTTGCGCGGCAATGGCGCCTTTTGCGCGGGCAATTGTACCGCACACAAGATCAGCATCAGCCATCCGAAATGTTTCATCCCCCTAAATTTACGGAATTGGAGGGTGAATTTGAGCGAAGGGCAGTGCAATTGGGGGGGCAAGAATTTTTGCACTTGGCAGTTTTCAAGCGCTTGACGATTTGCCGTTTCGCATCGAAATGACTTGCGCGGCGTGCTTGCCTAGCTGCGTGACCTTTTATCTCTAGCCGCGTAAACCTTTTCCTAAAATCCTCATCAGCAATCCCCTTTCCCAGCGTCCAAATCGGCCAAACCACCAGCAATGGCAGCTTGTTCGGCTGAACGCCAAACGCTCTACCCGCTCAGACTTGTATCTTTTTTTCGGCAACTCCGTTATCCAATGAAAGGTCACTCAAAAATTTCCGCTGATGACAAAATCAAAGTTGCTCCATTTGATGTTTTCCTTTACATGGGTGGTAGTAGCCCTGCCCATCATGCTGAATGCACAGCGGTATGAAGTCAAAACCAGACTCACCAATGTGTATTTTGACGATGAGCCCCGACATTTGTTCAAGGTGGATTTGCGGCCGCATTCCTTCAATGTTTGGCTAGCGGAGCAAGTGGAGCACAAGCAGTTAAAGCTTTACACGGATGAGCAATTGACGTCGCCCCTGCCGATGGACACATTTTATGAATTGTTTTTTTCGCAACTATTTTCCGAGGAATACCATTGGAATGCGACAGCGCATGACGATGCCTCCCTCCACGGCGCGGATGCGAAGCAGGTGATCCCCGCGCCCGCTTATTGGAAACAGCGAATTGCCACATCCCATTCCATCCAATCGGCCTTGCAAGGAACGCCTGATCTGCCAACCACGCTGCTCTGGCAAACGCATTCTCAATCCGTCTTTTTGCAAGAAGATTGGCAGATCAATGGCAACAAACTCGCAATCGCTCCCGAAAAAACGATGTGCATTCAGTTCCTCAACGCTCTGGAAGATGATACGATCGGCGAGGTATTTCTGCGGATTGATCCAGCGAAATTGCCTGCGCAACAATTCGGCATCTCCAATAATTTCACTTTCCTACAACATGCCTCCAACCAACAAGTATTTGACAAGGGGTTGTACGGCCGCAGTATTGTTTCCTACCGGACAGCGGGGGAAGAAGTCTGGCCCGTCTTGAAGTATGAGGATCCGTTTGCGACTGAGCTCATGGCGCATCTGGAAGCGCAATGGGATGCGGCCCTGCCCAAGCTGAAATGGAACATGCGTACCATTCCTGGTATGAAGCTCGCGTGTTTGACCTCGGCAGGCGATCCCTTGGCGGATATCTTTTTCCAGCAAGGCTATTCCTTTCAGGACACGGCCGAATTAAGTGTCAATCGCGAATTCGGGACAGAAATTGTCTGGCCACTGCTGCTAGAGGTTTTGAAGGGAAAAAGGAAGGCTTATGATCCCGCAAGGTTTTCCCGGCGTTATTTGCCTTTGGTACCCGGGACAGATTTCCTCGCGTCCCACAAAGCGATCATTGGGGAATTAACGTATGCCTGGATGGACGATTTTGACGACTATTACGAGGATGATGGAGCGGCCGACGAAATCCCCGCCGACCCTTATGCCTACCTGGATACGCTAGCCCCAACGAGCGCAATTCCCGAGGCATTCCGGTGTTATCTTGATTTGTTCTATGTTGTTGGAACCTGCGAGCGAAAAGGGAAGCGCGTCAGTTTTCATCCGGAAAACATTTGGGTCATCTGGAAGGATCCCACGAATACGCTTCCCACCCGCGACTTTTGTGTGATTCCATTGGAGAACATCTCTGGCACATTCAGGGGCCAAACAGTGCCGGAATATCTTGCCACCCGCAGCTATCCGCATGTCCTCACGGCGGCAAACCGATATTCCTTCCTCATCAAGTATGCAGGCATCTGGCTTGAGAAGGTAATCCAATCTGCGGAATGGGACAAAATTCCGGATTATGCGGCATTGAACCACGCCCTAAAGATGGATGACATCCAGTGGCTCGAATTCCTCAAGGCATTGCAGTAGGGATGTGAATTCATAGCTGGGGAGCGAGACATTTCCTTGCGGCACACTTCGAATGGTTTCAGCCTCCATCCGATCCGTTGCCGAATCCCCTTTCATCCCGATTTGTGGCGTGTTGGTTTACGGCGGTCGGCGTGGCGGTGCATTTGAAGACGGTGCCCCGGGTGCTGCTTCCCGAATCCCGCATTTGCAATTCCCCCGAAAAAACCACGAAATCGCAGGGTATGAACCGTATTCATCGAAAGTACTTTCCGATTTTGTTGCTGTTGCTCCTGTGGATGGCGGGCAGTTTTTCGTCGTGCATCCGGCTGATGGCCGAGCGGCGGACGACCGTGCAGAGTGGGGCGATTCCGGCGGAATTTGGTCAGCATCCCGGGACTTTGCTCGTGGTGAAGGGCAAGGGCGGCTACAATACCTATCTGCGTACCAACTTTACGGCCTTCGAAGGCAAGTATGCGCTCGTGGATTCGGCGGAACTGAAAACGCCGGAGTATGCTGATCTGCAAGCCTATCCGTATTGTTTTAATTTCGATGCGGAGACCCACAAGACGACCGGTTCGGATGGCAAACCCCGCGAATTGCATGTGCGCCGCTTTTACATCCTCGACCGGGCGACCAACACGCGCTATCCGGCCAAGATGACGCATATTCTCTATTCGAAGATCATGAAGGCCTATATCGCGAATTTGAACGGGCAGATTTAGGGGGGCCATGTCATGTCGAGCGGAATCCTCAAGGAGCGTAGCGACGCCGAGGATGAAGCCGAGACATCTACGGTTTCGTAGCAAGCAGCAGATGACGCACAAGTACTGTAAGTCCGAACTCACTGTACCATTGGTCTTATCAGGGAAAACTGAAAGGGCCCGCTGGGTCGAGGCTGAAATTTTCTATAAACGTTGGACCCCCTGGGTCGTGCGCGGCCTGGTTTTGATTCTTTGGGACCGCGCCCCCCCCCCCCCCCCCCCCCCCCCCCCCCCCCGCCGGGCCCCCCCCCCCGGGGGGTTCCTGGGCACTAGTCATCCATTTCGCTGATGCAGAAGGTGCTACGGAGCTCGCAGATGTCTCCTCTACGTTTCGGCACTGCTTCGCAGCGCCTCCACTCCGGTCGACATGACAAAATGGTCGACATGACGAAATGCAACCTCAGCGAAAAGTATTCGACATTCTGCGAAAGCATTAGATTTCCTACCTAGCGAGGCTCCAACTTTGCAGCATCAATTTATTCATCAGCAGGAGATATGGAAAATTCAAATTGGACGGCAGCGGAAATCCCGAGCCAGGAAAACAAGGTGGTGGTGATCACCGGTGCGAGCAGCGGGTTGGGCAAGGAAGCGAGCCGTGTGTTTGCCGAGAAGGGGGCGCGCGTGGTGATGGCGGTCAGGAATACAAAAAAGGCAGAAAGCGTCGCCAAGGCCATTCGGGAGGGGTATCCCAAGGCGAACATCGACATTCGCGAGCTTGACCTGGGCAGCTTGGATTCGGTGAAATCGTTTGCGGATCAATTGCTCACAGATTATGCGCAATTGGACATCCTGATCAACAATGCGGGGGTCATGATGAGTCCGTATGCGAAGACCAAGGACGGGTTTGAATTGCAAATGGGAACCAATCATTTGGGCCATTTTGCCTTGACCGGACGCCTGATGCCGCTGCTCAAAAGGACACCGCAATCCCGGATTGTGGCCACGGCGAGCATTGCGCACCGCACGGGAGACATTCAATTTGAGGATTTGAATTGGGAAAAGCGCAAGTACAAAACCGGTCAGGCCTATGCCGACAGCAAAATTGCGAACCTGTATTTCGCCTACGAACTCGCCAAAAGGCTCCAATCCGACAAAAATCATCCGCTTGTGACGGCCGCGCACCCGGGTTGGACCAAAACCGAATTGGACCGGCATTCGGGCGTGGCAGCGTTTTTAGGGAATATTTTGGCGCAACATGTCGAAATGGGTACGCTTCCCACATTGCGCGCAGCGGTTGATCCGGAGGCCAAACCAGGAAATTATTTTGGTCCGGCGAAGTTTTTTGAGGCGCGTGGTTTTCCCATTGTCGTCAAATCCAATCCAAAATCGAATGATTCGGCCATCGCGAAAAGGCTTTGGGATGTGTCGGAGCAGTTGACGGGGGTTAGGTATTGAGCTTTCGTATCTGCCCAGAGGTTGGTCAGTTCAGTTAATCCGTCTACAATGCGCCGTAGGGGGTAAAGTATGGTAATTATGCGTATAAACGCATGTCAATCGTCCGCGGGCTCGGCCCCAGGCCGAGCCCGCGGACGGAAAAAATCTTGGGGAATCTTATTCTATAAAGGTGAGACCCCTCTGGGGTCCTAGAACAACTCAGTGCCGGCAACTGGACCCGCCGCGGCGGGGTCAAACCTTTATAGCAACACGGAGCGCGCAGTGAATCGACCCCAGAGGGGTCACACATCACGACCACCAGTGAAGTCCAGCGATTTCTTGAACGATGTACTAGATTCCAACTGGCAATCATTCCGCTCATCACAATTTGGAAACCCCAAAACGATTGCATAATATCACAGCATGCTCACGAAAAATCTTCCTGTAAAGGCCATAGTGCAGTTTTCGATTGTGCCGGTGATCCTGTTCATCGTATGGTCGACGGTGGTGGTCTGCGCATTTAAGTTTTTGCATTTCGAATGGTTGGCGATTCCATTTTTGCCGGTATCTGTATTGGGTATTGCGGTTTCGTTTTATGTCGGCTTCAAAAACAATGCGTCCAATGAGCGCCAAAATGAAGCGCGCAAGAATTGGGGGGCAATCACGAACGATAGCCGTGCGTTGGTTGCCATGCTCAGTTCCTATTTGCCTGCCGAAAATGATGAGGCAAAGGCCGCCAAAAGCCAAATCCTGAAACGGCATATTGCATGGCTATATGCGCACAAATGGTTTCTGCGGCATAAAAGAATGGATTGGGAGCATAATTTGAAGCTGAACAATCAGTATCGGGAAGTTTTCCGGCAACAGTTCGGGATCAATTTGGAATTCGCGAAGGATGTCTCCAAATACCTTTCGGAGGCCGAAATCAAGGAAGTGGAGGCCTCGCCCAATATGGCATCGACCTTGCTCAATAACCAATCACGGGCCTTGAAACAGTTGCTGGAGCAAAACCAAATCGAAGACTTTCGACTGTTTGAACTGCAAAACCACATCACAAAACTGTTTGAGCATCAGGGGAAAAACGAACGTATCAAAGGGTTTCCGATGCCACGGCAATTTGCAAGTTATGCGCGTTTGTTTGTGAATATATTCGCCTTTTTGCTTCCTTTTGGCATGCTGAAGGAAACCATGGAATTGAATGTATGGCTGACGATTCCCTTTTCCGTCCTGATTTCCTGGGTATTTTTTCAAATGGAATTGGTCGGCGAATACAGCGAACATCCTTACGAAGGTTTGATTGGCGACGTTCCCATTACGGCCATCACCCGCAACATTGAAATCGAAATTTTGTATGCCCTTGGCGAATCGGATTTGCCCAAGCCGATCACGGCCGTGAACGGTATTTTGATGTAAAAATTGTGCGCGCAACACGCAGGACAAAAATCGCAGATTCAGAAAAATGGAATAAAAATGGCTGAGTTTTTTCACACCAAAAGCATTTCGGAAGTCCATCAATTTTTAGGATTGGGGAAGCCTGCCCATCCCTTGATTACCATCATCCGGGAATGGCCCAAGCTGGATCTGGACATTCTTAACCTCAAGTTGACGAGTGACTTGTACCTTTTTTCGATGAAGGGCAAAATCAATGGCACCTTCCGTTATGGCCGTAATTCGTATGATTTCGAAGAAGGTGCGTTGGTGTTTATTGCCCCGCATCAAGTGGTCTCCTTTGAGGATCCGATGGAGCACGAAGGCAGTTCCGGCTGGACCATTCTTTTTCATCCCGACTTGATACGCAATTCGGCATTGGGGAGCACGATCACGAGTTATGGTTTTCTGGATTACGACGTGACGGAAGCCTTGCACCTCTCTGAAAAGGAGCAAATTTCCTTGAATGATTTGGTGGAGAAGATCGAGACGGAAATTCATCAGAACTTCGACCGCCATTCGCAGGATTTGATTGTGCAGAATTTGGAGACAATTCTGAAGTACAGCAACCGCTATTACGAAAGGCAATTTTACACGCGCACGAATTTGAATGTCGATCTTGTGCAGCGCTTCGAGAAATTCCTGGAAACGTATTTCGCCTCCGACGAATTGATGGAAAAGGGGATTCCGACCCTCAAACAATGTGGCGAGGCGCTCAATATGTCGGGTCCGTATTTGAGTGACCTCCTGCGGCTCTCTACAGGCAGCAGTGCCAAGGAACATATTCACCGGCATATCATCTCAAGCGCGAAAGTGACCCTGTTGCGGTCCAATATTTCGGTGGCGGAAGTGGCCTACAAATTGGGCTTCGAATACCCGCAACACTTCAGCAAATTGTTCAAATCCCAAACGGGGATGAGTCCTTCGGAGTATCGGAATTTGAATTGAGGGGAGGGGCAGCATCAGTTCCCCCCTTGTTGTGGATCCTGGGCGTGCGCGGGTGGCTTCGTGGTGGGGCCTTCCCCCTCCCCCCCCTTTTCAGCACTCGCCACTGGCGACAAACCTATTCTCCTAGCGCTGGATGCTGATTTACAGTTTCGCCATGTCAATTACACCCGCGATGATTTTGCATGCCTTATGGTAACGACTTCTACTTTATCGTTGCCCTTGATGCGATAATAGAGAATGAATGTTCCATAAACGATGCATTTGCGCGCAGCATCAAACCTTTGCGATTCGGGAAACTGACGAGGGAATTGAGAAATTTGATCAATTTTGTTTGCAAATGAAAGCATGAATCTTTTGGCTGAGGCTTGTCCTGCAACGGATTCGAGGTATTCCAAAATTTCCTGCACCTCCGTTTCAACTCCGGGAGCAAGCGTAATTTCAAACGCCATATTGTGCAAACTTTTTCCGAAATTCCTCCCAGGAAATGCCCTTTCCAGCATCGAGATCCGCCAATCCCCGGGTGATCGCAGCTTGGTCCTTGGCAGTCCAGGTTTCGGTCAGACCTTCTTGCGCAACGAGTTCATCCAGATAAGCCTTTACCAAGGTCAGTACATGCTGACTTTCTACTGAATCCAATCGCTGGAAAAGTGCCTTTTTCTGCTCCTGTATTGTCTCTTGCGAATTCATATTCCAATGATATCGAACTTAGGGGGAAAAAGCAAGTCTTCAGTACTTACGGGCTTCGGCAAAATTCCTTACCTTGCCGCCGATGTCCAAGTCGATTCATATCCCTTATCGCAGCCTTTGGAAGATGGCCTTGCTCACCGCGCCGTTGTTGGCCGTGGCTTTGGCGAGTCCGATTTTGATTGCATCGGGCATCGGATGGGAATATGCCGGGGTGATTTTGCCGGCGACAACGGGGATTGCCTTGTTGGCTTGGGCGCTGAATTTGGCCTTTTTGCCGTGGATGCAGCGCCTGGGAAAGTGGAAATGGCTGCAAATTTTCCTGATCGGCGGATTGATGATCAGCGTTTCCATGGTGATTTTGAAGGTCTTGCACGGGCAATTGCCGCCGCAGGCTGAGCGGTTGGCGATGATCAGGTATGTGAATGCATTTGCGGTCAATACCATCATTTATGTTTTGATTGACCTGCGGATGTTGTCGGAAACGAAGGCACGTTTGGTCGAGGAAAACGCGCAACTGCGAATGACCGGCCTTGAAACGCAATATCAGATTCTCAAGGATCAGGTGAATCCGCATTTTTTGTTCAATGCATTGGGAACCATTAAATCGCTTGCACGGCGCGATCCAGCCCTGACCGAGGCGTACATCATCCGTCTGAGTGACTTTTTGCGGGTGACCTTGCAGGAGGCGCGCGATCACGTGACACTTTCCGACGAATTGCGCTTGGTTCGAGACTATATTGAGCTGCAAAAAATGCGTTTTCATTCGGCGCTTGACTTCGAATGCGCGGCCGAGGTTTCGGCGGCGGAGTTCAAATTGCCGTATTTTTCGCTGCTGACGTTGGTCGAGAATGCCGTAAAGCACAATTCGATGACCGTGGAGGCGCCCTTGCGCATTCGCATTACCCGTGTGGGAGACAGGATTACGGTGTGGAACAACCGCCAATCCAAGTCAATGCATGCCGCAGGCAATGGCAGCGGCCTCTCCAACCTGCAACACCGTTGCCGTATATTAGGCCATGGCGAAATTGACATTCAAGAATCCGCCACCGAATATTCCGTTTCCTTCAACCTCTTGCCGGTATGAAAATTGTGATCCTGGAAGACGAGCCGATGATGGCCATGGACCTTGCGAGTGACATTCATTCGCTGCGTCCGGATTGGCAGGTGATCCAGACCTTGGGTTCGGTGAAGCAGGCAACGGAATGGCTCGCTGCGAATGGCGGATTTGATCTGATTTTCAGCGATATCCAACTGGGCGACGGCACTTGTTTTGATGTGTTTTCGAAGGTAGCACCTACTGCTCCGGTGATCTTTTGTACGGCGTATGACCAATATGCTTTGCAGGCCTTTCAGGCGAATGGCATTGGCTATCTGCTCAAACCCTATAGCCGTGACAGCCTGCGGCTAGCCATCGAGAAATTCGAAAAGCTGCGTCCTGCTGCGCCTGATTTTTCGGCGCTTTTGGCACAACTTGTTTCGCCCAAACCCGCCGTTCAGAGCCCACACCGCATCTTGGTGCACCACAAAGACAAGATCATTCCGGTGCCCTTGGAGGAGATTGCGCTGTTTTACCTGCACCATGAAAATACAATGCTGTTGCGCTTCGACGGGCAACGTTTTGCGTTGAATGAAAAATTGAGCGACATCGAGGAAATCGCCGGCCCGGATTTTTACCGCGCAAGCCGACAGCACTTGGTGAGCCGCAAAGCGATCCGCGAAGCAACCCAGTATTTTGCGAGAAAGCTGCTGCTGACGTTGACCGTGCCTTTTGAGGAGGAGGTCACCATCTCCAAGGAGAAGGTGGGCGGTTTTTTGGAGTGGTTAGCTTGAGGCGGAGGCCGGTTAGCTTGAGGCGGAGGCCGCGGGCTCAATGAGGCGGAGGCCTCCGGCCTCACCGCCGACGCTGCACCCATCCTCCGGCTGGCGAAAGTTGTGTTATTGGGTAGCTTCTCATTGACCTCTATTTTTCTGCCTCCGGCTGGCGAAACCGATGATTGTGATACAGTGAAATTAGCCTCAACTTGCTTCTGAGGACAACATTTCCGGAATTTTTCAGCCGGAGGCTGGCTGCAGGATAGCCCTGGCGGCGGGACGCCGCGGGCTCGATGAGGCGGAGGCCTCCGGCCTCACCGCCGACGCTGCACCCAGCCTCCGGCTGGCGAAAGTTGTGTTGTTGGGTAGCTTTTCATTGACCTCTATTTTCTGCCTCCGGCTGGCGAAACCGATGATTGTGATACAGTGAATGCGGCCGGGACTTGCATCTAAGTACAACATTTGCTGAATTTTTCAGCCGGAGGCTGGCTGCAGGATAGCCCTGGCGGCGGGACGCCGCGGGCTCGATGAGGCGGTGGCCACGGGCTCTGCGCTCCCTCAAACCCTGCAAACCGTGAGCGGACTGTCTGGGCTTGCACTTGAAAAATACCAATCTTCCGGTCGCGCCACGAATCCAGCTCGAACTGGATTCTCATGGATGTAAGCTTCTTTCTGACGGAAGAACCAATCAGTTTCGATTTCCTCGGGATAATTGTCTCGCGCCCAGAATTGAATGCGGGCATCGCGGGCATGGATCCGCGACAAGAACGAAAATCTGCTTTGGAGCCATTCTCTGCGGCTTTCCTTGGGATTTTCGTTCATCATGGCAATCATTTTCTTGGCGGTAAAGCTTTTGAAATCGCGTAAAGCCTCGCCGAGGGAGGTTTCCTTTCCTTTTGCAATCATGTGCAGGTGGTTGGTCATGAGGACGTACGCATAGATTTCCAGACCTTTGTTGCGTTGGCAGAATTCAAGGTTTTTAATGATTTCTTCACGGTAGTCCATTCGCGTGAAGAAATCCGTGTGGCCGACGACCGTCAAGGTAACAAAGTAGGGAATATCCGAAATCGTATAGGGGACTTTTGCCATTGGGTTCAAGGTTTTAGATGAATTGCAAATATAATTAGATTGAATGAGAACATAAATAGTAAATGGATATTATTTTTGTAAAAAGAGGCGGAGGCCTCCGGCCTCACCGCCGACGCTGCATTCAGCCCCGCGAGCGGGAGCCTCCGGCTGGCGAAAGTTGTATCATTGGGTAGCTTTTCATTGACCTCTGATTTTCTGCCTCGGGCTGGCGAAACCGATGATCGTGATACAGTGAATTTGGCCCAACTTGCTTCTGAGTACAACATTTCCGGAATTTTTCAGCCGGAGGCTGGCTGCAGGATAGCCCTGGCGGCGGGACGCCGCGGGCTCATTGTGTCGCGGGCTCCAACCTTGTCCGCTTCACTTGCGATTTTGTCCGCTTCACATACATAACAATAGGCACCCGCACGGGAGACGCGTAAGCTTGCATCGAAATCGATGATTACGATGCTGATGAAAAATCCATCCCCCCAAAGAAAGTGCATCCGGATGCTCGGCCTTTTGCCTGTGCTTCTTGCGCTCTTGCTCGCACCCAAACCCGCGTCGGCGCAGGGCTTGGAATTCAATTCCTTGGATGACCTGCTCACTTACGCCGACGCCCATAGCGCGGTCACCAAAAGCGCCGATGCCCAAACCGAACTCGCTCGCCTCCAAAATGCTGCGGCCATCGCCAATACGGTGAATTTGCGCGGAACTGCGTCGGTTACCGCGACCAACAACTTCGCGTTGCCGGTGAACTTCCTGCCGGCGGAGATCTTTGGTGGGCCTGCCGGGACCTTCCGGCAAGTGACTTTTGGACAGCAATTTGTAAATGTCGCTTCCATCGCGCCGCAATTGGATGTCGTGAATCCCAGCACTTGGGCCCGTGTCGGAAGCGCACGTTCGAGTGCCGAATTGACCGCCACCACCAATGCGCTCAATCGCCGCAATCAGCACGAGAATATTGCGACCACATATTGCAACCTCGGCTCGGTGACGGCTCAACAGGAGGCAGCCGAAGCCAATTTGCGGGCGGCCGACAGCATCGTTTCCCTGGTGCAAAACCGCTTCGATGCCGGCATTGGACGGCTGCAGGACCTCAACAATGCCAAGGTCAACCGTGCGAATTTGTCCGATTTTGTGCAGCAATTGGAAGTACGCAAGGCACAGCAAATCTTGAGCCTCAAGGGATTGCTAGGGATGCCACCGCAGGAGGTCCTGACGTACGAACGCCTTGCACCGGTAGAAGCCAATGCCTATCCGACCCCCGCAAACAGCCAATTGTTGCGCAAGCAAGCCGCTTATGCCACGGCCGTGCAACGCTCCGAATTGCTCGCCAACCGTTTGGCTTTCCTGCCCACCTTTTCCATCGTGGCGGGCTTCAATTGGCAGCAAAACAGCAACGAAAAAATGTTCAACAGCGCCGATTGGATCGATTCGCGATTTGTTGGATTCAAGCTCTCCGTTCCCCTGCCGACGGAAACAAAATTATGGTCGCAAGCCGAGGACTTCCGCATCAATCTGCGCCTCAAAGAGATCAATTCCGAGCAGGCTGCCTTGCAGGAAACGTTGCAAAATCAGCAATTGGATTTGGAAATTCGGAGAGCGACGGAAGCCTTGGTCAACGCCGAATCGATTGCAAAACTCAAGGAGGAAAATTACCGCTTGAGCAGCAACAATTACCTCGAAGGCATATTGTCGCTCGACCAATTGCTGACCGCTTTCACCGATAAAACCAATGCCATCCTGTCCAAAATCAATGCGGAGTGGAATTTGCAATTGCAGTTGAATAAGTTGGGGTTGAATCAGTTAGCGGATAGTAATTAGCAGTTAGCAGTTTTGGATCTGGAGATGCGGTGTGATGGTTTTGACGGACGCATTTCTTTTTGAAGAATGAATACCTTTTGTCAGACATGAAATCAAAATTGAATATTCTATTTTTTGCAGCAGCGGTGGTGTTGCTGTCATCTTGCGGCAAGAAGCAGCAGGAGAGCAAGGTTGAACGCCGGGACATTACGGAGTTTGTCTTTGCGACGGGTATTTTGGAACCCGAATATCAATACAATCTCACGGCCCAAAATGATGGTTATTTGATCGCTTTGGGCATTGAGGAAGGTGATTTGGTCAAGGCGGGCGATGTCCTCGCCGTGATCGACAACCCACAAAACAAGATCAGTTCGGGGAGTGCGCAGCAATTGCTCGCCATTGCCAAGGACAATGCAGCTGCAGATGCGCCGGCCTTGCGGCAAGTGGAGGCCAATATTACGGCGGCGGAAGACAAGGTCAAGCAGGACGAATTGCAGGTCGAGCGTTTCCGCAAATTGTGGGAAGGCAAAAGCGTTTCCAAGCTGGAATATGAAAATACGCAACTTGCATTGAGCAGCAGCCGCGCAAACTTGGAGTCACTCAAGCAGCAACTCGCCAACCTGAAGCGCCAAGCCAATCAGCAGGTGGTCGTGCAACGTTCCCAAAGTGATGTCAATCAAGTGCTTGCGGGGAACAATGCGGTGAAGGCCATCCTTTCCGGAAAAGTGTACCGTCGCTTCAAGCAGCTGGGTGATTTCGTGCGCCGCGGTGAAGTGATTGCGGTAATCGGAACGCCCGATACCTTGCATGCCCGCCTCAGTGTGGACGAAGGGAATATCAGCAAGATTCGGTTGGGTCAGCCTGCGCAGGTGCGCCTGAACGTGGACAATGACCGCAGCATCGCGGCCAAAATCAGCGAGATACGGCCTGCATTCGACGAACAAACGCAATCGTTTTTTGTGGAGGCTAGCTTCACCGATTCGCTGTTTTTCAAGATTTCGGGTACGCAATTGGAAGCGAATATTGAGACCGGGCAGCGCAAACAGGTGCTCGTCGTGCCCCGCAATTACTTGACTTACGGCGATATCGTGCGGGTAAAACGCGAGGAAGGCGAAGTGAAACAGGTCGTGAAAACCGGCTTTGTTTCGAGTGAGTGGGTGGAAATTCTGGAAGGATTGAAGGAAGGTGAAGCCATCATTACGGACGTACTCAAATGAAAAAAAATGTCAAACACAAGGTGAATTCGGAGATTGCGGTCACGCACCTCGTCACCCGCAAGCGTCAGATTCTGATGGCGGCAATGGGCGTGACGGTGGGCATTGGCATCTTTATCTTCATGAATTCGCTGATGAAAGGCTTTGACCGCTATTCGACCGAATCGCTGTTCAAGACCGTCCCGCACCTGCGGGTGTACCGCGAGGATGCGATGAGTGCGCCCATTGCGGAAGTGCCTGCGGGCGACAGCAATTCGGCAGCGGTCATTCTCAACCCTAAAATCACGAATCAGAGCAAGAAGATTGTGAATCCGGATCAGGTGATGGCGCAAATCAAGGCATTGCCCTACGTGACCGCCGTGACGCCCGATGTTGCCGTCAATGTCTTCTACAACAATGGTCAAGCACAAGTGACAGGCCGTGTTTCTGGTGTCGATGTGCGGGAAGAGGATGCGATGTTTAACCTGACGGCGAGTATGTTGGAGGGCGATATCAAAGCCATCGAAACGCGACAAGACGGGATTGCCCTCGGCGAAGGAATTGTCAAGAAGCTGAACGTACGCGTTGGGGACAATATTACGGTGAGCAGCGCCGTAGGCGTTTCCAAGAATCTAAAGGTGATCGGCATTTTCAAAACCGGCATCACGAGCATCGACAAGACCAAGGCCTATATCAATATTGCGACGGCTCAACAATTGCTGCGCCAAGGACCAAGTTATATTACGGACATTTTTGTGAATGTCAAGGACGCCAACAAGGCCAAAACCTATATCCCGGAACTGCGCAGCGCCACGGGTTACGACGTCGAGGACTGGGAAACGGCCAATTCGTCGGCCATGGCCGCCAACCGTATCCGCCGCGTGATGGCCTTCAGTATCAGCATGTCGATTTTGCTCGTCGCCGGATTTGGTATCTACAATATCCTGAATATGACCATCATGCAAAAGATGAACGACATTGCGATCCTCAAAGCTATGGGCTTTTCCGGATGGGATGTGACCAAAATATTTATGATGCAGGCCTTGCTCATCGGCGTCATCGGCGTGATGATGGGCTGGGGTTTGGGAAGCCTGATTGTGACGCTGTTGTCCAAGGTTTATGTCGGCGGTGACATCGGTTATTTCCCGATTCGCTTCGAACCCATGTATTTCGGAATGGCCACGATGTTTGGCTTGATCGTGACCAGTTTGGCAGGATTTTTACCTGCACGCAAAGCCGCAAAAGTGGATCCTGTAGCCATTTTCAGAAAATGATCACACGCGAAAACATTTTGGAGACCAAGGGCATCGGGAAATATTTCACTGATCCGGTCAAGATCAAGGTGCTCGACGACATCAGCTTCGAGGCGCACCGTGGCGAATTCCTCACCCTTGTGGGGAAATCCGGCTGCGGGAAATCGACCTGCTCTACATCCTGAGCACCATGGACACCGAATACGAAGGCAATTTGATGATCGACGGCGAAGTGCTCAGCGGCAAAAAGCTCGACCGGCTCGCGGCAGTTCGCAATGAAAAAATCGGCTTCGTCTTTCAATTCCACTACCTTTTGCCCGAATTCACCTGCCTGAAGAATGTGATGATTCCGGCCTTGAAGTTGGGTAAATATTCGCGGAAGGAAATCGAGGAACGGGCCTACCAAAAGCTGGAAATGTTGGGTTTGGCGGATCAGGCGCTCAAGCAGGCGAGCAAGCTCTCCGGCGGGCAGCAGCAGCGTGTGGCCATTGCCCGCGCCTTGATCAACGATCCCTTGATGATCATGGGCGACGAACCGACCGGCAACCTCGACAGCAAAAATGCGGGGATCGTGTTCGACATTTTCAAGGAATTGAGCACGGTGTACAATCAAACGATCATCGCGGTGACCCACGACCTGGACTTCGCCCGCCAAAGCGACCGCACCATCGAAATGAGCGACGGGAAGATTGTGAGCCATGGGCGGTAGGGGGTGGAAGATCGGAGGTGCGGTACAAAGGTGGCCTTGGACCAAGTCCATTCGGCTATTACCATCGAAATGATGAAGCCTTGCAGGCATTCCTCGAAGGTGACAATCCCGGAAAGGCAGCAGGGGAAACGCCAAAGGTTTGGAAGGATGCTTATGCGCTGTTGGGAGTTTTAGGCTTGGTGGAAGTTGTAAGTGTCGTGGGAGACCAACTTGGATTTGATCGCCTTTTAACTGACCCTTGACGACCGTAGCGTCGTTTTGGGTCCTCTGGTGTCAGTTTCCCAAGGAATTGATCCCGTGATGGATTTGCGAAAGAATAGCTCCTATGAAACAAAACAAAAAGCCCACGAACCGAAATCCGCGGGCTTTTTGAAAGGCTGCCGAACAGGCTACTGCACCACGAGCCGGAATACCTTGCGGTGTCCCAAGTCGGAAGTGACTTCCACCATGTAGTTTCCTGCCGCAAAGTTTCTGATGTCAAACGTCTGCCGTTGGCCCAAATCTTGGAGATTTTCCATTCGAAGGGTGCGTCCAAACATGTCCCGGATCAGGACTTGAATAGGGAAGCCGATCGGATTTCCTGTTTCCAGTGTGAATTGGCCGGTTGTCGGATTGGGGAAGATCGCCAAGTCGGACCATTGTCCCATTTGGGCATCGATACCCACGACTGTAGTCGTATCGCTGATTCCCTCGCAACCGACGGAGTCGGTGACCCTCAAGGAATATGAGGCGGTTTGCGCGATTGTATAGGTCATGTTGGTGGCACCGGGGATGTTGCTTCCATTCATCAACCATTGGTAGGTGGGCCATGCTTGCGAAGCTGTCAGGAGGTTTCCCGATTGGGTGAATGTCGGGACGGGAGCAGGCAATGCGCCGACGGTAAACGATTGGGTGCCTGTGCAACCTGATGCATCGGTAACCGTGACGGAGTAGGACCCCGCGCCGACATTGGTGAGGTCTTCCGTCAATGCACTGTTGCTCCAAAGGTAGGTGTAACCCAAGCAGTCATTGCCCCCTGCCACCGAGATGTTGATGCCTCCACTGGCATTCAATGCACAACTGGGGCTCGTATTGGCAGTCACCTGAATTGCAGGTGGTGCAGAAAGCCATACGCTGTCCAGATAGGTAAGGCCTCCCGCATCTGTCATCGTGACGTAATGCATGCCGGCGGCGAGTCCGGTTGCAGTGGCGCTCGTGGCCCCGTTGCTCCAGAGGTAGGTATATGCGGCACAACCACCGTTTCCTGCTGCATGTGCGACGCCGTCGCTGGCATTTGCGCAGGAGACATTGTAGCCGCAGCTCGTGGTGTCCACCGATGTGGAACCGGCAAAATTGCCTCCGGTTACGGTGACCGATGCTGCGCAAGTGGAGGTGTTTCCATTGCCGTCAAATACGGTCAGGATGATTGTGCTTGTCCCGGCATTGGCGCAGGTAAAAGCCGTTTGGCTGAGCGAAAGGGAATCGACGGCACAATTGTCGGTGCTTCCGCCGTCGGCGGCTGCTGCGGTTGTGCTGCCATTTCCTTGGGAATCCAAGGTCACGCTGATGGGCTGGCAAACTGCCGTAGGAGCCACATTGTCAAGGGAAACGGTGACAGGAACCCGAGGTGAAGGAGTACAATTGCTGGCGATCCAAGTAAATACGACTTGGCCGTCACCTGTTTGTACCCCTGTAGCGGTGACACCATTGGTTACCCCGCCGAGGTAAGAGGATCCGCCGCCACCATGGCCGTCTTCGGAGCTTCCCCCGCCGCCGTAGTAACCGCCTCCGCCACCGCCGGCATGCCCATTGGGGTGATTGCCCGAATTTCCGCCAAGTCCGAGGGTGCCTGGTTGCCCGTTGTAGTTTCCTACGCCTGCGATCCCTCCGGCGGAGGGCGTTCCTCCTCTACCATTTTTGACGGAAGTTCCGCTTTCGGTTCCATTGTTTCCATTCAGTCCACCCCCAGCTCCTCCACCTCCGTTGCAGGCAGAGTATTCTGCGCCACCTCCACCGGCAGCTACGACGACACGGTTGGTCAAAGCGGTACCACCTTGGCGCACATCGGATGCGCCGCCGCCGGTTGCGCAGGTGGCGGTATTGGAACAACCTATTCCGCCACCATTGAATCCTCCCACGGATCCCGGTTTTCCGCGGCCGCCGACGTAAACTGTCAAGACTTCACCAGGAGTAACCGCCAAATCGCCTTCAGCCGATCCGCCCAATCCACCAATGAGGCCACAGGAAGTTGAGTCGTTCGTGTTGGTTCCCCCTCTCGCCCCTTTGGCCAGAATATGAATCGAATAGATCCCTGAAGGGACAGTGAATGACTGCGAACTGCCATTGTAATTGAAGGTTTGCGTGCCTGATGAACCTCCTGCAACGCCTTCGGCATAATAGGTCGTCGTGCCACCGGGTGTTACCGTATAGTTTGCCCCACTCGCCACGGTTGCAAGTGCAACGCCACCGGAAGGGACCGTATACCAAGAGATGTTGTTTCCTGTGGAAATGGCATTGAGGTCAGAGGACCCGCCCAGACAAATTACCATGGGGCTGGCTGTTACCGCCGATGGTGTAGTGCATGGCTGGGCCATCAGAGCCAGGTTGCCTGCGACCGTCAAACCGCAAAGCAAGAGTTTTAGTGGTGAAAAACGTTCTTTCATAAGCTAGAAATGATGATGTCTTAATTATTCGGATGTAAAATAGGAATATCTATCCAGTTCTGCATATTCCATCCGAAACGCTGTCAAGTAAAATGGGTTGCGCTCGATTTGGTCCTAACGTATTGGTTCCGTCTTTTCATCAGGTTGGCACCGGGCCGAATCTAGTTGATTTGATGGTTCCTGAATCGTTTGCCTTGGACCCAGTTTTTTGATTGGGAAGGCACCTAAGGGTTCAAACAAGGAAAAGTGCAGGCATCGGCAAAGTATTAAAAGCGGAACTTTGGTGGTTGCACTTTTTGTGGCATTGAACCCTAGTGTTGATTCAGATAGGGTTGGAAGAGATGCGGTTGAAAGCCGGGGAGCATTTCCTGCCCTTTTTGATCTGAAAATTGAAATCTTGGATGGGCACGATTTTGGCTGAATTGAAATGATGCGAGGAAGATGACGGAACCTTATCGTTTCAAACGGGTTATCCCATCAAAAACCGTTAGTTTAGCGACTCGATTGAGCATTGCAACATGATTTCCGCAGAAAAAGTACTCTCAGCCCTTCGGCATGTCCAAGATCCGGACTTGAAAAAGGATTTGGTAACCCTTGGAATGATCAAGGATATCTCCGTCAACGGACTCAAGGTGGCATTTACAGTTGTGTTGACGACGCCGGCTTGTCCGATGAAGGAGAAGATCAAGGCCGATTGCATCGCGGCGATTCAGAAATATGTGCATCCCGGTGCTGTTGTTGAGCCTTTTATGACGGCGAATGTCACGACGGTGGCCCGTCAAGACCGCCTTCCCAACGTGCGCAACATCATCGCCGTCGTTTCGGGCAAGGGCGGAGTCGGCAAGTCGACCGTGGCGGCCAATTTGGCGGTTTCCCTGGCTCAAAGCGGGGCACGGGTCGCGCTTTGTGATGCCGACATCTACGGTCCGAGCGTGCCGATCATGTTCGGACTCGAAGGGAAGGTGCCGATGGTGCAAAAAGTCGGCGACCGCGACCTGATGATTCCCATCGAACGCCATGGCGTCAAGGTCAATTCGATCGGCTTCCTCGTGCCGGCCGAGCATGCCATTGTCTGGCGCGGGCCGATGGCAAGCAAAGCCTTGCAACAGCTCATTTTCGACACCGAATGGGGCGAAATCGACTATCTCGTCCTGGACATGCCGCCCGGAACGGGGGATTTGCACTTGACATCGTGCAACAATTGCCCGTGACGGGTGTGGTGTTGGTGACGACACCGCAAAAGGTCGCCCTCGCCGATGCCCGCAAAGGCGCGGAGATGTTCCGTACGCCACAAGTCAATGTCCCGTTGTTGGGAATTGTAGAGAATATGGCGTTCTTTGTTCCTGAGGACCTTCCGGATAAGAAATATTTCATTTTCGGGCAGGATGGAGGCGCGAGACTCGCCGAAACCTTGGGAATTCCGCTGTTGGGGCAGATTCCATTGGTCGAGGATGTGCGGACGCGGGGTGATGAAGGAAATCCTTCCGCCTTGAATATGGATTCGCCAACAGGGAAGGCTTTTGCAAGTGTTGCAGCCGAAGTGGCAAGGCAGGTGGCGATTCGCAATTCGCAGACGCCTCCGACAGCCAAGGTACAGATGCAGGTACAATAGAATGATGAACGACGAAAATAGCAGTTTGTGGCAACGTGTCGAGCAGGCACTGGAATCGGTGCGGCCCTACCTCCGCAGTGACGGCGGCGATGTGCGCATCCACGCAATCCACGACGACCTCTCCGTCGAATTGGAACTGATGGGCAGCTGCGAAACCTGCCACATGAGCCATATGACCATGAAAGCCGGCCTTGAAGAGGCCATCAAGAAGGCTGCACCCGAGGTTTTAAGGGTGACGGCTGTGAATGCGTTGAGAGTGAGGAGTGTGAGAATTAGCGAAGGGGCGCAGTTCACGTGTGAGCCGCCTTGCGAACGTGCGCCCCTTCGCTATTGCCTCACACCCACCCCTTGCCACCGTCAATGCCCCCTTCGCTATAGCCACAAAACAAAAGCCCCCATCCGTCGCGACAGATAGAGACCTTTGCTTGCAGGATTCGCACCTGCTCCATACTATCTCCATGTTCCCAGCCGCCGGCGGCTGGTGTACAATTAGGCATTCAACCGGGTACAGTATAGAATTTTGTCAATGCTTTACGTTTTGCGAAAGAACGGGTCTCGCGGACCGATCTGGCAACCGTTTCAGGCTACGATACGAATTTGCCCCATCCCTCGCTGGAACTCAAGCCAGTTTCGATAAAAAATAAGTTTTGCTTTTGGAGAATATCTAAAATAATGCAATCATTATCAAATGATTGGTCTGTTTCCATGGCCGATTTTTTCGGGTTGATTTTTCATGAAAAATTCTGAATTCCTGTTTGAATTGATTCATTCGATGTCCAAGGCAGACAAGGACAATTTCATGCGGTTTGCGCGCGTGCGCGGGAAACGGAGCGATCTCAAATACGTGCAACTCTACCGCGCGATCGAAGGGCAGAAGACCTACAACGAGGCTGCACTCAAGACCGCCTTTGACTTCGCCAATTTCTCCGAAGCCAAAAACCATCTGACCAACTTGCTCTTGCGCATGCTTGCGGTGTATGACGAGCACCCGGAAACGCTGATGCAGAATAGGTTGACGGAGATTCGCATCCTGTTGGACCGGTCGTTGTACCATTTTGCGATGAAGCGGATCGAGCAAGCGCGGGAAATTGCCGTGGTGGAGGAGCGATTGGATGCCTTGCGGGCCTTGGCCGACTACGAATTGGTGGCTTTGCCTTTTGTGGCGCCCGTCAAAACCCTGCAGCAGCGCCGCGAAGCCGTGGTGGCCGATCGCAGCCTTGCCTTTGGAAAGCTCGAATTGCTGCAACAGCTCAAAAACCTGCACGACCGCGACTTGAATGCTGTATTGGACAAAAGTTCGCAGTCGGGGCATTTTGGGCCGGAGCTTGTTGCGGAAATCGAACGCCACCCTACACTGTCGCTGCCCGATGAGGCTTTGCCGGTTCGCGGTCAATCCCTCAAGCACCGCATCTGGAACGTGATCCGGATGCAGCAGCTCGACTTTGCCAACCGCGCCTTGGTATTGGAAAAGACCTTGCAATTGTTTGAACAGCATCCGTTTCTGATCGCCGAGGAAACCGTGCGTTATGTGTTTTCGCTTGGTGGTTACGGGACTTGCCTGAATGCCATCGGGCAATACGAGGCTTCGTTGGCTGCGACGTTGAAGTTGCTGAATATCAAGGCGAATCAAGACAATGTTGCACGCAGTATTTTCCTCAATTTCGCGACGAATATCTGCACGTACACATTGCTGAGCGGGGATGTGGCGCCACTGCGCACACACATGAGCTACCTGCTCGCGGGCTTGCGGGCGCATGCGGAGAGCACGCCTGCGGCGACTTTGGCCTACATTCGCTACCTGTTTGCGATTGTATTTTGGATGGCAGGCGACCTGCGCCGCGCGCAACGCTACGCCAAGGAGGTGGTCGAGAATCCGGCGGGACGGATCAACTATCAAGCAGCCTGCAAGACCTTTCTGCTGATTTTTGCCTGGGAACAGGAAGATTTGGATGCGATTGCGACCCTGTTGCGCGCTTGGCGGCGACAATGGCAAAAGAAGGCACCCGCCTACGAAATCGAACGCATCCTGGGCGACCACATGGGCAGAATGATCGGCATGGCCGGTAAAGAGGAGATTCTGCAGGAAATGGCCCGTTGTCTCGAAAATGTGCAGGCCTACCTCAGCGGCGGCATGCAGGTCCGCGCCGACAATTTTGTATTTGTCGTGCATTGGCTCAAGGCGAAGATCGGAGGGAAGGGGATAAGGAGTTAGTAGTGAGAAAGGTAGAAGTTTTTTTAGTCATTGTTTGGAGCATTTGAAAACGAAAACCAAGGAACCCATTTCGAAAACTTTGCGAACCATGCGTTCTTAACGTTTTCCTTTGTCTTTTTGAAACGCAAAGGCCGCAGAGGTTCGCAAAGTCCGCAATGAATCGTTCGAGTTTGCCCTAAGCCATTGACAGTGAAGCAAAATGGGAAATGAACAATCGCTCATTTCCCATTTTCCACTGCTAACTGCTAACTGCTAAGCGCTAACTGCCAATTACTTCCGACCTGCCCGAGTTGCTTTTGAAGTTCATCGAGGGTCTTTTTCTCGTTTTCGATGGTCTTCTTTTGCTCTTCTTGGGTCTTCTTGTTCAGCTCTTGGGTCTTCTTGTTTTCCTCGATTTCCTTTTGGAGTTTTTCGAGATCGGAACCCAATTTGGCCAATTCCTTTTCGAGGTCGGCTTGCTCTTTCACTTCGCCTTCCAATACTTTTGTTTGGGCTTCGATGGCCAAGTTCAATTCGTAGGTGCGCACTTCTTTTGCCAAACCTTCGAGCATTTTCTTGGCATTGTTCAATTCGGAGGCATGATCGGTTGGGTTCAACCAGTTATCATAACCCGTCGAAAGGAACAGGATCACCTTGCTTTCATTTTCCTTCTTGGTTTCGACTTTGTAGTAAATGTCGATCATGTTGGAGGAAATTTCAGGAAAGACCTGCGCTTTGAACGCTTCGTAGCCTTTTTCCTTTTTGCCTTTCAGCTTCTTGAATTTGTCTTCCATGACGGCCTCGACATTCTTCTGCTGACCTGTCAATTCGACAGTCAAGCATTTGCCATCGGTGCCGAGGGGAGATTTTTCAGTCCCTTCGGTGGCTTTTTGTGCCCATCCGGAAACAAAGAGGACTGTGAGGAACGCTGCGATGAGTGAGATTTTCTTCATAAAATTGATTTTCGGTATTAATCCACAAATATCGTTGCAAAACGTGTGCCAATGGATAAAATTCGTCTGAATCCGTGAATTTAGCAACGTTGAACGCTTAATCTGCAACATTTTAGCTGCTCAGAGCGTGCTCGCCACAAGCAGGTTGATGTCCATGAATTCGAGACCAAAAATGTTGGCCATCGAACGTTTCGTCAAATGCCTGCGGTAGATGTACACCCCGTGTTTCACGCCTTCGTTGATTTTCATGAGTTGCTCCATGCCGCCCATGTCGCCTGCTTTGATGAGCAAAGGCCCCAAGATGTTGCTCACGGCTGCGGATGCGGTTGCGGGCACGCGCGAGGCGATGTTGGGCACACAATAATGGATGACATCGTGCTCGACAAAGCTCGGTTGCTTGTGCGTGGTGGGGCGGCTCGTCTCCACGCAGCCACCTTGGTCGATGGCGACGTCGACGATGACCGAACCTTCGCGCATGTTGGCGACCATGTCTTCGGTGACTACGATCGGGGCGCGGTGGCCGGGCTTGAAGGCGGCGCCGATGATGACGTCGCTGCTCAAAACAAAATCCTCGATGTAGTTGTGAAGGCTGATCGCAGTCTGAATCCGCTGCCCAAGGGCCTGCTCCAGGTTGCGGAGTTGATGCACTTCCTCGTCGATCACGCGCACGGTGGCGCCCATGCCCAAGGCGGTACGCGCCGCGCCCAAGCCCACGGTGCCGGCACCGATGATGGTCACCACCGCAGGCGGTACGCCCGTGATGCCGCCAAAAAGGAGGCCTTTGCCGCCCGTATGCTTGCTCAGCAATTCGGAGGCGATGTGGATGCAGGTCACACCGGCGATTTCGCTCATGCTTTGCACGAGTGGCAATTCGCCGTCGCCGGACTGCAAAAATTCAAAGCCGATGGCCAGGATGTTTTTGCGGCTCATCGTGCGGATATGTTCCGCGCTCATGCTGCCCATGTTCACCGCCGAAATCAGCGTTTGATGCGGCCGCAGCATTTCCAATTCGTCGGTGGAAAGGGGAGAAACCTTGACAATGGTCTCTGCTTTGGTATAAATGTCTTCGAGCGTGTAGCAAAGATGGGCACCGGCGGCATTGTAGGCACCGTCGGGATAGCTGCTGTCTTCGCCCGCGCCTTTTTGGACAAATACTTCGTGGCCATTGGCGACGAGGATGCCGACGGATTCAGGCGTGAGTGCCACGCGGTATTCGGAAGGATCCGACTCTTTGGGTACGCCAATGCGCATCACCTTTTTTTCCCGCCGCACCTTGGTGGGCATTTCCATGGGAACCGCCCAAGCCGTGGGATTGAGTCCGCCAAGTATTCCGCCGCCTATTTTAGATTTCCCCATGCCTTAATGCATTGCAATTGTGATCTTTCTTTGTTCCGGCCCCGTGACCGTGATGTTGATTGTGACGGCTTCTTCAGGAACAAGCGGCTCGATGAGCTCAGGCCATTCCATGAAGCAATAGCTGCCGGATGCGAGGTATTCTTCAAAGCCAATGTCAAAGACCTCTGCGAGGTTCTCGATTCGGTAGAAGTCAAAGTGGAAAATGCTTCCTGCGGGACTATCGTACTCATTGACAATGGAAAACGTCGGGCTTTTGACCACGTCTTCGCTGCCGAGCAATTCGCAGATGGATTTGATGAGGGTGGTTTTGCCTGCGCCCATGGTGCCGTAAAATGCGAAAATCCTGTGAGAACCGCAGCTCTCCAGTATTTTGGCAGCAGCCAAACGCACATCGTCGAGATCGTGGGTCTCGATGGATGTCACGTCGTTTTGGGTCAGCGGTTGCCCCATGTCAAAGCATTGTCCTGTGCATAAATACAAAGGTAATCGCATTGCAGCGAATGCCCAACACGAGTTTTCCGCATTGTTGGGGTTGAAAGCTTTGTATTTAAACGCCCCGCACGCGGGACAGGCGCCGGGCGCCAACGTTCGCGAAGGACGCAAAGGAGGAGCTGCTACCGGCCCACGGTCCGTGGGGTATGATCAACGCTGACTTAAACGCAAAGTGCGCCCCGCAGGCGGGACAGGCGCCGGTTCGCGAAGGACGCAAAGTCAACAGCGGTTACCCGACTTTTCACTTTTCACTATTCACTTATCACTTCTTCGGGACCAGGTCGATCAACGGCACGATCATTTCATGCATGGAAATGCCGCCGTGTTGGAAGGTGTCGCGGAAGAATTTGACGTAGTAATTGTAGTTGTTGGGATAGGCGAAGAAATAGTCTTCGCTCGTGAACACGTAGGTGGAGCTCATGTTCATCTTGGGCAATTTGGCTTCCTCGGGGTGCTTGATCGTGAAAAGGAACTTCTCATTGTCGTAGCTGAGGTTGCGGCCCTGCTTGTAGCGCAAGTTGGTCGTCGTTTCGCGGTCGCCAATGATTTTGACGGGGCGATTGACATACACCGTGCCGTGGTCGCTCGTAATCACCACTTTGACTTTGTGTTGTGCGAGCTTTTTGAGCAATTCCAAGAGCGGCGAATGCTCGAACCAACTGCGTGAAACCGCCCGGTAGGCCGCTGGCGTGGGTGCCAATTCGCGGATGATGTTGACCTCCGTCCGCGAATGGGAGAGCATGTCGATGAAGTTGTAGACGATTGCGTTGAAATCGTTTTTCAGCAGGTTTTTGTAGTTTTCATTCAGCGAAAATCCCTCGTCGTTGGTGAGGATTTTGTGGTATGAAAACTTGGCGTTGAGGCGGCGACGGGTGATGTGCTCGCGCAGGAGGTCTTCCTCGTGGAGGTTTTTGCCGCCTTCTTCGTTGTCATTTTTCCAGTAGCGGGGGTATTTCTGCTGAATTTCACCGGGATGCAAGCCTGCAAAAATCGAATTCCGGCAATACTGCGTCGCGGTGGGCAAAATGCTGTAATAATGCCGCTCGCTTTCGATGTAGTAGTATTCGGAGATCAGCGGCTCGAGTTCCTTCCATTGGTCGTGGCGCATGCAGTCCACCAAGATGAAAAACACGCTTTCGTATTTGTCGCCGATGTCACGGAATGCAGATTGGGGCAATACGTCCGGGCTGAGAATGGGGCGCTCGTCAAGGTCGTCGCTGTTGACCCAGTCGAGGTAATTGTCCATCACCGTTCGGCTGAAGTTGAGATTTGCCTCCACGACTTGATTATGAAGGACCTCGAGCATGCTCTGATCCTCATTGTCTTCCATCTGCTTTTCCCAGTGGCTCAGCTTCTTGTAGATGTCGATCCAGTCTTTGTAGTCATTCTTCTCATAGAATTGCATCCCGATCTTGCGGAAATCCTGCTGATAGCCCGTATTGACCTTTTGGTTGACGAGTTGCTTGTTTTGCAGGATCTTTTTGCAAGCGAGCAGGATTTGGCTGGGATTGACCGGTTTGATGAGGTAGTCGCTGATCTTGGAGCCGATGGCATCCTCCATGATGTGTTCCTCCTCGCTTTTGGTGATCATGACCACGGGAAGATGCGGGTGCAGGACTTTGATTTCTGAAAGCACTTCGAGGCCGGACATGCCCGGCATGTTTTCGTCGAGGAAAACAATGTCAAAGGATTCGGCGCGGACCTGTTCCATGGCATCGAAGCCGTTGGAGGCCGTTGAGACTTGGAAGCCTTTCAGTTCGAGGAACTTGACATGGGGTTTGAGCAGTTCGATTTCGTCGTCGACCCAGAGAATTTTTGCGTTTTCCATCAGCATTTTACGTTGTTGCGGCTTTGCAGCAGGGCGAAAGTACGCAATTGATTGAAAAAGAGCCTAGGAATAAGCTTTCAATAAAATCCAATCTAATGCTTGTTTTTTTGGCCCCTGGCTGCGTTGCTTAAAACGGTCGTAGCGCTGCTACGACTCGTTTCAAGCGCCTTGCCAGAAACCAAAAATCCTGCGCATCATCATGGATTTTATCAAAAGCATATTCCTTATGTAAACGCAGGGACGATAGGCGAAAATTTTGAGTAACTGTGCTACTTACGAGAATGGGTAAAGATGGTTGTGGCGAATCGGAAAAACAAATGTTGATTTTTCCGCCTTCGAATTGGCCTCTGAAAATGCGTTCCGAAATGCTATCTTTGCCCGTTCTGAGACTGCGCATTGTGAATCAAAACAAGATCATCAACGACCCCGTGCACGGGTTTATCGAAATTCCACGGGGGATCATCTTGGATTTGATCGATACCGATGTGTTTCAGCGGCTGCGCCGCATTCAGCAATTGGCATTGAGTTCGTTGGTGTATCCGGGCGCGGTGCATAGCCGCTTCAACCATTGCATTGGCGCGATGCACCTGACGGGTCAAGCCTTGGATGTGCTGCGCTCCAAGGGCGCGACGATCAGTCCCGAGGAATACGAGGCCACACTCATCGCCATTCTTTTGCACGACATCGGCCATGGCCCGTTTTCGCATGCGTTGGAGAGCGTGATCTTGCAGGGCTTGCACCACGAGCGCATGAGCAAGGCGCTGATGCAGTATCTCAATCAGCGTTTTCACGGTAAGCTGACCTTGGCCATTCAGATCTTCGAAGGGACCTATCCGCGGAAATTTTTGCATCAGTTGGTGTCGAGTCAGCTGGACATGGACCGCTTGGATTACCTGAAACGCGACAGCTATTTCACGGGCGTCGTCGAAGGTTTGGTGAGTGCGAGCCGCATCATCAAGACCTTGAATGTCGTCGACGACCGTATCGTCGTGGAAAGCAAGGGCATTTATTCGGTCGAGAAGTTCATCGTGGCGCGCAGGCTCATGTATTGGCAGGTGTACTTGCACCGCGCAGTGCTTGCTGGCGAATACATGATCGTGAACATCCTCAAGCGGGCCAAGGAATTGATGTATGGCAACCACAAGCTCTGGAAAACAGAGGCTTTGGAATTCCTGTTCGGCCAAAATACCTTGCTCGAACCCACGATCACACCCGAGATCATTCAGCGCTACATCGAGTTGGATGACAACGACATCATGGTCGCCATCAAACAATGGCGGCATTCGGGGGACAAGGTCTTGGAAATCCTCTGCGACAATCTGTTGCAACGGAAACTTTTGAAGGCAAGATTGCAGGATACCCCATTCCCCGAGGCCAAAATCCAGGAATTGAGAGCGGATTATCGCCGTCGATTGGGCCTCAACGATCAGGAAATCAAGTATTTCGTGTTTTCGGGTGACATCAGCAACATGGCCTACGTCGCCGGTCCGCAGGAGCCTATTGAAATCGTGCACAAAGACGGCACCATTGAAAACATCAGCACGGCGAGCGACATGCACAACATCATGGCGCTTTCGAGTCCGGTGAAGAAGTATTTTATTTGTTATCCGACTTGGTAGTCGTTGATTTTGAGTCAATTGATCAATATGCAGCCGCCCCGATCAAGCAAACTTCCGGTAAAATTTCCGGTGCGCCAGCGCAAACATCTCATTGTCACCCTTTGAATCCCCGTAGGCGTAGATCCGCTCAAATTGCTTGAGGTCAATCTCTTCCAGAATCCGGCGGGCCTTTTCGGGTCCGTTGCAGTTGGGTCCATCAAATTCGCCGTGGAACTTGTCGTCTTGCCAGGCTGCTTTGGTACAAATGCCTTTGATGCCTTGCGTTTCGAGCCACGGGCAGACCCAGATGTCAAGGGATGCGGTTACGACATAAACTTCATGGCCTTTGGAACGGTGGAAATGCAGTTTTTCAAGGGCTTCGTCTTGAAATAGCCGAGGAAGCTCGTCGGCGCAAAAACTGGTACCCAATTCCTCGAGGTCGGTGCGTAGCATGCCGTCAAAGTGGAATTTGAGGAAGCGTTTTTTTGCCTTTTCTGCAGGATAACGCCCGATCTTGTACAAGAACAGCATCGGTCCCAGGACGACAAAGCTCCAGAACAATTGTGAGCTCCCCTTGGCGAATTTCACAAAAGCAAACATCGTATCCTCACGTGTGAGGGTACCATCAAAGTCAAATAGGGCGAGCTTATGGCTTTCTTTGTCTGTGCTTTGCTCCATCCGATATCATCAACAAAAGCGGAATAAAAGGCATATACAATCGATACTCATTGATTCGGCCGACCACCATTGTTAAAAGGAAGTATCCGACCAACAGCAAATAAAAGTAATAGTTAATCTTGAAATTCCGCTTGACAAACTGCGTGATTTGTTGTCGGAAGACAATCAAAGCGGCTAAAATGAGGTAGGTCGCCGGGTTCCGCAACAAGTAGTACAACTTGATGTTGTCTTCGATCATGATCACTTTGGAATAATAGGCAGCTTCGGGAAAAATGACTTCTCCGAGCAAGATTTGGGCAATAATGGGGATCGGAATCAAGATGGCATAGCCTCGATTGCGGTAAAATGTTGCAAACAGGGCGTAGATGAGTGCGATGTCTGCACGACTGAAGCTGAGGGCAACCACCATCAAGGCATACAAGACAGCGCGGAGGCTTGAATCCCGCATGTCTCTCAAAATCAGTGCCGCCGTGAGGCAAAGTGCCATGAGCCCCATCGTGTCGGGACGCCAACCCGTGTATTGAAAAAAAATGTAGAGAATGCAGTATCCGAAACCGATTCCCCAGCGCCAACTGACTGACAATTTGTTGGTCAGAAGCCAAAGCAATTCCAATACGACAAATCCGAATACGGAATTGTAAGCCAAAACGGCATGGTTGAAGGGAAGAAATTCGCAGAGCAACTTCAAAGGAAGCAGCGGCAGGATGCGAAATTGGTCGGGTGCATCGCCGATGAATTTGAAAATGCGGTCATAAAACCCCAGCAACTGCTCGTGCTCGAGGTCTGCAACAAAAAACTTGTTGGCAGCATTGGCGACAAAGACAGCCAGCAAAAGATGGCAGACCCAGCGCAGCAGTCGATTGTTTTCCGGATTCAAGGTGTTGCAAGATAGCAGGTTCGGTCTGTGGTTGTGCAAAGCTAGTTGGCAGAAATTGCAAGGGACAACAGGATTTCAGGTGGAATGTCCTTCGAAGCTCCATTTTGGATGGTTTTGGAAGGTTGTTGATTCCAGTTTCGGTAGTTCTTTTTACCTATCTCTGCCCTCAAGATTTCATTAACTTTGTCTCCGAAGGCGACGGAAATCAGATTTTCCAGCCTATAGAAAGACTTTTGAAAGCACAATTCTCAAAATACCTTCTGCTGTTGTCCTTGATTTGGGGGTGGGATCAACTTGCCGCACAAAACGAGGGCCTGATCGCGCCGTATGACGGGTGGCATGCCTATGTCAGCCACAAAAATATCACT
This sequence comes from Bacteroidota bacterium, assembly GCA_016718825.1. Taxonomy (NCBI): domain Bacteria; kingdom Pseudomonadati; phylum Bacteroidota; species Bacteroidota bacterium. Next base: position 270,526 of record JADKCL010000004.1, on the reverse strand, counting down.
GAAATCTCCGGATTGGGGGATTCGATTTATGCGATCTCCGACGGCGGCGTGGTACTTTACAATGTGGGAGATGCCAGTATCGCTACCTACACGCGCGTCAATGGACTGAGCAGCGTCGATGCCACGGCATTGTTGGCCGATCCCGTCACGAGACGTGTTTTTATCGGGTTCAAAAATGGCATGATCAACTACCTTGATGCCGATGGACAACTCCACTACGTCACCGATATCCATCGCAACGAGCAGTTTACCACCAAAGGCATCAATCACTTTTTTGCCAGCGAAGGCCTGCTGTATGTTGCGACTGATTTTGGGGTAGTCGTGTATGACATTCTTGCCAAGGAAACGCGTTATGCCATTACAAAGGTTGCGAGCAATACGACCGGAATCGTCGTACGAGCCGTCACCAAGGCAAACGGCAGGCTATGGATTTCGATGGGGGCATTGGGTGTTTGGTCGTCAGATTTGTCGGCTTCGAATCTGACCCTGCCCGGAATTTGGCGCCAAGAATCGGGGCAACTTGGATTGCCTAGCGGAAGCAGCAACTATGTCTGCGCGACTGAGGATGTGGTGTTTGCCCAAGTTGCAGATACTGTATTTCAAAAGCGGCCCGGGCAAAATTGGACACGCTCCAATCTGCCTGTCGGGCAATATCTTTACCTTAATGCCTCCAACCGCAACGTTTACGCAACCTTGTCTCCCTCGACAGGCGTGGTGCTCTATCCCGACAGCAACATCATTTCCTTTGACAATGAGGGAATCATTCGCTGCAATTACATTCACAAATTTGGTGACATGATGATCGGAGACCGGTTTGCTGGGCTCCAACACCTGAAGTTCGGAACGGGACTTTTGCCTGCCGGACCCGCAGGACCCCGCAACAACCAAGTCGTAGATATCGCTGCCCACAAAGGTGAAATGTACATTGCCCCCAAAGGTCGCGTTGGCAGTTCGGCGAGATCGTATGACAAATCCGGCATCCCTTATTTCAACCTGCACAAAGACGGATGGAAAATCAACGACCACCGTATTGGTACGCTTTCGGTTGACTCGGTGTACATGGACTTTTACCGTGTGGCGATCGATACGTTGAGTGGTCGCTGTTTCGTAGGTTCTTGGGGAGAAGGGCTCGTCGAATTGCAAGGCGGTGAGGTTGTGCGCACCTACACCTCGGCAAATAGCGGATTAAGGTTGGGCACAGCGGGCCACATGGTTTCCGGATTGGTTTTTGACGATGTCGGGAACCTTTGGATCACCCAAGGTTTGAACAATACCCAGCTTAACATGCTGGACCCACAAGGCCAATGGCATGCCTTTGTATCTCCGATTCCGTTGTATGCGTTTGGGATCACGGTCGATGACCTCGGAAACAAGTGGATCATTAACAACGGCTCCGGTTTGGTGGTCTTCAATGACAATTACACGCCCGAGGTGCTGTCAGATGACCGTTGGATTGCAATCACCACTGCCTACGGCAGGGGAGGACTCCCCAATGGCACCGTGAATTGCGTCGTCCAAGACCATGACTTGCAGATCTGGATCGGTACGAGCGAAGGGGTATCCATCATGTATGATCCAAGTTTGCTGTGGACCAATGATTTTCAGGATGCAGCGTGCCCCATCATTGATGGATACTGCCTTTTCAGGGATCAGCAGGTGAATGACATTGCCGTGGATGGCTACAACCGCAAGTGGATAGCCACCGAAAACGGGGCCTTTTTGGTCAATTTGGACGGGACCGAGGTGCTCAAGCATTTTACCACGGAAAATTCGCCGTTGTTGGATGATGTCGTTCAAAGCATCGCCATTGACCAATGGACGGGTGAAGTGTACTTTGGTACTGCCAAGGGAACCATCAGCTATATCGGCGATGCCATTGAGGGCCGCGCCAATGCTGCTGAACTTTATGCCTATCCCAATCCGGCGATACTGGATCAGGAAACCGCAGTGATGATCAAGGGCATGCGTCGGTATTCGAAGGTCAAAATCACCACGGTTTCCGGAAGGCTGGTGCGTGAACTCGACTCACATGGCGGTGAAGTGCCTTGGGATTTGCGGGATACTTACGGAAACATGGTCACTCCCGGGATCTATTTGGCATTTGTGGCTGATCCTGACGGCAAGGGCGCTGGAATCACTAAAATCGCAATTCTTGAAAAACAAAATTGACATGAAACACTGCGCAAATTCCTTTGCTGTTGTGCGCAAGATTTCCATTGCCGTTTTGCTCTTGCTAGGTATCGGGTTGGGAGGTTTGACTTCAATGGTCTCGGCACAGCGGATTGCCCCTGTCAATCAATGGACTGCCTATACCAGCCACAATTCGCCGAAGCAGATCGTCAAGGTCGGGGATGAATTTTATGTCATTTCCAAAGGCGGATTGTTTACCTACAACCTCATCACCAAAAAGACACGCTCCTTCACTTCTGTCGAAGGAATGAGCCAAATTGACCCCACAGCAATCCATTACCACGCAGCAACCGGGAAGTTTTTTGTCGGTTTTAGCGATGGGATGATCAACACGTTTACAAATCCCGAGGATGGATTTGGGTTTGTCAGTGACATTCAACGCACCGAATTGTACCCTGCCAAAACCATCAACAAAATGATTTCCATCGGTGACTTGCTCTACATCGCCACCGAATTTGGCGTGGTGATATATGACATTCCGAAGGAAGAAACGCGTGCAACGGTGACCAAGGTTGGCGGCTGTCCGACCGGCGTGCCGGTGCGCGACATCCATGTATTTGGCGACTCGATTTTTGTGGCGATGGGCGAACATGGCGCTTGGCGCGCCTCCTACGATCACCCCAACTTGACCCTCCCGAGTGCTTGGACCGAAGTCACCGGATCCAATGGACTGCAGCCCGGCCATTCCAACTTTTTGGCAAGCACCGATTCCAAAGACTATTTGGAAATTGAAGATACCTTGTATCATAGGAACAGAGGAACATCACAATGGTCCGCTGCACCGATTCCACCACAGCGGTGGCGTTATGTGAAGGGATGGGGCGACTATTTGCTGCTCACCTACAGTACGGTGATCAGGATCGTGGCCCCCGGTGGACAGCAATCCCTTGTTTTTGCACGCGGCAACACCCAATGCGGCTATGTGGACTCCAATTTGGTCATGATCGGCGATACGGTCACAAGTTTGAGCAAATACCTCGGCGTATTTGATTCCTTGGAAGCTGCCTATCCGCCGGGACCCTACAACAACAAAGTCACCGCACTTGCCGTGGGTAACCAAGAGTTTTATGTAGGCCCTGAAGGGAAGGGCGGCTCATCGGCACCTGCCGGAAATACCGACGGATTCTGGCACTTCAATCCCAACAAAGGTTGGCACCGCTTTGACGTGGACGACGAACTTTCACGCGACTCCGTCTGGGCGGAATTTGCGCGAGGATGTTATCAATTGGAAGACAGCGTATGCTACATGGGTAGCTGGAACCATGGCGTTATTCGCCTCCAAGCTGGCAAAATCACCCATGTTTGGACTCCGATGAACTCCAACCTCAACAACGGGGTTGGGAACTCCATCCGCATCAGCGCGCTTGCGGTGGACAAGAGCAAAAACCTCTGGGCAACAGGCATCGTCGCGGACTTCAATCTCAATGTGTTCAGTTCGGAGGATTCTGTTTGGTATCCCTATTCCCTTGGAGGAACCTATCCGATCGGAATGGTCATCGATGATTGGGGAAGCAAGTGGATCAACAACCAAGGCTTAGGAATCACCGTTTTTAACGAAAATGGGACCTTGGATGTGACCACCGACGACAAAGTAAAACGTCTCACATCCGAAATCGGCCGGGGCGGCCTACCTACGAATACGGTTTATTCGATGGTAAAGGATTTAAGAGGGCAGATTTGGGTGGGGACATTGGAAGGCGTAGCCGTATTCGCCAACCCGAGCGCCGTTTTCAATACCACCTTTCCAGATGCGAGTTGCCCGGTGATCGAAGGTTTTTGCCTTTTGCGTGACCAACGCGTCAATGCAATTGTTGTCGATGGGGCCAACCGTAAATGGATCGGCACTGACAATGGTTTGTATGTCGTGAACCCGCAGGGAAACCGGCTTGTCGTACATTATACGGTAGACAACAGCCCGCTTTTCAGCAATCAAATCCTTGAGCTGCAGATCGATCAGCAGACTGGCGAAATTTTTGTCGGCACGAGCAAGGGATTGTTGAGCTTGATGGGAGAGGCCGTCGGCGGAATGGACAACAGCGACAGTCTTTATGTATACCCCAATCCCGTTGCAGGCGATTATGACGGTCCGATTGCCATCACAAGCTCCTACAAGGACGTCGAAGTCAAGATTACCACCGTTTCCGGACGGCTCGTCAGGGCACTTTCGGCCTTGGGTGGTCAGGCTATCTGGGACGGAAATGATGCTGCAGGCAACCGCGTCACGCCCGGCGTTTACCTCGCGATGGTGGCCGACAAGGAAGGAAAAAATTCAGGCATCGCCAAATTTGTCATTTTGGAAAGGAATCCATGAAACTGCTTTATCTCAGCGCCGAAAATCTCAAGAGTACCCCTTTTATCAAGGATCTTGTCTGGAATTACAAGGAAGTCGGCAAAAGCATCATCCTGCACGACCATTTTGGTTCCGTAGCCGATACGCGGTTTGTTACCAAGCGCATCTCTGCGTTGATGAGTGAGGAAATGATCACCAACAACGCCTTTTCAGGGGATCAGCGGAGCATTTTTGCGAAAACAGCGCTTGAATTGCAGGTCAGAAAAGAATTTTTGGAGCAGGCGCTAGAAACAGTGGATTTGTTGGTGCTCAATGCATTGGGAACCCAAGACGCATCCTCGGTCGCACTTGATCCTTTGGATGTGGCCATTCGCCTGCGCGAAGTTTGGGGCTTGGAACATATCCACGTCTTCCCTCGCAACAGCCGTTCCCCGATGGTCGTGTCGGCGCGAAGCCTTCAATCCCTCGCCGATATAGAGCCATTGCGTGCGGTCTATGAAGAGGAGGCCCAAACCCTTGCCAATGCCAGCAAATTGTTGCCCGTTGTACTTGCCGCCCCATCCAATTTCCTGAAGGCCCTCTCAGCGCAACCATGATCCGCAAGACGGAGGCCATTGTCCTGAATACGAGGAAGTTTGGTGATACGAGCTTGATCTGCACCATGTACACCAAGTCGTATGGCCGCCGCAATTTCATCATCAAAGGTTACCGGAGCACACGCGCACGCAAGCGTCACAGCTATTTTCAGCCAATGAGCATGATCGAGATTGTCTATTACCACAAAGACAATCGCGACTTGCAAATCATCACCGAAAGCAGCAACCGCTACTTCCTGCATACCCTCCAAACCGACCCGGTTAAGATCACGCTCGGCATGGTCGTGATGGAGATTTTCCATCAGACCGTCAAGGAAGAGGAGCCCAACTACCCCTTGTTTGAGTTTTTGGGGAATGTCCTTGCCGAATTGGACCGTCGGGACAAGCACCTGATCCATGTTTTTCTGCATTTTCTGGTGCAGCTCAGCAGCTACCTGGGATTTTTGCCGAGCGACATGGTCGAAGACCCGACCAAACCGATTCACTTTGACCTGCGCAACGGATTCTTGGAGAATGCCGCCCTCGCCGACAAGGGCGCCTGGATGACGCTCGCTTTTTCGAGGGTTGACTTGGCAAATTGTCATTCGATCCCGGTGAGCAAGGCTGAAAAGAATGACCTGATCGCGGCCATGATGGAATACTACCAAATCCACGTCGAAGGCTTCAGAATTCCGGAAAGCCTCACAGTGTTTCAGGAGATTTTTGGAGATAGGTGAGGTTTGGCCGCGAAGACTCGAAGTCAGCTTTGTGCTGAAGTTTTGCCACGAAGACACCAAGACACGAAGTCGGCTTTGCCTGGAGGTTAAGCCTTTGACAAACCCTTGCAGCAAAAAAAAAAAGAGACCCAAGGTCTCTTTGCTGTTGGCATCCGGAATCATTTAGATCACGGAAACGCGCTTCATTTTGGATTTCTCACCGTTGGAGACTTCCACCATGTAAATTCCTTTGGGGAACTTGCTCAAGTCCAGCGAAATCTGCTTGAGGCCAGCAAAGGGGGAGATCGACTCGGTGTACATTTCCTGACCGATGAGGCTGTAAACCTTCAGCTGCAAAGCTTGGGTTTCGCCAAAAGTTTCCATCGTGAGGGTCAAAGCACCGGAAGTCGGATTGGGATAGACAGTAAACTCTTTGAGGAAGGTATTGGCATATACTTCTTCAGTCACTGAGCTGGGCAAATGCGCGAACGCACCTACAGTCAGGAACAGAAAAGGCAATATGAGCAACAACTTTTTCATCTCTACAGATAGTCTTCTGTGGTATCGATACGTGAAACTAGGGAGATTGTTTGGCACATGCAAATGTGTTCGCATTTTTTTTTGGTAATTTTGAATCGCAGTCTGCGTCATCGCTGTGGCGGCAGTCGCCCGCCAAAGAGGAAAGTCCGGACAGTATAGGGCATCTCGCTACCTAACGGGTAGGATTCGTTGCAAAACGGAGACGGCAAGTGCAACAGAGAGTAGACCGCCACGCTGCGCAAGCGGCGGGGTAAGGGTGAAAGGGTGGGGTAAGAGCCCACCAGTGTCGGTGGCAACATCGGCAGCTAGGTAAACCCCGGGAGCTGAAAGGCCATGTAAACCGGCGTTGTCTGTCAAGGACCTTCCTGTCTCGCGACGGGCATAAGTGAAGGTCTGGCAGGCAGAAGGGTGCCCGCCCAAGCCGGAGGGTAGGCCGATGGAGCCGGCTGGTGACGGCCGGCCTAGATAAATGATGGCGATCCCGCACGCGGGGCACAGAATCCGGCTTATAAGACTGCCTGGGAACCCGCCGCGAGGCGGGTTCCTTGTTTAAATGAGATTTGCAATTCACCGCGCACCTCTTTATATTGATTGCTCATTCGATTCAAAACCCCAGGATGCAAGAGATCACCCCCGTCCAGCTTGCCCAGTTTTATGAATTGTCGCTCGACATGTTTTGTCTGGCGGGTAAGGACGGCTATTTTAAGTTCCTCAACCAAGCCTGGGAATCATGTCTAGGTTATACACGCGATGAATTGTTGGCAATTCCGTACGTGGATTTTGTACATCCCGATGACAAGGAAGCCACTTACGGAGCCGCAAAAATGCTGGCTTCGGGAAAGTATGTGATCAACTTTGAAAACCGCTACAAAGCCAAAGACAGCTCTTGGAAATGGCTCTCGTGGATGGCCTCTCCACAGGAAGACGGGAGTATCTATGCCGTAGCGCGTGACATTACCTCCCAAAAAGAGGATGCCAAGGCGACCGAACTTCTCCTGAGGAAATTGGAAATGACCAATCAGGAGCTGGATCGCTTTGCCTACGTTGTTTCTCATGACCTCAAAACTCCCTTGCGCGGCATCATCAACCTCACCGAATGGATCGTCGAGGACATGGGGGAAAATCTCAAACCGGAGGTCGCGGAGCACCTGCGCATGTTGCAAGAGCGTGTGACACGCATTCAAAACTTGATCAATGACCTGCTCGTTTATTCCAGGACCGGCCGCAGTCAGTCGAGAATTGTTACCGTGGACCTCCACCAACTGATCAAGGAGATTCTTGAAACGATTGAAATTCCTAAAGGCTTTCAGGTCGAAATCGACGGAACCCTGCCGTTGGTTCAGGGTGTGCGCGTGGAACTTTTTCAACTCTTTCAAAATTTGCTCGTCAATGCCGTAAAATACCGCTCAAGTGACCTCGGCCACGTCCAGATTTCCTGTCGGAGCCTAGGCGATAAATGCGAATTCAGGATTCATGATGACGGGATTGGCATTTCTCCCAAGCACCACCACAAGATTTTTGAAATTTTCCAACGCCTGGAAGAGAGTCCCAATGTAGAAGGAACCGGCGTGGGATTGGCCATTGTAAAGAAGATCATTGACGCGGCCGGTGGCGAAATCCGGGTCGAGTCACAAGGCGCCGGAGGAACTACATTCATCTTCACTTGGCCCAAAACGTTTCAAGCCTAGTCAAGGGTTCCCCGTTTGATGGGGGAAACACCAAGGCACCCTTTGGAATTGATCCGATTCCCCGACAGCTGTTTTCATCGCTGACTTTGTGTCGTTTATCGAAAATGCCGTTGATACCTTTTATGGATAGCTATTTTGCATACAATTGCCAACAATGATTCATGGAGTCTGAATTTCCAAAGCAGGAATTGAAGGTGCTGCACGTCGATGACGATGCAGTAGACGCCATGAATCTGCGGCGCGTGTTCAAGAAGCTGAATGTGAAACATGAAGTGAAACATGTCAACAACGGCAAAGAGGCATTGACACTGATGCGCGACGAGCCACGTTACGTTCCCAATGTCATCCTTTTGGATTTGAACATGCCGATTTTGGGCGGATTCGAGTTTTTGGAGGCCCTGCGAATGGATGCCGACTTGCAACATGTCTCCGTGTTTGTGCTTTCGTCTTCAGACCATTCGGCAGACATTGAAAATGCCTATGGCCTCCATGTTGCAGGTTATTTTCTCAAACCCCTTTCACCGGCAAAGTACAACCTCGTAATCAAGCGTTTGGTCGAGTTATGGGCCGTCTCCGAATTTCCAGTGGTAAGACGCTGATTTTTCTGACGAATCGCTCAAGAAAAACATCGCTTGCGTAGGTGCTTTCCCAAAAGATTTTGAAACTTGGAAAGTCTGATCCAGAGAAGGCTGTTACCATGAATCAATTGCGACATATTCTGCTGATCGACGATGATCAAGTTGATCGTCGCACGATTTCGCGCGCCTTGCAAAAGGATGGATGGAACGTGGATTTGGTGGAGGCAGAGAGCATCCGGCAGGCTTGGGAGCAAATCGGCATCCGGAATTGGGATTGCGTGTTTTTGGATTACCGGCTTCCCGGTGGTGATGGGTTGGAATTGTTGAAGCTCTTCAGGGCAAAGGGCTTTCACATGCCCGTCGTGGTGGTGACTTCGCAGGGAGATGAAAAAATCGCCGTCGAGGTCATGCGCGCAGGGGGAAGTGATTATATCACCAAAAACTTGCTCAATTCCGAGGCGGTCGGCACCGTTTTGCGCAACGCCTTGCGCATGCAGCTTGCCGAGGAGGAACGGAAAAAAACCGCCATCGCGCTCTCCGAATCAGAGGCAAGACTTGCTGAAGCACAGCGGATTGCCAATATCGGCAGCTGGGAATGGGATCCTGTTACCGAACAGGAATATTGGACCGAGCAGGTCTTTCATATTTTTGGCAGGGCCGATGCAAGCAACCGCTTCATGCCTTCCCAAAGCTTCACAAAATACCTTTTGCGGGATTGCCTCGAGCGCTTTGTTGATGCCTTCCAACGCTGCGTTCTCCAGAAACAGGCATTTAAGGTAGACCTGCGAATCGTGAAGGAAAATGGCGAGATGATCCCTGTCGAAATGCAAGGCAAGCCGATTTTGGATGTCGGGGGAAATGTATTGAAGGTCATCGGAACGATCCAAGACATCAGCACCCGCAAGGAAATCGAGCAGGAATTGCTGGATGCCAAAGAACTCGCGGAGCGCAATGCACACGCCAAGCAGGAATTTCTTGCCAATATGAGCCATGAGATTCGCACGCCGATGAATGCCATCATCGGGTTTTCCAAATTGTTGCTCGAATCAAAACTGTCGCCCCTGCAACGGGAATACCTCGAGGCCATCGATCTTTCAGGGGCTGCCTTGCTTGCCATCATCAACGACATTCTCGATCTATCTAAAATCGAGGCAGGGAAAATGATCTTCGAAACCGATTCATTTTCCATCAACGAATTGCTGCATTCTCTCAAGGAAATTTTCAAGCAGAAAGTTGCTGAATCTGGTCTCGAATTGAATGTCTCCGCTGGGCCCGGCGTGCCGCCCGTGGTCGTGGGCGATATGGCGCGGCTCAAACAAGTGTTGATGAACCTGATCAGCAATGCGCTGAAGTTTACTTCGACAGGTGAAATCGACGTCGAAGTCAAGCTGATCGAAGAAAATGAATCCACCGTACGCCTGCTGTTTGAGGTGGCGGATACCGGGATCGGCATTCCTTTGGAAAAACAGCAGGCCATCTTTGAAAGCTTCACGCAAGCGAGCAGCGAAACGACGCGCAAATTTGGCGGAACCGGCCTTGGCCTGACCATCAGCAAGCGCATTGTCGAGTCTCAAGGAGGTAAAATCGGTCTTGAAAGCACGCCAGGGGTTGGTTCGTTGTTTTTCTTCGAATTGAGTTTTGGCAGACCCTCAGACCAATCCTCTGGAATTCCGACCGCATTGGAGGCGCCTACACCCGCACCGATCGTGTTGCCACTGCGGATATTGCTTGCCGAAGACAATCGCCTCAATCAGCGATTGGCCACCATTGTCCTTGAAAATCTTGGGCATTCCGTCCTCGTAGCCAACAACGGCCGCGAAGCCGTCGAGATGGTACAATCCCAAAGACCCGACTTGGTTTTGATGGACGTCCAAATGCCCGAAATGGACGGTTTGGAAGCTACGCGCGCGATCCGCAACCTCGGTGACCCTGAATTGCGCACCCTCCCGATCATCGCGCTCACTGCCCATGCACTTCGCTCCGAAATCGATCGCTGCCTCGAAGCGGGGATGAATGCTTTCGTAGCCAAACCTTTTCAAGCGGCACAATTGGCCGCAAAAATCGCCGAACTCGCGCACAAAACGGAATCAAGGCAGCAGAATTTGAGCGACAGTCTACCGCTACCCAAACCCGATCTGACGGCCTTGGAAGCCATTGTTGGCAACGACAAGGCCTTTCGACGGGAAATGATCGACATCTTCCTCACCGAGGTGCCCAAAGCGATCAATGAAATGCAACAATCCCTGCAATATGGGGATACAAATACCCTCGCGAAGGTCGTCCATGGCGTTAAACCCTCGCTGCTGTTGTTTAATGTGCCCTATGCAGCGCAATTAATCAATGAAATCGAATCCGCCATCAATGCCAATCAACACTTGGAAACCATTGTGCCGCACGTCGAGGACTTGATCAAATCTGCTGAAGCAAGCATCGCAGCGCTCGTCGCCCTACAGGCCAAGCCCTGAGATGCGGGGTGGAACCCTATGCTACCTTAAAATTTATACGAAAATCCGAGGCCAAACACCTCCTTGAATTGCAGATTCGGACTTTTGCGTTGCACGCCATTGCCATCGAGTACTGGTTCGCCCGTGCGGGGATTGACCTGCGGAATCGCGATGTCGTGGTCATAAATCATGTCCGTAAACAGATTTACCACCAAGTACTTGTTGATTTTTGCGACAACCGCATTTGACCAGCGTATGTCAATGTTTTCCGGACGGTCGATGTAGTTGCTGAAAAGTTCAAGGTTGCTTTCCAATCCGACATTTTTCATGATGTCCTTCTTGAATTTGGCCTTCAATGTCGCTCCGAATTCCATGCGCATCTTGGTATAGGAACCTGGCCGGAAATCACCGAATTGGTCCCGGGAATTGACGCCGAAAGCCCCGACGTTTGCGAGGCTGTCGTCACCCACAATGGTCATTTTTCCAGAAATAGGAGAAACAAAGACGGAAAGATAGTCCTTTGGTTTCCAGTCGAGTCCGGCGGCAAGGATCAAGTAGGCAGGCGATAGGGCACGTGAAATGTACACGCTGTCCAATGGCTTCGCAAAACCTTTGGCAAACTGCGTGCGGAACGTGGCCAAACCCGAATAAAACACCTTTTCGCTCCAGGCTTTTTTGCCGTATTTGGAGTTCAATTCGATTTTGTCCTCGGCCTTGGTCACCGGTCCTTTTGGATCGTAGATGAAGTTGTTTTTCAAGAATCCGTAGGCCAAATCCAGCGAATTGTCCCAAGAACTCGTAGCCGCCTTGCGGTTGGCAAATACATTGAGGTTGCCGATCAAGGTCATGTTGCTCTGACCACCGGAAGCCCAGTTGGAGAGGGCAACCTGATTGTAGGTAATGCCACCCTGACCGCCCTTGGTCCATGGTTTTGGGATGGTATCGGTTGTTTGAGCGAAGGCCTGAGCGCCGCAAAGCAGCAGCAACAAGAAAATGAAATGTTTCATGAGGTGAATGGAGAATGGAAAATGATGAATGGAAAATGGAGAATGGAAAATGGATAATGGATAATGGAGAACTGCGAAGCAAATCAGCGAAGCTCATCGAAGATCGGCGCAGCCAATTGCGAAGCTAACGCAGCTCCGAGCCGAAGATGGAGAGGCAACATTGCGTACATCGCGAAGACCTTTGAAATAGTCATCTGTGAGCAATCGCGTCAGCAAATGAGAAACGAAGTTCAGCGAAGCTAAATGCGGAGCCTTTCAAAGTCCGCATCGTTTGGCGCTTAATTGAAAAAAGGGCAACCCGCCAAGGGAAGCTTTTTCCCCTCGCAGATTGCCCTTTTTGACATGAGTGATTAGTTGCGCTTGACCAACGCGTCGCGAATCTCGGTGAGCAAAAGCTCTTCCTTGGTGGGTGCAGGTGGTGCAACCGGTGCGGCAGGCGCTTCGGCTTGCTTTTTCTTCATGCGGTTCATGGCTTTGATCACCATGAAAATCACCAAAGCGACGACCAAAAAGTCAATGACCACGGTGATGAAGCTGCCGTAAGCAATGACAGCACCCAATTTTTTTGCTTCTTCCAGCGGGAGTCCCGGTGTTGCTGCTTGCGCCGCAGTCACCTTTTCACTCAAACTGAAATACAGGTTGTTAAAGTCCACGCCGCCAGTGAGCATTCCAATCAAGGGCATGACCATCCCATCAATAAAGGCAGTCACAACCTTGCCAAATGCGGCGCCGATGACCACACCGACTGCGAGGTCGACCAAGTTGCCACGCATGGCAAAATCCTTGAATTCCTGTACAAATCCCATTTTCTAATTTCAGGTGTTAAGTAAATCCGCCCTCATGGAAACAGCTCCACAGGACGCTAGAATGATAATTCGGCCCGAAAGTTAGTCAAAATTCTGTATTCCGCCGAAACGGTTGCAGCATCTTTTGTCTTCCTCCACGATTACTGCTTCACCAACTTCACGGTAAGGCGTTCACTTTCGAAGGTCACTTCCATGAAATAGATTCCGCTTTTGAGGTTGGCTCCGACTGCTTGCGTCCATTTTCCGGCTTGAACCGTCTTTTCGCCTTCCGAGGCAACGATTCGACCTTGCAAGTCCGACAATTTCCAGCTCAAAGTTCCGGGTTGGACCAGGGAAAGATGTACTTGGGTTGCGCTGTCAAATGGATTCGGCTGGGCTGCAATCATCATTGCATCATGGGTTTCTGTGTCATTTTGCGTAAGAAACGTCACGACAATCGTATCGGTATCCGTGCAACCATTCGCCGCCGTGACCACCAGCGTATAAGTTCCCGCCTGCGTAATTACAGCAGGATTGGTCGTCGCGCCGTTGCTCCAGAGATATTGCGCCCCGGGCACGACTGGCGCTTGCAGCAACAAGGTATCCCCAAAAAAGACGATGTCGGCTCCCAAATCCGCATTCGGAGGCGTCACAAGCGTGGTCATGTCGGCTTCGTAAAGATTGCCGCCCAATACGCCGTTGAGCAATTCGTCAGTCATGTACAGGTGGGTGCTGTCCTTCCAAGCTGCCGCCTCGATTTGCGTAAAGGCATAGGTGCGCATCACATTGGACCCGCCAAAAAAGTCCGCACCTTGGAAGCAGGAAAAGATCCAACACCGTGGATAGGAGAGCAGCACCAAGTGGTCCTTGCCCGGACTCAAAGCTGCGCCGCTGACCCAATAATTGAGCATCGGACCCGGACCGAGGTAAATGCTGTCGATCAATTCGGCGACATACGTGCCTGTATCTTGCGGCAGCCGATACATTTTGGTGTAGCCGTCGAATGGATTTGTCCTGTTTTTGGAGAAGAGGTACAGCGAATCGCCATAGGCCACAAAGGCCTCCATGTCAAAATTGAGCAAGGAATCCGCCGGCGGAAAGTCGAATTGATCGGGATAACTGAAGTCGATGCGGCCCGGAACAACGCTGTTGCCGGCGATGCTGTCGGGATTGGGAAGCTTGTAAATGACGAGGCCTGTGCGGTTGTTGGAATTGTTGCCGAAGTCGCCGACAAACACTTCGCCCGCATCATTTTGGGTCAGGTCTTCCCAATCGTTGTTGCTCACGCCCGACAATGTCAACGTGCGCAAAACCGTGCCATTGGTATCAATTTGATGGATTTCATTCGGATTGCCGCCATCGTTGTGGCTCCACAGCCGGTTCGGTCCCGTGAAAATCAATCCCGAAGTCTCGGTCAGCGCATTGGGCATCACAGCGACCATCCTGCGGGGCAACGCTTGCGCATGCGCAAGCGAGTGTGAGCAAGCGAGTGTGAGTGTGAGCGAGAGAAACAGCAAAATTCGGCGTAGCAACATGCCGCAATTTACGAATGGGGATTGGTTTTTTGTTGCGGACGGTTTAAACGCCCCGCTCGCGGGACAGGCGCCGCCCGCAAAGCGTTCGGAAAGTGGCAGAAAGTCTTTCGTATAGAAAAGTAGAGATCGCACAGCCTCATCTCGATTCCAGTGCCAAAGGTGATGCTAACATCGCTCCTGGGCGCGTCGTAAAGTTGGAAGCCTTCAGGCAGAAATATGCCGTATAAAACGCAGCCACTAACGAGTAACTCTCAACTCTCAACTCTCCACAATCAGCCCAAACACGAACACAGCCCAATGCTGACTCTGAACTCTGAACTCAAAACGGTCTAACCCAAGTTTTCTGTTCCATGATTTTCCGAATCTGCTGAAACGAAATCGGGGCATAACCATGGCAATCCACCCCGACATCGATGCTGAGGAGCGTCGGATCATCGGGCAAAGTCCCGTGGCTATGGCCATACAATTGCCAGGATCCATGGTGCGACGCGTTCCAGACGCGCATCGCGTAATGCATCAATACGATCATTTGTTTGCCATTTCCTGCAGGATCCGGATGGTACATTTCATGGTAATCTTTGACCCACTCAAACCGGTCGGGCATCGAAAGTGCCGTTTTCTCGTGGTTGCCCTTGATCAGGTAGATCTTCCCATTCAACCGGTCCAAAATCCGTTTGCAAGGTTCGACATTGCACAAGGCAAAATCCCCCAAATGGTAAACCTCATCGTCGGGCCCCACCACCGAATTCCAATTCGCAATCAGGATTTCATCCATATGATTGGCAGTAGCAAAAGGCCTTTTGGTGTATTTGATGATGTTTTCGTGTCCGAAATGCGTGTCTGCTGTGAAGTATGTTGTGCTCATTTTGTTTCTGTTTTTTTGATGCCGCGAAGGTAGCGCCCGCGGCATTGGATTGGTGCTTGGGGATGCGCGAATGGTTGGAATTTTTGAGTGAGTGGGGTTTGGGTGGCCCAGCCCCCCAATTCCCGCAACATCCGCCCCCGCCAAGTATCCACAAATGCGCTATCTTCGCCTTGTCGATGAGAGCAAAATTGAAATTGATGTCGTGGGTCGTGCGCCTGTTGGGCGTGTGGATATGCCTTTTTGCGCCTGTGGGGGCCTATTCACAGATGGATTCTGTCGCGCAGCCTGCCAAGGGCCTTCGGATTCACAAGGCCGTTTCCCCGATTCAGGTGGATGGGAAAATCGAGGAATCAGACTGGAAATCCGCCGAAGTAGCGCGGAATTTTTGGCAGCAATATCCTTACGATACGGCTGATGCGGTCTCGCATACGGAGGTGCGCGTGACCTACAACGATCAGTTTTTGTACATTTCGGCGGTCTGTTGGGACGACAAGGCGGGGGACTATATTGTGCAGTCGCTCAAACGTGATTTTTCCTATCCGGTGACGGATGCATTTGGGGTATATATTGATCCGTTCAATGACAAAACGAATGGTTTCAATTTTACCGTTTCGCCTCTTGGCGTGCAGCGGGAGGGACTTTTGGAGAATGGTGGCTCGTTTGGTGTGACCACCAATTGGGACAATAAATGGTATTCGGAAGTTGCGCAATATGAGGACCGTTGGGAGGTCGAAATGGCCATTCCCTTCAAAACATTGCGGTTTAATGAGGGCGCAAATTCTTGGCGCATCAACTTTAGCCGCAATAACCTCAAATGCAATGAAAACAGCTGCTGGGTGCCAGTCCCCAGAGCATTTAATGTTGCGACACTTGCATTTACGGGGGAGATGATCTTCGACGAGCCGCCCAAGCGTTCTGGCCCGAATGTGTCCTTGATTCCCTACGTTTTGGGGAGGTACACGGGCGATTATCAGGCAGGGGACGAACAATTTAAGCCCAATATTTGCCTCGATGCGAAGATTGCGGTCACCTCTTCCTTGAATTTGGATTTGACCGTCAATCCGGATTTTTCGCAGGTAGAAGTGGACCGACAGGTGACGAATCTGAGCCGTTTCAGCCTGTTTTTTCCTGAACGTCGGCAGTTTTTCATAGAGAACAGTGACTTGTTTGCACAGAATGGGTTTTCGCAGATACGGCCCTTCTTTTCGCGGCGAATTGGTTTGGCACAGGGACGTGAGGTGCCGATATTAGGCGGTGCAAGGCTCAGTGGCAAGCTCAATCCCAATTGGCGCATCGGCGTGATGGACATGCAAACGGAGGGCATCGGGGCCTTGGGTTTGCAGGGGCAAAATTATGGTGTGATGTCCATTCAGCGGAAGGTGTTGGCCCGCAGCAGCGTCGGTGCCATGTTGGTGAACCGCCTCGGATTCAACGGCAAACGTCCGGATTTTACCGACTACAATTTGGTGGGCGGTTTGGACTACAATTACGGTTCCAAAGACAACCGTTGGCGCGGAAAGGGATTTTACCACCGCTCATTCGGCCCTGAAAGACAAAAGAAGGAGAGTGCCAATGGCGTCTGGATGATGTACAGCGACCAATTTCTCACCTTCCACTACAACCATGAATGGGTGGACCGCAACTACAATGCAGAGGTCGGATTTGTGCCGCGTCTGCAATATTTCAGGCTGGAACCAAATGGCACCTACAAATTTTATCCGAAAAAGGGACCGGTATTGAGCCATGGTCCGGAGTTTTATGCGAGCTGGTATTGGGACAATGAAAGCTGGCAAAGTATCGAACGCGTGACGAGCCTCGGTTATAGTTTCGTGATGCGCAACCGGGCGGAGTTTGGTGTCGGCGCCAAGCAGTCTTACGTGTTTTTGCAAAACTCATTTGACCCGAGCAATACGGGCGCGACGCCCTTGGCCGATTCGACGGGGTATGCATGGCGCGACGCCACGATCGAATATGCATCCGACTTCCGCAAGAAATTTACCTACACTGCCCGGGCGAGTTATGGGGGATACTTCAATGGGCAGCGCGGAAATGTTGGCGGCACACTCAGTTTCCGTGCGCAGCCTTGGGGGATTTTTTCGATTGACTTCGACGAAAACTATATTGTGCTGCCCGATACGACGGTATTTTTGAGTTTGATCAGTCCTCGCTTCGAATTGTCATTTACGCGAAGCCTGTTTTTCACGACTTTCTTTCAGTTTAATACGCAGACGCAAAATTTCAACATCAATGCAAGGTTGCAATGGCGCTTCAAGCCGATGAGTGACCTTTACCTTGTATTGACCGACAACTACAACATGCCCGGCATCAGCGTCAAGAACCGCGCCGTCGTGCTGAAATTGAATTATTGGTTCAATTTGTAGGGTTTCTTGTTTGGCCACGAAGTCACGAAGACACAAAGTCAGGCAGCATTTTCTACGTGCCTTTGTGTCTTCGCCGCGTCCGCCGAAGGAGGGTGGCAAGAATCCAAAGGAAAACAGTTGCAGAATTCACAGGTACTCCTTAACTTGAGCTTAGTTTGGAAGAAAGAACGGCTTTGCTGGGCCGGGAAATTTTGGGATTAATGCTTATTTGGGAAAAGGGCTTATGACACGCATCTTGCTTTGCGCGTTGGTTTTCAGTCTGTTTGCTTTCGTCTCCTACGCCTCGGGCGGCTCTGCGGGTGCAGGTCCGGTTCCGCCGAGCAACCACTATGTGGTCAATGGGTCGATGGCCAAATTCGAATCCTTGTATCAGGAAGGGAAGGGGATGGGCTACTTTTTTTACGAAGAGCTCACGAGCAAACTTCTGCCGAAGTTCAAGGGGATTCCCTACGGTTCCGGTGGCGCGGGTTGCCCGAGCGACAAGACCCTGGTGAACTTCCAAAGCTTTGATTGTGTGACCTTTGTGGAGACATGGTGGGCCTTGTCCTATTCGCTGTTTGAGGTGCAGAGCAACAAGGTGCCCAAGGCGAGCAAACCCTTCGATGTCTTTTGCAAGAACCTGAACCGCATCCGCTACTTCGGGGGCGAAAACTGCGGCATTGAACACCGCATCCATTATTTTACCCAGGCCTTGGAGGAACTCGACCGCAGCGGATTGGCCTTCAATGTCGCGCTGGCGAATGGATTCCCCTTCAAGAAAAAGATCGATTACATCACCCAAAACACCGGCATCTACGGCGAATTGTCCACGAGCGCGCAGCACAAAAGCTATGAAACGGTCCTGAACAAGACCCCAAGGTACTTCTATCCGGCGGCAAACCGGGAAATGTACTATCCGATGGCCAAAGACGGTGACATCATCGCCTTCGCCTCCTCGGAACCCGGTCTCGATGTGAGCCACTGCGGCATCGTCACCGTGGAAGACGGCGAACCCAAGCTCAACCACGCTTCCCAACTCTACGACAAAGTCGTCGTCGGCCAAGACCTCGAAATGTACATGCGCAGCCGCGCCGGCAAGGTGAACGGTTTTTTTGTGTACAGACCACGCCACTAGGGGGCAGAATCTAGATCAGAATTTACAGAATTTGCAGAATTTCCAAAATGGGAAGGCTAGCGTGAGCGCCATTCTGTAAATTCCGGGAATTCTGTAAATTCTGATTCAGAAAGGCTGATTCTGAGAATTCGGTAAATTCTGAGAATTCTGATTCAGACAACACGCTCATCTCCAGAACATTCGCTCAATCAGTCCCGGTTTTTGGGCGTGGGCATCTTTGATTTGGACGCGGCCGGTGAGCCGGACTTCGCCGTCGAAGACTTGGCCTTGTTGCGGAACGAACGGCAGCGATCGGTTGGCGACGACTACGTCGATGTTGCCGAATACGGTCTTGATTTCCAGCCAGTAAAATTCCTGTTGGGTATGGTGGTTGCGTTTATGGGCGGCATGGACGACGATCCCGTCGAGGCGCATCAAGGAGGAAATGCGTTCGTTGTGGGCACGGTCTTGCTCGATGGGGCGCAGACCTTCGAGCGGCTTGCCGGGATGGGCTTTGCGGTAGTCTTCGACGTTTTCGTACACGTGCACATCGCGGGCGAAGCCGACGAGTTGCACGCTCGCCTTGGCGGGCAGGAGCACATGCGGCACGAGGTGGGCGTCGGGCAGGTCGAAGGCGAAGATCGGATGCGGTGCGGATGCGGGAGTACCTGCATCCGCATGTAACGCGCGCGCCTCAAATGTGCCGTCGAGCGGACGTTCCTCGTAACCTTGGGCATGCAGGAGCTCGACTTCGATGGCATTGGAGGAATGGAAATGGCAATTCATCCCCGCGATTTGTTCGTCGCTGTCGATTTGAACCCACAATTCGCCGCCGGAGGGATCTTGAAAACAATAGTATTGGTTGCGGCCCGCCCTAAAGGCTTTACCTTTGCGGTAGACCATCTCTGCCAAAGCCTGAAATTCTTCCAAGCTATGTGCCTCAAAACCAATGTTGGCCAGATTGCGCATTGTGACTTTACGGGTAAAACAGCAGACCAGAGCGAAATGTCGGCTTCAGCCGATGAATTTCGGTAAATGGATGGATTTTCCGACGATGATTTTTCCCACATCGCTTTTCATTCGTCCTGAAAATGCCTCTAAACTTGCACAACCTTGTGTTTTGCCCTGCCTTTCCGCAACTTTGTCCATCAAATTTTGTCCCTTATGTACCGCGAATTCATCAAACGGAAGTTCCCTCACAACGAAGACATCGGCCTTTTTGTCGCCCCGAGGTTGCCTGCCACCAAACTCGGCAAAATTTTGATGAAGGAAAACCGCGTCAAACAGCCGAGCGAGGTGATCGCGATGTACGTGGAAACCGGATTTTGGGGCAGTACCTACCTGATTGTCACGGATACCAAATGCTTCTACGACGGCGGAATGTTTGACCTCGAAACCCTGCGCAGTTGCAAGGCAGACGGGAAAACCATCGACTTCATGATTTCGGGAATGGGCAGCACCTACAGCCAAAAGGTCAAGCTCGGGGATGAAAACGCGGCCGCGACGATTGCCAAGGTGATGGACGATTTGGCCTATTTTGACAAGGATGCAGCGAATGAAACCGCGCCCGATCCTGAAAAATACAAGGCCTTCGAAGGGCAAGCATTGGATTGGCTATTGTTGCGCGACGAGGTGATGCGCACGATCGACCAACTCTACGAACGCTTCCAAGACGGCAAACTTTCCATGCTCGAGTACGAAGGCAAAAAGGCCGAATTGCTCGCAAGACTCTGACAATGAAAATGATTGATACGCATTCGCACTTGTATTCCAAGCAATTCAAGGGCGATTTGGACGAGGCCGTGAAACGGGCCAAGGAAGTGTTGTCCCATGTTTTCCTGCCCAACATCGACCTGCCCTCGATTGCAGAGATGAATGCCGTGGCCGACCGGGACCGCAGCTTCTTTTTTCCGATGATGGGCCTGCATCCGGGTTCGGTCGGGGAGGATTGGGCGGATGTTTTGGCGGCGATGGAAAAGGAATGGGACCGGGGCGGCTATGTCGGCGTCGGCGAATGCGGTTTGGATTATTATTGGGACAAAACCTTTATACCGCAGCAAAAAGCGGCCCTTCGCCTTCAAATCGAATGGGCAAAAGCCAAAAATCTGCCGTTGATACTGCATTGTCGCGACAGCATGGACGATGTCATCGAATTGGTCCGGGAAGGGCAGGATGGGCGCCTCAAAGGCATTTTCCATTGCTTTACCGGAACCGTGGAGCATGCGAAGCAGGTACAGGACCTCGGTTTTGTGATGGGGATCGGCGGCGTTTTGACGTACAAAACCAGCGACTTGCCGGCAGTATTAAAGGAGATTCCGTTGGAGGCCTTGGTTTTGGAAACGGATTCGCCTTATCTGCCGCCGGTGCCGCACCGTGGCAAACGCAATGAAAGCAGCTATATCCCCTTGATAGCCAGGAAACTTTCCGAAGTCAAGGAAGTGAGCCTCGCCGAGGTCGCCCGGGTCACAAGTGCCACGGCTTTGCGGGTATTTGGGATGTAATTGTTGCGTTTTTCTGGCCACAAAGACACAAAGGCACGAAGAAATGCTGCTTGACTTTGTGCCTTCGTGTCTTCGTGGCAAAATTTGAAAGCATTCGCAGATAGCCCCTACGTGACAGAAATTGGCCCAGTTTTTGCAAACCTCCGAACCGAATTCGTATCTTTCAACTTCAATTTGATTCAATTAACATAGAGAATACAATGAAAAATATCCTACGTACCTCCTTGCTGCTGATGGCGCTCCTGATTTCGGTGACGGCCATTGCCCAAACCTCGTCGGCCGTCGCGGATCAAGCGACAAAGACCACAAAAACCACCAAAACCAAGCGCAAAGCGGCCGCCAAGAACACCAAAGCTGTTTCCGCCACACCTTCTGCGCAGAAACCAGCCTCCGAAATGACACCTGCCGAAGTCGCCGCGGCTGCCAAAAATGCAGCTGCAGCACCCGCCGTCACGCCCACAGCGCCCGCAGCCGTTCGCACGGATGATGCAACCACTCCCGCAGGCGTGAGCTTCACACCCAATGCCCCGGTAGCCGAAGAAGCCGCACCGGCCATTCCCGTCACCACCATCAAATTTGAAGAAACAACCTTCGATTTTGGTCAGATCAAGCAGGGCGAAACGGTCACCCACAAGTTCAAATTCACCAACACAGGTGCCAATCCCTTGGTGCTCGAAAATGTGAAGCCTTCTTGCGGTTGCACCGCGATCAATTGGCCTAAGGAGCCGATTGCGCCTCAGCAAACTGGCGAAATCGAAGCCCAATTTAACAGCACCGGCAAAGTCGGCGATCAGTTGAAAAACATCACCATCACCTTGAATACCGTCGAGCACTTGGAGCGCCTTACCTTTACCGGCGTTGTGATTGCACCGCCAACCGATGGCGCAGCACCAGCGCATACGCCCGGCGACGGTCATCAGCACTGATTGATCTGAAATAAAAGTTCGGGGATGGCATTCAGTTTTGAGTGCCATCCCCGAACTTTTTTTATTGCCTTGATTTCAGCCAGCCTTCCAGCAAGGCCGATTGTTCAGGTTTGGCGGATTTGCTCACGGCAAGCGCATAGGTTTTGGGCACCCAAGTGCCTGTCCATGTCACTTTGACAGTTTCCATTCCCGCTTCGCTTGCCACTTCGAGGTCAAGTTCCTTGGCTTTTTTGAATTCGGCAAAAAACTTGGCAGCGTCAAAGTCTTTGAAATCCTTGCCATTAACCTTGAGGATCAGCATGTCGTCGCCGAGGCCCGACATGGCGGCATCCGTTCCCGGACGCACCGATTCGAGGAGCAATCCTTCGGATTGTTTGGACGACTTTTCGATGCCCAACAATTCCCAGGTTTGATTCGCCAGTGGCTTTTCTTCCAATTCCAGCCCCATCGGACCAAAATAGTCGGCATAGTTCAGCGGAACCGTGCCGTTGACATATTGGTCAAAGAAGGTTTTCCAGCTTTGTCCGGTCAGGTTTTCAATGGCGCGTTGTACGGCATCTTCCTCCAAACCCTTGTTTTGTTTGAAATATTCGGCGTAAAGCTTCTTGAAAACGTCGTCCATGCTCAATTTTCCCGCAGATTTCGCCCGGATTTGCAGGTCAAGCAACAATCCGACGCGGGTTCCGAGGGTGTAGTAGGAAATATGGGCATACGGGGCGTGGTAATCCGACCTTTCCAGCCAAGAATCGAAGCTGCTTTGCCCCGAGGAAATGATTTGGCTGGCATAATTCGATTCCAAAGCCTGAATGGTACGTGCCAGAATCGAAAAATAGGTCTCCCGCGTGTACAAACCTGCGCGGGCGAGGCAAAGTGAGGTGTAATAGTCGGTCACACCCTCGGTAAACCACTGCAAAGTCGTGTAATTCTCCTTTTGATAGTCATAAGGCCACATCGCAGCCGGCCGGATACGTTTGACATTCCAAAGGTGAAAAAATTCGTGGGCAGAAATGCTGTTGAGCCGCCCAATGGCAGCCGCAGATTGCGCCACGGTATTGGGCATGGCAAAACAGGAAGAATTTTTATGCTCCACCGCATGCCCCATGTTGTAGGGCAGCAATTGGTAGATAAAATGGTATTCGGTCATGGGGAATTCGCCGAAAATGGCCTTTTCCTCTGCGATGACCTTCTGGATATTGCCGAGAAATGCGTCTTCGGTTTCCTTTCCCCCTGCGAATTCACCTTGGAAATGGAAGTAGAATTCGGTGTCGCCGATGCGGCGTTGCAGGGTTTTGAGGGAAGGGGAAAGAATAGTCGGGCAATCCACAAATTCATGGTAATCAGGCGCAACGAAGACATTGTGGGTGCCCGCAAGCTTGGTCATCGCTGTGGCGGATTTCCAGTCCTTGGGCATCGAGGCGACCGTGAGCGTGCAAGGGCGCGCGTAGTCGTTGCGCAGGTGCATGAAAAAATTGACCGGATTGAAGTAGGCTTGGGCTTTGTTCAGTACGCTGGAACCGGCATCCATCGTATTGGCGTAGAATTGATAGCGAACCTCGATTTCGCCGCCGGCTGCCGGGGTCGGTACGCGCCAAGTATTGGCATCGACCTTTGAAAAGCTGAGTTTTGCGCCGTTGGCATCAAAGGCTTGGAAGGCCGAAACACCTGCTGCGTAGTCCTGTATATAATAGCGTCCAGGGCGCCACGCCGGAATCTGAAAATCGGAAAAGCCCTCGGGCGCCGGAGCCGTCTTCAAACTGACCTCATACAAATGCGAGGCAGCATGCGTCCAACTAAGGGTGTAATTGTAGGATTGACCCATCAAGGCTGCGGGCAACAGCAGCAGCGCGCAGCAAGCAATTCGCATCAGGAACATTTTCATGCCCTGAAATTAAGGAAAATCTCAGCAGAATTGCCCTGCGAAGGTGGCGCTAGTTTGGTCCGCGAAGGTGGCGCTTCCAGCACAAGGTGTAAGCGCCACCTTCGCTAAACTTGCACCATCCATGAGCGAAAAGGGCGCACACACCGCATTTGGGTAGCGCCCTCTTCGCATTGTCCTCCAACTCAAATATGGTGGCTTGCAAACGCCTTGAAGCGCTTGCGCAAATCCATCAGCGAAGTTTCGAGGTGTGCCATCTGTTCGCGGAGGTGATCGTGGTCGTGATTGGGATCAAAGGATTCCCGGCCTTCGCGTTTGATCATGAGTTCGTGGCGCAAAATCAAATGCCGTTGATCGTCGATGCGTTGGAGCGTCAGGAAAAACAGGTCGCGGTATTCCTGCACATGTTCCTCGGTCATGGGCGTATGATCGTTGTCCAAAATGGCCGTAAACAGCTTCTGTTGGAAGAATTTGATCTCGTCTTGGTAAAAATCCAATTCGCCGAGCCAAGTTTTGTGGTCTTTGTGCAATTCGTTGAGTGAGGACATTTTCTGCGCTTTTTTCGTGGAATTCAAAGCTATCGCAGGAATGGTGCCCAAAACCTGACAATCGTCAGTTTTTGAATTGACCTTGTTCAATGGGGCGCTTGCAACAAGGACTTGACGATCGCGAAGTCTGTTTTGTCCGTTTGCCCCTCCGTGACTAACTTTGGTCTTTTGTGAAACGTGAATTCTCCGAATGCTTACCAAAGTTAGAATTTCGCTGGATGTATTGATCGACGCCTACCGCCTGATGTGTACGGCCAAGGAAATGACCCTGCTGTACGAAGCCAACAAGGAGGTCACGGCCAAGTACGTCCATGCGACCTCGCGCGGGCACGAAGCGGTTCAACTCGCCTTGGCCATGCAATTGTTGCCGCAGGACTTTGTGGCACCTTATTATAGGGACGATTCGATTTTGCTGGGCATCGGCATGACGCCCTATGACTGCATGTTGCAGCTTTTGGCCCGCAAGACCGACCCCTTCTCCGGCGGCCGCACGTACTATGGCCACCCGAGTTTGCGCGATGCCGACAAACCCAAGATTCCACACCAATCTTCGGCAACCGGCATGCAGGCCATTCCGATGACCGGCGTCGCCCATGGCTTCAAGTACATGGAAAAAACCGGATTGGCCGATTGGAACATCCTGGATTTTGACAACCTTCCTCCGGTGGCCGTCTGTTCGTTGGGCGACGCGGCGATGACCGAAGGCGAAATTTCGGAAGCCCTGCAAGAGGCCGTCCTGAATTCCTTGCCGATCCTTTACCTTGTACAGGACAATCAATGGGACATTTCGGCGCATGCGCGGGAGACGCGGTCGCAAAATGCCTTCGAATTCGCCCAAGGCTTCAAAGGACTCGAGGCCATCAGCATCGACGGCAGCGATTTTATTGAGAGTTACGACACCCTGCAACGGGTTTTGGATACGATTCGCCGCGAGCGCCGCCCATTTTTGGTGCATGCAGAGGTGCCGCTGCTCAATCACCATACTTCAGGGGTTCGCAAGGAATGGTACCGTCCCAAAGAAGACTTGGAGGCCCATGCCAAAAACGATCCTTGGCCCAAACTCCGCAACGAATTGCTCAAAATCGGCATCGGCGAGGAGCATTTGCTGCAAATCGAAGATGAAGCCCGCAAACTTGTCGCCGCTGATTATCAGCGTGCCCTGCTCGAACCGGAACCCGGAATTGAAGACCTCAAAACCCATTTCTTCGCGCCCACAACGGTGACCGAGGAGTTGGGCGTGCGCGAACCTGCTGGTGCTGCCGAGATTCCGATGGTCGACGCGGCATTGCATGCGATGGACCAAATGTTGGCGCAATTCCCCGAGGCCCTGCTTTACGGGCAAGACGTCGGCGGCGAATTGGGTGGCGTGTTCCGCGAGGCAGCGACTTTGGCCAAAAAATATGGCGATTCCCGCGTTTTCAATACCCCCATTCAGGAAGCTTATATCGTGGGTTCGACCGTCGGCATGAGCGCCGTGGGACTGAAACCCGTCGTCGAAGTCCAATTTGCCGACTATATCTGGCCCGGTGTGAACCAATTGTATGCCGAGGTCAGCCGTTCTTGCTACCTGAGCAATGGAAAATGGCCGGTTCAAATGTTGTTGCGGGTGCCGATTGGCGCCTATGGCAGCGGCGGACCGTTTCACAGCAGCAGCGTCGAATCGGCGATTGTGACGATCAAAGGCATCAAAGTCGTTTATCCGAGCAATGCTGCCGACATGAAAGGTCTGTTCAAAGCTGCGTTTTTGGATCCGAATCCCGTGGTGATGTTTGAGCACAAGGGGTTGTATTGGGGCAAGGTTCCGGGTTCAAAGGATGCGCGTTGCATCGAACCGGATGATGACTACATCGTCCCGATCGGAAAGGCGCGTACGTATTTGGCAGCGGATGCCGATGCCATCGAAAACGGCGAATCCTGCGTTGTGATCACTTATGGCATGGGCGTCCACTGGGCAAAAAATGCGGCCAAGGCCAATTTCCCCGGTCGCGTCGAGGTGCTCGATTTGCGGAGTTTGCAACCTTACGACTGGGAAATGATTTGCGAAAGGGTGAAACTGCACGGAAAAGCCTTGGTTTTGACCGAGGAATGCATCGAAAATTCATTCGCCCAAAGCCTCGCCGGACGGATTTCTGAAGAATTGTTTGAGGTGCTGGACGCTCCAGTCAGAGCTGTCGGTGCCGAGGTATTGCCTGCCATTCCGCTCAATTCGACATTGGAAGGCCTGATGCTGCCGAACGCGGACAAAGTGGCCAAGCAATTGGACTGGCTGTTGCAGTACTGAGTGGGAGAGGGCTTTTGACCGTATCTTTCTCCTGACGCAGCTTTCAGCATATTTGCCGATGACCCATCAACGCAAAGTTCTGACGCGTAGCGAGATGATGGCGCGGATTCCGAGCAAGAATACGCGGCCGGAACTGCTTGTCCGTCACTTTCTTTGGGCAAGCGGATTCCGTTACCGGTTGCACGGAAAGCAACTTCCTGGCAAGCCGGATATCGTCCTCAGTCGGTACAAAACGGTGATTTTTGTGCATGGTTGCTTCTGGCACGGGCATGCAAATTGCAAACAATTCAAACTTCCCGCCACTCGTCGTGCATTTTGGGAAGCCAAAATCACAGCCAATCAAACGCGTGATGCAGCAACCATAGACAAGCTCCAGTCATTGGGCTGGAACGTGATCATCCTCTGGGAATGCGAAATAGAGGGCAAGGCGGGTCGTCCGCGGCTCGTGCGGCTGCTTTCCGAGATCTTGGGGATTGAGGGGATGTAGATTCGTGGCTTAATCCAACAGCCCTCCTGCAGATCGGGTTCAGATTTCGAAATCCATTCAAATCATGGCCCCAAGAACCCTAAACCGAATATTGAGAACCCAACAAGTAAACCATATTGAAGGTTCAATTCTCCATTCTCAATTACATATACAACCAATGCCAGCGCAAACCATGTTTGCTGTTGTATTCCAGGGCGGGACTTGGCAGGTGAATGCAATCCAGAATGTCCAGAATCAGCCGCAAAGCACCTGAGCGGGTCTTGATCGCACTGAGGTCGATGTCTGGGCTGAGGTAATATTGACGGTATTCCCGTTCAAGGATGGCAGGTGTAAGGCCGTTGTCATAGCCTCCTAAAAGTCCATTCGCCCCGTAACCGACTGCCAAATTGAGCCAACGGGGGTACTTTTGCTTGAATTTGCCATCGGGAAGGAAGGAATGCACTCGGAAACTGAGCCAACCGGTATGGCCGTTATAATCCTTCAAATATCTGGTGTATTTGTCCCCGAAGAGGTCGGGCCGCACATCGGAATAGGGAGTTGGATGATAGGAAACCTTGACTTGAATCCGCTGCTCGGACCAAAGCATTTCATTCCCGAAAGCCAATGCGCCCCCACTGATGTCGGCCACAATGTCGCCCCAAGAGGCGCCCCATTTTTCAGCAAATCCATCCAGTAATTCCACCGGCACCATCGCCAATCCGCCGATCAAGCCGCCATAGAGCGCAGCTTTTTTGCGGGGAAGGCCACTCCATTTGAAGAGGCCGATCATGCCGCGGGCACCTTGGTAGCCGCCCATCGTATGTCCGATTTTGTCGACCTGCGCCCATTCGTGGTTGTCGTCAAAGAAGTGAAACTTGGTCAGCGGATAGTCTTGATACCAAGTCAAAGCCATTCCCAAATAGGCGACGCCGTAGCCACCCAAAGTTGTGCCGGTGACCGCCAAAACCCGCTTTTTGTTCCGAACGGTATCCTGCAAAAAAAACGAGGAATCCCCACGGAGGAATTCGTTTTTCCGCGGTTGCCAATTGTAAGGCAGAGCGGATTGGGCCTTCACATTCGAAGAAAAAAGAAGCAAAATCCACCCAGTCAGGAGAATTCCTGCAACGGTTTTCCTTTGGAAGTGGCCACTGTTCATCCTTTGCGAATGGCTGCGATCACGGCATCCAAAATGGCTTCCGCACCGGCGCGGGTGGCACTTTCGGCATAAATGCGCAAAACGGGCTCAGTGCCGGAGGGACGAATCATCACCCATTGCTCGTCGGCAAAGTCAAACTTGTAGCCGTCCAATGTTTGGGTGCGGATGACCTTGTAATCGCCGAATTCAGTATAGGGGCTGGATTGCAGCTTTGCGACGATCGCATTTTTTTCGGCTTCCGGCAGGTGCAGGTCGCGGCGTTGGAAATTGAAGGCGCCGACGATGTCGTAGATTTCCTGAACGAGTTCGGTGAGTTTTTTGCCGGATCTTGCCATCATTTCGAGGATGGTCAAGCCGATGTAAATGCCGTCGCGCTCAGGGACGTGGCCTGCAATGGCAATTCCGCCGGATTCTTCGCCGCCGACGAGTACATTTTCGTTGAGCATGATCTCGCAGATGTACTTGAAGCCGACCTTGGTGCAATCGACGGGTAATCCGTAGAGGCGGGCCATTTTGTCGACCTTGGGCGTCACAGAGAAGGTATAGACCACCTTGCCCGTCAGCCCTTTGACTTTGTGCAGGTAGTGGATGAGCAGCAGAATGATGTGGTGACTGTCGACGAATGTGCCGTTTTCGTCAAACAAGCCAATGCGGTCGGCATCGCCATCGGTCGCCAATCCGTAGTCCAATCCGGCTGAGCGAATCAAGGCCTGGAATTCGGTGAGATTTTTCTCGATCGGTTCCGGAGCCGTTCCCATGAAGGAGGGATTGTAGTCGGCATGGAGCATGGTCGCTTTGGGAAACAGCTTGCGAAAAGCACGTTGGCCCGCGCCATACATCGCGTCATAGCCGATTTTGATACCCGATTGGTTGATCAAATCCAGGTCAAAACTTTCCCGGATGTGGTTGAGATACAGCGATTCCATATCGAAATGCTGGATCAGGCCTTTTTCTTCGAGTTCGGAAAACGTCAACGGATAGTCGCAAGGCGTATCGGGAATATGGGCTTCGACTTCTGCGACGGTACTCGGGAGGCCCGGCCCACCGAAGTCGCCTTTGATCTTGAAGCCGTTGTACTCCGGCGGATTGTGGCTTGCGGTGATGACGATGCCCGCACTGACCTGACGCTTGGCGACCGCGAGCGACACCATCGGCGTACTCACAAAACGCTGTGCGACAAATACCTGGATGCCATGGCTCGCCAAAACGCGAGCGACTTGGTTGGAAAACAAGGATCCATTGAACCGGCAATCATAGCCGACCATGACGCTGGGCTTGGGATAGGTGGCATTGAGCCAAATCGCCATGCCTTCGGTGACACGGGTGAGGTTCTCGATCGTGAAACTCTCCGCGATGATGGCTCTCCAGCCATCCGTGCCAAATTTGATGGGTTGCATACGCATTTCCTGATTGGGAAGTGGGCAAATTACGCATTTTGGCGTGGAATGGGGATGTTGATTTAAGTTTATCTTTGCCTTTCGGTCGAATTCATCCGCATGGCACAAAGCACAATCCCCGAATCAACACCGCGCTATTGGAACCAAAAATGGTTTCCTTGGCTTGTTTTCGGTGGATTTGCGGTGATTTACCTGATCAACCGCAGTCCTTTTGTCGGATTCAACGATGGCCTGACCTTCCTGGATTCAGCTGCGCATGGTTTTGATTTTGCGACCAACGCCACCAGCCATTTTCTATACAACAACTTGCAGCATGTGTTGCTGAAGGTTTTCTTTTTCATGCCGCATGTTGTGGTGCTCACGCTTTTTTCAATCTCCTGCGCTCTGGGGACGCTGTTTTTCGTTTACCGAATCGGGCGATTGTTGGCTCCAAGTCCAGGCTTGGCCCTGTTGCCGGTTGTCGTGTTGGGCATCAGTTTCACTTTCTGGCAACAGTCGGAAATCATCGAGGTGTATGCCTTCAACAACCTGCTTTTTTCTGGATTCGCATTCGCCGCCCTCAAAGACATTTTATCCCATCAACGACGGAACTACTTGCTGTTGAGTTTGTTATTGGGCCTCGGTTTGCTCACGCACATTCAGCACATCTTGTCCATCCCCTTTTTTCTGGCCTACCTCTGGTGGCGAAATGACCTTCGAATTGCCCAAAAGATCTTGGGAATGTTGCCTTGGATGGCATTGATGAGCATTTTGTTTATTCTGCCGGCGCTCACGCACCAGCATTCCTTGCGGGCAGTATTCTTCGAATCCAAATTTCAGGACGAGTTGCTCGGGGTGGATTTGCTTGTGATGATAAATGGGCTGGTGTTGGGAACGGCGATGCTGGTTTACAATTTTCAGCTTTTGTTGGTGCCGATTGGCTTGGGTTGGTGGCAATTGTGGAAGGTAAATCGTCGGCTGATGATTTGGCTGTTGGTGCTCGCCTTGCCCTACCTTGCGTTTGCGGTCAAGTATTCGGTGAATGACAATCATGTTTTTTACCTCTGTTTCTACATCGTATTGGTCTTGCCCTTGGTGTTTTTTGCTGCGAATCAGGCGATGAAAAGGCCGCGAATGTTGGGTTGGTTGTTTCCTGCAGCATGGGTTTTGCCGATTGTGATGTATGCAGCGGCCACGATTCTGGCTCCGAATGTCGGAGGGCTTGCGCGCTACGATGCCCAAAAGGCGTTCAAAGGCGGAGTGGTGCACATGCTTTGGCCGGGAAAGGCTTGGGCAAAGGATCCGCTGGCCATCGCGTGGCGGGAGGCGCATCTCTGTCAACACGATCCCAACAACCGCATTGACGAATGGAATTTCGAGGCTGCGGTGCGCTATTTGAAAAGGAATTGCCCGGAATCTTCTTCGGAAGGCGGCATGACGATCTATCCCGGACTTTCGGCATTGGTAGATTCCTGTTTTTTCGAATGTCCCGAATTGCTTAATTTGATGCAGAAAATTCCGAATCAATGAATTCAAGGTTTGTTAAAGCGTTTGTTGTCACTGCGGCGGTTGTCATCTCCAATCTGATGATGACCTCCTGCAAGTCCTACTGTCCTGCCGTGGATGGTACCGGAAATACGGCTTCACGTGGCGTGCGGCGCACTTTTGGCCGCACGGATTGTCCGGCAGTTGCCGGAACGGGCAATTACAAGCCCAAGCTCAAAAACAAGCGCGAAGATGGTTTGACTTCGGCCAAAATGGCCCGTGCCATGGCCAAGGCGGAAAAGAAGAAAGTCGGACCGATTGAAAGCAAACGCCTTCATTTCGATTAAGATTGTTGAATCTATCTTCTCACAGCGAGGGGGAAGCATAAAAAAAGAGGCCGCTTGTTGAAAGCGGCCTCTTTTTTATCGTGCAAACAACAATCAATTGGTCTGTGGAGCCGAATTGACGGTGGCGCATGCTGGGGAGCAATAGTTGAAGGTATAGCCGTTTGCGATTGGCGTGCCCGTGACCCAAGCATAGTTGGTTGCGGTGACGTTGCCAAAGATGCCGCGTGTTGTGATGCGTGCCCAAACGACGAAATCGGTGCAGGAAGGTGTGCTGCTCAAACCCGAAATCATGGTGTATTCGTTTAATGGCTGGCTCAGGAGCGACTGAAAACCAAAGTTTTCTAGATCA
The DNA here is from genome assembly GCA_016718825.1 of Bacteroidota bacterium. Taxonomy (NCBI): domain Bacteria; kingdom Pseudomonadati; phylum Bacteroidota; species Bacteroidota bacterium. The sequence continues at coordinate 238,528 of JADKCL010000004.1, read as the reverse complement.
ACGTTGCCATCGGAGTCCATCGGCAAATTGCCGATATCGCCTTTGAATACTTTCAATTCGTCGAGATACTTGAATTGGTTGAGGTCAAAAATCAAATAAATGTTTTCGCTGCTGTTGAGCATTTCCAAGCTGCCGAGGTCGGTGGTGCCGTCCTTGAGGCGCGAAAAAACAGAGGGACCGCACTGTTGTGTCGGACGTGCAACCTGCTGATAGCTGCCAGAAATATTCTGCGGAGCCGCGGCGGGATCGACATTGTCTACTCCACAGCTGAAGGCAAATGAACCCAAGATGAGGCAGACCAGAAGGAGTCTAAAATTTTTCATTGATTTCTGATTGATTTCTTTCATGCAAAGTAGTGAAGGATTTCTGGCAAATCAAAACGTTTTATGAATTTTTTCAAGAATTCGTACATCTAATCTTAAAGCTATTTTCCATTCTTGAATGTGTTATTCAGACACTTTCAAGCTGTTAAGCTGCCTTTTCGAGGCTGTGTGGACGTTCAGGAAGATAATGTCGCAGGAGAAATGGTTCAAAAACGATGAATTTCTTTCATCGGGAGTTGGGCGATTGAAGAAGGAGGCTTCAACGGCAAAGCGGGTTCTTTTTTGAGATGGTGGCTGAATGAGAATTCGATTGCTGTCAGGGAAGGGCAATTTTGCCATCCTATTTGAAAAAATGAGGACACAAAAAGGATGCGGTGGGTTCGCTTGGATAAAAAAAGTGCATTCGAAGGATTAAAATCCAACGCGTTAGAAACTCACCCGGCAGGGTTGCACTTGGAAGTCAAAATGAATGTGTTCGGGAAATTCAGTTGGATGGGCTGGATGCGGAAATAATGCCACGGATCGCTTCTACGATGCGGTCTCCATGGTCACGGGCATCTTCTTCAGCAAAACGGAGGACATTAAATCCTTCCGCTTCCAAATAACCGATACGCATCTGATCATAGGCATCAGGTGGGCGAACCGTCACGGGTTCTTTGGTCACCTCGATGATCAATTTCATCGAAGGGCAGCAGAAATCCACCACGTAGGGGCCGATGCGAAACTGACGCTTGAAGCGCAGGGCATCGGTTTTCATTCCTTGCAAACAATTCCAAACAGCTGCTTCTTGAGGGCAGTGCTTGAGTTTCAGCAACCTGTTCAAAGCTCTATCGACAATTAATTCCGTTGTTGGAGCAGCTTCCAAATTTTAACGATGCCAAGATAATAGGTAGGCGGATTCAATCGACAGATAAATCGATTTAGCAATCAAAAAAATTGATGAATTCATGCTGGGCTTCGACGAAGTAAATTGCATGTGGAGGAAGCAGAAGCAAAACTGCTTGGCAATGAATCGATTGGAATCGAACGTCTTTTGACGGAAAATCCTGAAGGTTGGATCAACCTTGGATCAGCCTGAGAAATTCTGATTTCCGTGCTTCTTCAAGGAATCTACCAGAATAGGCACTTGTGATTGTTTCGACTCCGTCGTGCTCCACCCCGCGCATGCTCACGCACATATGTGCAGCTGAGATCATCACCGCAACATCTTCAGTTCCAAGGGCCTCCTTGAGATGGTTGGCGATCTGCATCGTCATGCGCTCCTGTACCTGAGGACGTTTCGCGTAGTATTCGACAATGCGGTTGATCTTGCTCAGGCCCACGACCTTGCCATTGGAGATGTAGGCGCAATGCGCTTTTCCAACGATCGGCACAAAGTGGTGCTCGCAATTGGAAACAAACGGGATGTTGCGTTCCACGAGCATCTCATTGTATTGATACTTGTTTTCAAACAACTTGATTTCCGGGGCATTCTCGGGATTCAGGCCGCTGAAAATCTCCTTGACATACATCTTGGCGACACGCATCGGCGTGCCTTTGAGGCTGTCATCTTCCAGGTCCAAGCCCAGAATGTGCATGATTTCCTTGAAATGCTTGGAAATGAGTTCGACTTTCAGGTCGTCGTCACGGTCAAAAGCATCCGGGCGGAGCGGGGTCTCAAAAGAGGTGCCCACATGCATGTCGCCCAATTCCTCGTGCGTCATGGCATCATTCTCCACTGTACTCAACAAAGTTTCGTTCCGTTTCATAGAGTTCTACCTTCAAAGTCTTGTCCAAATCAATGTGAGGACGAAGCAAATCCCAGACCACCACCGCGATATTTTCGGCTGTGGGATTGAGGTTCTTAAATTCAACTGTATCCAAATTCAGGTTTTGGTGGTCAAAACGCTCAACGATTACCTCGTCGATCAGATCAGCCAACCACTTCAGATCCAAAACATAGCCGGTTTCGGGATCAATCGCGCCACCTACTTTGACAATGAGCTCATAATTGTGCCCATGGTAGTTGGTGCGGTTGCACTTGCCAAACACTTCCCGATTTTTTTCGTCGGTCCATGAAGGATTGTGCAGCCGATGCGCGGCATTAAAGTGAGCTTTCCTGGATACAGTGACTTTCTTCATCTAAGCAAACAACAATACGTGCGTGGTTTTGTTTTAGTTTTCAGTGAAGAATATTAAACAAAATATTGAATTGCACGCTGACGTCCTGGTCATCGGGGCAGGCATCGCTGGGTTGACTGCCGCTGCCCTTTTGGCTGAACGCGGTACAAAGGTAATGATTCTCGAGCAAAATTGGTTGCCCGGCGGATGCACAAGTTCGTATCCTAGACATGGTTACACGTTTGAGGCTGGTGCCACGACCCTCGTCGGATTGGATGCGGGAATGCCGTTGCGGTTGGTGCTCGACAAAACGGGAATCGATTTAAATCCGATTCGGTTGGAAACGCCGATGAAGGTCTATTTGAAGGACGGCACAGTAATTACGCGATTCGAGGACCTTGAGCTGTGGATTGCCGAGGCCGAAAGGGTTTTTGGCGTTGTCGGGCAGCGCCCCTTCTGGGAATATTGTATGGGCGTGGCCCAAAAAGTCTGGCAAACCTCCGGACAGCAATTGCACTTTCCACCGAGTAAATTGGCCGATTTGTTCGGGATGGCCCGCGGGTTCTCTTTTGGCCAAATTAGCCTGATTCCCAAGGCATTTTCCTCTTTGGAATCACTTTTGAAACGATTCGGCCTGCATGAAAACATCCGCTTCCGCGAATTTGTCGACGAACAATTGCTGATCACTGCTCAAAACCATGCTTCGGAGGTGAATGCGCTTTTTGGTGCAACCGCTTTGTGCTACACCAACTTCGGCAACTATTATATGTGTGGTGGCATGATGGGAATGGTCAAGCCGTTCGTGGATTATATCGAGGCACGTGGTGGGCGGGTGCTGTTGCGGCACCAAGCCACCCGCGTGGTGCAAACCGCCGATGGTTATGCCGTCGAAACGCAAAAGCACGGAACCTTTACTGCGCGGTATTTCCTCTCGGCGATTCCGCTCAACAACACGTTGCCGATGCTCGGCGATGCGCTTCAGCAGCGCTGGGAATCCGCGACGATGGCGCCGGCACGCCTGCGCAGCGCCTTCACGATGGGCATCGCCTTCAAACGCAGCGCGGTTTTTGATTGCCTCCACCATCAATTGCATTTGCCCGAACCGCTTCCGCAAATTGGTGGGAAAAGCATTTTCGTGAGCCTCAGCCATTCCGACGACACCACCCGCTGCAAACCCGACGAATGCATCGCGAGCATCAGTACCCATATTTTTGATCCGCATGTGCAGCAGGTGACCGACAAAGCTGCGATTGAGGCTGCGATTGTCGATTTGTTGGTCAGCAAAGGCTTTCTGCGCAAGGAGGACATCCTTTATCAGCATTCGTCGAGTCAAAAGTCTTGGGAGAAATGGACGGGCAGGGCGTACGGTTTTGTGGGAGGCTATCCGCAGTATCTCGACATCAAACCTTGGCAAATGAAAGACGCGCGACTTGACGGAAAAGGCGCCTATATCTGCGGGGACAGCACATATCCCGGACAGGGAATCCCCGGCGCATGCCTCAGCGGGATTATTGCTGCGGCAAAGATGTATTCAGACCATAAAATTTGATTCGAAGGGAATCGGAACTTAACCGACCCAGCCAAAGATCAGTTCGTGGGCAGCAGGAACGAGCATCGCAAAGCTGATCAGCCAACCCAAAATCACCAACTGCAAGAAAAGATCGCGGATCAGCACCTTCGTCGGACTTCCACTTTTTTGCTCGACGAATGTGATCTGCATGTAGCGCAGGATGCCCAAAACCACGAAAATGACCGTGAAATACAGGTTTTCTGTTTTCAAACGTGTGGTTACTTCTTCCGAAATGCAATAGGAGATATAGCTCACGATCACCACAGAAGCCATGACCATCATGGCACCGTTGATGAATTCGAGGTTGTAACCGTCGATCGCTTTGCGCACTTTTTTGCCCTCGGCGCTCAACAAAACATCGTCACGGCGCTTGGCCAAGGCCAAAAACAACGCCAAGAGGAAGGTGATCAAGACGATCCACATGGACAGCGGAACCTCACCGGCAGCCGCTGCAGAACCGATATACAAGCGCAGCACAAATCCGACGCTGAGCAGGGTGATGTCGAGGATCGGAATATGCTTCAAACGGAAGGAATACAGCAGATTGTTGACCATGTAAACCACTGTCAGCCAAAATGCTGCCGGACTGATCAGGTAGATCCCAACGCATCCGACAATGGCAAAAACAGCCATCATGATCAGGCCATGCGAAACCGGAACGGCCCCGGAGGCCATCGGACGGTCCTTTTTGACAGGGTGGTTGCGATCGGCTTCGATGTCGAAGTAATCGTTGAGCACATAGATCGCGCTCGCTACGAAACAGAACAACAAGGTCACCAAACCCACGCGCCCGAGGAGGTGCAAGTCATTGAACTTGAACGCAAAAAACAGCGGCGACAGAATGAAGGCATTCTTCAGGTACTGATGGGGCCGCAAAAGCTTGATATAAGCGCTGATCTTCATCTGGGCGGCTAAGTTACAATTGTGCGGCGATTTCTGTGAATGCCTGCCACCAACTGACCTTGCCTTCGTTTTTTCCGAGGCGCACGACGATCAAATCCTTGGCGGGATTCACATATATATATTGTCCGAGGTGGCCGTTGGCCATGAAGTCGCCGGTTTTGGTGGGGAGCCACCACTGATATTGATAATAAGTGACCGAACCGTCCTGCGCATCGACCTTGGTGCTTTCCTCGACCCATTCCTTGGAAATCAGCTGTTTGCCATTCCAATTTCCTTTGTGCAGGTACAGTCGCCCAAATTTTGCAAAGTCGCGTGCGGTGGCATTGATGCTGCTGAATGCCTTTTCCATGCCGTCCTTTTTCTGGTCAATGCTCCACGTGGCAGGATATTCCGTGCCGATTTGTGACCAGATTTTTTCGTTCATGTACTGCGTGAGCGACTTTCCCGTTACGCGGGCCACAATTTCGCCGAGCAGTTGCGTGTTGATGCTTTTGTACTTGAAATAATGCCCTGCAGGCATGTCTTTGCCGATGTGTCGGATTTGCCGGTGCAAGTGTTTCCCGTAGTACAGCCTTGCGACGCCGGCAAAGGGGTTGTAATAGTTTTCCTCGTGGTGGATGCCGGACGTCATTTGGAGCAAGTGCCTGATTTTGACATCCTCCAGCCCTTTGCCCTGCAATTCGGGGAGGTAATCGACCATTTTGTCCTCGATGCTTTTGATCAAGCCATCGGCCAAGGCGCAGCCGACAAGCGCTGAGGTATAGCTTTTGGCCATCGAAAACGAAGCCACGAGACTTTCCCGATCATATTTGCGAAAATACCGTTCGTAGAGAATCGTATCGTGCTGAATGATGAGGAAGGCGACGGTATTGCTGCCCAAAAGCAGGCTGTCGAGGTGCTCATGGCGGTTTTTGTGGCTGATGCGGATGTCTTTTCCCTGAATGTAGGCCGCGTCGCGTTCGGCAAATCGGAAAGGCGTGGCAGCGGCCGGAAGTTCGCGCGCAGGAAACCGCTTGTAATCCTTGATGTCACTGAAGTTGTAAATCAGCATCCGGCCGCCGGTGCAAGCGGTCAGCAGCAGGCAAAGCATCGGCAAGCCGATCAGGAGCAGTCTTTTTCGCATTTGGGCGAATTTAGGGAAAATTCGAATGGGTTTTGGGCAGGCAGATGGGACCGAGGCTACCTGACTTTCACGTATTGGCCTTCGATGCCGGCGCCGTTTCCAAATTCGCATTGGATGTAGCCATTTTCCTGATGCACGATGGCAAATCCTTTGAAGAATTGAATGGAAAAAGCACAATCCAAGCCGGAAAGCTTCACATCAACCCTGTTTCCGTCCAAAACTGCCTCGGTATCTTCTACCGTCGCGATGCTGTAAGCCGGCGGACCGTTGACGCAGTCAAAGGAGAATGTGATTTTGTTGCCCGACTGTTTGACTTTGAGCGTGCCGGCAGCACCGGGATCGCCCGTTGATTCCTCGGGATAATGATAGGCATATTCGCCAGCGACCGAACCACTGACGTCAAAAGGCCATTCGACATCTTCCATTTGGTTGGTGACATTCATTTCAAGCTTTAAATCCTTGTCATTCCCGTACCAGCTTCCCGAAAACTTCTCGTCGTCCAATTCTCCAGACATCCCTCCCGAGATTTTGCCATCGGGGAGGAATTCGCGGAGAAAGATCATCCCGTTTTGACCTCCGTTGCCCAAAACCAAAATCGGCTTTCCGCTTTTTTTGTAGGTGATCGTTCCGCGAATGACATCATCGGCCTGATAGAGCTCCAACGAAGCCTCGATTTTTCCATCGATCTTCCCGGAAAGGTTCGTTTTTGTCACCAATCCCGCCGCCAAAGCCATGGTATTGGGCATATTTTCATCTTGGGCGTTGCCGAGGGCTTCGTTAGGTTCCTCCGATTCGCTTCCATTGGCAATGGTCTCTTGGGTCGAGGCGGATGTCGAATCGGATGATTTTTTGCAGCTGAATCCAATGGTGGTCAGTGCGATGAAAAACATGTAAGTTGTGAGGCTGATCGTGCGCATAGGGCAATTTATTTTCCGTTGAAGCTAATCGAATTGTAGACAGGTGCGGTCCTTGCGAAGGTGGTCCGGAATCTGCCTGAGGCGACTTCTTGACCAGTTCGCAATGCAACTCAGTCGCATTGGGGTGCCCATTGGCCGCCGTCTGCCGCAGTGGTGCGGTTGCAGGCATTGCTGTTGAGCGAGATTTTCCCACCATTTTCACCCAAGAGGAAGGCGTATTCCGCACCGTCGGTGAGGTGCAAATTCAGCATCGGATGGCCTTCAATGTCCGCAGAAAGGGTCCACTTGCCATTTCCGGAATTGCTGTCGTTGCTTCCTCCATTCAGCCCGCCCCCATACATCGAAACCGAGCTCTGACTGAAATAGCGGCAATTGCCGTTGGTGCAGAGGTCGATTCGCATTTCCGAACTGTATCCGCCGCTACTGCCGCCATTGTAGCTCTCAAAGGCACTCAGCACGCATCCGCCGAGTTTGGTTTTCCAGTAGTTGGCATTGGGTGGCGGAGCGGGCGTGGTAAATTTCAAGGAAGCACCGATGCCAATCGCGAGGTTTTTGAATTTGATTGCGTCATAAAATTCCGGATTCGTCAAGGCAAAAACGGTCAGTCCTTGACCTTTGGCATTTGTAATTCCCAGAAGGTAGCCCATGGCATCCCCGCCATTGAAGGTTCCTGCCAACGGGGCCCCTGCCTGGGTGGGTGAAATTGTTGTGGCATATTCGGTGGCCTGCATGTCGGTATCTTCTCCGATTTTGAAGCCTTGCTCCAAATTTGTCTTGATTTCCGCAAGTGTCTTCAAGGCATGGGGTATGATCAGGATGACTCCCGAGCCGTCATCGGCCGATACGCCCAAGGCATTGTCTCCCCGTTGTGCCGACCACCCGGTAGGCAAAGTCAAGGTCACTCCCCAATACGTCAGGTTGACCGTTCCACGTTCCTGTTGAGCCATCATATTTATTGAAAGCAGGTTGAGAACCACAAGCAGCAGGCCAACTCTAAATCCAAGCAACCATCTCATATTGTCCCTTTTCGATGCCAATCAATTCGCAATCCAAATTAGTGAATTCGTTGGGGATTCCAACCCACGGGAGAAGGGGGCAGAATAGCCTTTCTCAAGCACGCAGAAATACAGTGATTCGAGGAAGTACCCCTGAAGGAGTTGATCGCTTCGAACTTTTTCGCCAAGAAATCCAAAATCTTCCTAAATTACCGCCTGATTATGAAAAATGGGCGATGTGCCCGCTTTTGAAATATGAAGAAATTTGCCTTTCAACTGGGTTTTGTTCTCGTGATGCTCAGCCTTCTCACTGTCGGATGCGATGATTACGAAAATGGCCCCAAAATGAGCCTGCGCACCAAACGCGAACGCGCCATCAATACTTGGGTAGCCGAATATGCCTACCGCGATGACGTTGATGCGAGCGCTTGGTACAAAGATTGGACGCTGGATATGCGCGAAGATGGCCGCATCGTGATCACCGACCTGGCTGATGACGATTCGACGGTAGTCACACAAAATGGATTTTGGGACTTTGTCAACGACGAAGCCGAAATCCGCTTTTTGTATTCTGTGCCCGCAGTCGATCCTGATCGGAAAACGGTCACGATTTTGCGCCTCATGGAAAACCAACTCTGGTTTCGCGATGTCACCGACACCGCGACTTGGGAGTTCCACTTGATCCCTGCCGACACTGCCAATTGAGCATTGTCGTTGTGATGACCGACCTTCGGAATGCGTTTCGGAGGTCGGTTTTGTTATGTGCAACTTGGCACGAAATGTGGTTGATGAAGCAAAACTTCGTTGGATGAAATCGAAAACACTTCTTTTGGGCTTGTTCATTCTCCTCGGATTGGTGCAATTGAAGGCGCAACAACCCGAGCCTTCGGTATTGGCCAAAACCATTCAGGGATTCGTCAAAAACAACCCCGACCTCTGGCTCAAGAACTATGAAGCGCTCCAAAAGCAGGAAATGAGCTGGTTTGGCATGAACAATTTCAAAAAGATGTGGGATTTTGAGCCGAATCTCAGCGTCACAAGTACCGGAAACAAACTACTGCCGTATTCCGTGCGTTTCAATCCTGAGTATCCCGGCGAAAAACATCATCCGGTTTGGCATACCTACGACCTTTCCCAATGCCTGCTCAAAGCCCCTGGAACGGTGACGATGCTGGATTTTGACCTGTTGTTTTTGATGGATTCCACTTGGAAGGTGAAGAAGGTGCAGCCCGGAATCATGATGCTGGAAGACGGAAAAAGCCGCCATTTGGGTCCGAATGCGATTTTTGATCACGTTTGGAACGATTGCATGAAGCTCATGATCTCCAATTTGGAGCGTTCACAGCCCGCCTTGGTGGGCAGTCGCTGGGGAAAAACTGCTGCGTTTATCGCCAAATGCGAGGGTCAAAAGGTTGCGATCAACGAAGCCATTTCAGCAGCAGTGACAAAAAAATACACGACGGCTTCCGTCACCGAGGTCATGGCCTGCGAAGGTCCAATTGAAGAGTGTTTTGACGTGACGGATCCCTCCATCGGCGAGCTCCAAACCGACGGCATTTTCAAAGCAAGTTCAGGCCCGGGGATGCTGTATTACCATGCCCGCATCACTGTGGCAGACGACATCAAGGTCGTGATCGACAATATCTGGAAATAGTTCTAGCAACCGCTAGACGCTTCGACCTGCGGCCGCAAGCGTCTCTACACCTGCCTCCGGCACATCTTGGGTTGGATTGGAAGACGGGAAACAAAGTTCATTTGACGACAATTCCCTACCTCCGTAGAATTCCAAAAGACTCGTTGATCATCGACATTGGCGACCGGCCAACACCACGCATTCCACCCACAGATCAGCCGTGGATCCGTCCGACTGTCCCGTAGCGCGAAATCACATCTGCTTCAAAGACGAGCATTTCCTCCCATCGTTTGTCCACAACAGCGTGATCATTGTATTCTTTGGCCAATCGGATGAACATCGTGTAGTGCCGCGCTTCCGAAGCCATCAAGTCGTAGTAAAACTTGGCCAATTCGGGATCGTTGATGTGGTCGTGCAGCACTTTGAAGCGCTCGCAACTGCGCGCCTCAATCATCGCTGAAACCAACAAACGATCAAGCAACAGCGATTCCCGATCCAGCCCATTCCTAACGAATTTGCTCAGTTCGTTCACGTAATCGTCCTTGCGTTCGCGCCCGAGCACAAATCCGCGCTGCTGAATCAGTTGATGTACCATCTTGAAATGGGCCATTTCCTCGCGTGCAAGGTCGATCATGGCATTGACCAGTTCGGTGCGCTCCGGGAACTTCACGATAAACGTAATCGCGTGGCTTGCAGCCTTTTGCTCACAATAGGCATGGTCGGTCAGGATCTCGGAGACATTGCCTTCGACGACATTTTTGACCCATTTCGGGTCGGTGTTGAGTTTGAGACCGAGCATATTACAATCCCAACTTCTTCTCCAAAGCATTCATATACACCTCCTTGTACTCAGAGATGTGGCCAAAGTCCTCATCATCGACGTCGATGTTGCCATCGGTGACTTCGCCGAGAACCAAAACCGGCACGCCGGTGGTTTCCATCAGGTCTTCGAAGGCGTCTTGGTCGCGTGTGCTCACGCTCACCACTACACGTCCGCCGCTTTCGCCAAACAAGAAGGCATCGGCGCGGATGCTGTCATCGAGCAAAATGTTGCAGCCCAGGTTGTTGGGGAATCCGCTTTCCAGCAAACAGATCGCGAGCCCACCTTCGGAAACGTCGTGGGCACTTTTGATAAGGCCTGCCTTGATCACTTTGCGGAGAGCTTTGCAAAGCGCAACTTCCTCATCCAGATTCACATACGGCGCGGGGCTCAGCTTGACACCGTGGTAATGGTAAACGTATTCGGAGCAGTTAATGTCCTCCACGATGTGACCCAACAAGTAGATCAGGTCACCGGGCTTGCGGAATTCGAGGCCCATCATCTGCTTCTCAGCATCTTCCAAAAGGCCCACCATGCCGATGGTCGGAGTCGGATCCACCGGACCATCGTCGTTGCTTTGGTTGTAAAAGCTCACGTTGCCGCCGGTGACGGGGGTCTTGAAAGCAGTACAAGCCAAACGCATGCCTTCGATGGCGCTTGCAAATTGCCAGTACACCTCCGGACGGTAAGGGTTGCCGAAGTTCAGGCAGTTGGTCACGCCCAAGGGCTCGCCACCGGAACAAGCAATGTTCCGCGCAGCTTCTGCCACCGCCAAGGCGGTTCCTGCCAGCGGATCAGCCTTCACATAACGGCTGTTGCAGTCCGTCGTCACGGCCAAGGCCTTTTTGGTGCCTTTGATCGAGACGACCGCGACGTCACTCGGACGGTTGGTGCTCATATTCGCGGCGCCAACCATGCTGTCGTATTGTTGCGTGATCCAGCGCTTGGAGGCGACAGTCGGCAATCCGCAGAGGTACGTGAAGACTTCCCAGAGGTCTTCGGGCTGTTGGATATTGTCGATATGGTAGTCCTCGATCAGTTCTACGTAGGCGGGCAGGCGTTGCTCGCGCTGATAGACCGGTGCGCCGCCACCCAAGACCAGCGGTTTGGCCGGCACCGAAGCCACCAATTCGCCATTCATATAATAGTTGAGGATCTCCGTGTCGGTCACGACGCCGATTTGCACGCATTCGAGGTCCCATTTGTCAAAAATGTCGATGGCAATCTGCTCCTTGCCCTTTTCGACGATCACCAGCATGCGCTCTTGGCTCTCCGAAAGCAGGATTTCCCAGGATTTCATGTTTTCCTGACGCGTTGGCACTTTGTCGAGCCAAACGTCCATGCCTGTTTCGGATTTCGCGCTCATTTCGGAGGTCGAGCAAGTGATGCCGGCGGCACCCATGTCTTGCATGCCGACGACAGCGCCGGAGCGAATCACCTCCAAACTGGCCTCGAGGAGCAATTTTTCTGTGAAGGGGTCGCCGACTTGCACGCTCGGAAGGTCCTTGATCGAATCTTCGTGGATGTCTCCTGATGCGAAGGTCGCGCCGTGGATGCCGTCCTTGCCTGTCGTCGAACCGACGATAAACACCGGATTTCCAGGGCCTTTTGCAATGGCACTTGCCGTTTCGCCGATTTTCACAATGCCGACGCTCATGGCATTCACGAGCGGATTGGTATTGTAGCAATCGTCAAAATAGACTTCGCCGCCGACCGTTGGCACTCCGAAGGCATTGCCGTAGTCACCGATACCTTTGACGACACCTTTGACCAAGTGTTTGGTCTTGGCGAGGTCAAGGTTGCCGAATCGGAGCGAATTGAGGCTGCAAATCGGCCGTGCGCCCATCGTGAAGATGTCGCGGTGAATGCCGCCGACGCCCGTAGCCGCACCTTGGTACGGTTCGATCGCGCTGGGGTGGTTGTGGCTTTCGATTTTAAAGGCCACGGCGAGGCCGTCGCCAATGTCCATCAAGCCTGCATTTTCTTCGCCTGCACCGGCCAAAACGCGTTTTCCTTCCTTCGGAAGGCGCTTCAACTGCAAAATCGAATTTTTATAGGAGCAATGCTCGCTCCACATCACGGAAAAGATGCTCAGCTCCGTGAAATTGGGTTGACGACCCAAAATGTCACAGATTCTGTTGAATTCTTCTTCCAAGAGTCCGAGCTTTTTGGCTTGCTCGAGGGTGGCGGGCTGATCGACTGATTTCTGAGCCATGCTTTTCAAATTGATGCAGGGTTAAAAAGATGCGCAAAGGTAGGAAATGCCAAGGAGAATTGGGTAGCTGAATGCTGATTTGTGTATCCTTTTGGAGACCAAAATTGGATGAAAGCTGGTTAGCGCCTTCGATTTTACATTCAGCAAGGAGGAATGCAGTTCCAGCACCGATTTTGCACCGTTCAGCCGTTTTGAAAGAATTTTGGAAGGACTCTCCAAGAATGTTTGTAAATTCATGTTTGAATCGGTGCTTTGGAATTGTTTTCGGCACGATTCTGGTTCTAGATTTGAAAATTGATACTTATCAAATAGCGCAACGCATGAAACGCACAGTTTTTGTACTCTCCCTGCTCGCCATGATCCTCACAGGCTTTTCGGGTTTGAATGCTCAAAGCCTTCAAAATTCAACACCGCTGAAACCGGTTGTTTCCGGTATGCCAGTCGTGACAGCCTATGTCAACAGTTTTGAAAATGCTGTGAACCAAGGCAATCTTCAAATGGCACAGGCACATCGCACGAAGTTGGTCGCTTTCATGGAGCGTGACATTCAGTCCGTTACAGCATCCAATGTGGCGACAAACCTGTCCAAGCCAACCGATATGGTAACAGAAAAGGCTGTGCTTGCCGACTTGAAAGCGTTGACCTTGACCGATGCAGCATCCTTGAATTCCGCAAAGGCATTGTTTTCCAAATTGGAAGACTACGATAAAACATACACTAAAAGGACGCCCGCGAACAACTAAGGTTCGTTCACTCCAATAAAAAAGCGGCTGAAATCCAGGTTTCAGCCGCTTTTCTTATGGACACCCTTCAAGGTGTTAATCCTTGGGTCCGTAGATTTTGTGCAAATACTTCCCGAGAATGTCAAATTCGAGATTCACTTGATCCCCGACTTTGAATGCATGGAAGTTGGTATGTTCGTAGGTGTAGGGAATGATGGTCACCGAGAAGTGGCCGGTTCCAGATTCCACGACGGTCAAACTCACCCCGTTCACACAAATCGACCCTTTATCAACCATCAAATTGCTGAATTCGGCGGGGAAGGAAAAGTGAAACATCCAGGAACCGTCGACGTCTTTGACGCCTGTTACAAGTCCGGTTGTGTCCACATGCCCTTGGACGAAGTGGCCATCCATTCTTTGTCCAGCCTTCAGGCAGCGTTCGATGTTGAAGATGTCGCCTGCTTGCACGCTTCCAAGATTGGTCTTTTTCAGCGTTTCTTCGACGGCCACAACGGTGTATTCCTTGTTGCCTTCCGGAATATTTTCAAAGATTTCGGTGACAGTGAGACAAACCCCGTTATGAGCAATGCTTTGATCGACCTTAATGGGCTCGTCCAGGACGGTCGCGATGCGAAAGACGATGTTGCTGCCTTCTGATTTCCGGGAAATCAGTCGACCGGTACTTTCAATGATTCCAGTAAACACTTCGAATGGGATTATCTGAGCAATGTAATGACGCCTGTGACGGGAGGACGGGGCACGAACCCAGGGAGATGGTCCTCTTCGAATCGGATCACATAATAATAGACACCTTCAGGCACCGCATTTCCATTGTTGTTGTTGCCGTCCCAGAGTTGATCATTGTTGTTGACCGAATTGGAGACAAACACCGCCTTGCCCCAGCGATCATAGACTTGCACCACCGTCACGCGCAAGCTGCGGTCCAAGACTGGAGAGAAGTAGTCATTGATACCATCCCCATTCGGAGTGAATACGTTGCCCAAGTCCAACTCGGGACAGTTTTCAAAGCAGTAAATCCGCATCGAACTTTCATTTCCGTTGGTATCCGTGGCGGTGATTCCGTAGCAGTCGGCCAAAGATGGCAATCCGCCGAAGTTGTAACTCGTTGTTCCACTGTCGATACGGGCCACTTCTTGGTAAACTCCCTCGCGGTTGTCGGCGCGATAGATTGTGAAATAATCCAAATCCGCACCGCAGGCGCTGTCAGGATAGGTCCAAGAAAATCCGAGGCTGAAGTTTTCGCAGTTGCGCGTAGTATCGATCGTCACCGTGCCGATGCACGGCGGTTCAAAATCCTGCGGAATTCCACAGGTCTTTTGCGAGGCATTTTTTACGGAATCAGGCACACCTTCGCCAGCAAGGTACTCACCCTCAGATACAACCACGTAGCAATAGTCCTCAAAGTTTGTGAGGCTGTCGTCGCGGTAGATATGTCTGTTGGTGCCGATACCGACGACCGAATCTATCAAAACATAAGGCGCAGCAAGGAAGTCTGCCCGATAGATATAATATTTTCGATTGCGCCAAGGCACAAATTCGCGCCATTCCAGATTCAGAATCTTGTCTCCGGGGGTAATGGTAAGGAAAATACTGGACCCGGAATTCCCCGTGACGATCAACACGTCATTGGCATCGTAGAGGTCCACGCGGTACCGGAACCCGGTTGCCTCGGTATTCAGTCCTGTATCCCGATAGGTGGTATCATCGAAAGCAAGTCCGGTGGCGATGGTGGTCCAGACAGGGGGGCCATCAATGCCCGTTGCCCGCAACAAATGATAGGTGTATGGACCTTGGAAGATGGAATCGACATTGTCCGGTTGTGACCATTCTACTTGAATTTCGCCAAGCGCAGCATCCGTCACGGCGACGCTGTCCTTCAGCAATACCGGGAAATCCTTCTGAATTTCGACACAAACGATATCTGTAGCACAGGAGCGGAGGCCTTCGTCAAAGAATGCCCTGACGATATAGCAGTATTCAACACCGTAATCAAAGCCAAGTCCGCCATTGTCATCAACAAATGTGGTGTTGTTACGACCAAGGGTTGTGCCGAGCAATTGGAAACCTGCGGTACTTGGATCGCTGCTACAGCAAACGGTATCCTCATTCCATGCGCCTCCACCCAAACGCCTGTAGATTTCGTAGCCTCGTGCAGAATCACAGACATGAGGCGTCCAATTTAAGGTGATTTCACGGTTGGCGGCAACGGCCGTAAGTCCTTCGAGTGGTCTTGGTAAGACCTTGATCATGGTGATCAGATTTGCGCTCAACATCCTATTGTCGTCGTAGTAAGAGATGTTGTCGTGCGCATAGAAGTCGATTTGATAAAATGAAGGTCGCACATGGTCGCAATCCGTGCGCCAAGTGATGCGTCCTTTGATCGTGTCGTCGTAGGCCACTGGAAAGTCTGGAGGAAACTGCGTTCCCACCGGCTCCGTGATGACGATTTCGGCAGGGCTCGTGGTTACCGCAAACGGTCCATTGAGCTGATTTCCGCCGTTGTTAAGATAGAAGTAGATACTGTCTCCGGGCGGCGACACCGAGGAGAAGAAGTTGGGGTCCCAAATCTTGAAGTCAATGGTCACCGTGTCTCCCGCAAAAACACAGAGTTCAGTCGGCGCCTCGATGACGGGCGGATCGTTGTCGCAGGGATTGACAAATATCGCCATGTCCCGGTAAGAGAATCCGATTCGAACGCCGTCACGGTACTCTTCAATCACAAACGCTATATTATATATACCGATGACATTCGGGACATCCCAAGTGATCAGTCCGGTATGAACATCGATCGAAATGGGTCCGTTGGGGCTGATGACATCGGGCATTACAAAGCCGGAGCAGGTAATCGGGGACGGGATGGATGGGGGATCGTACTGCCGGCAATTGACAAACTTGTAAGCGAGGGAGTCGCCATCGGGGTCATACCCTCCTGGATTATGCGTCCAGAGTTTGCCGGTACAAGCCTCATCAATGGGGTGATTGAGAAACTGCGGAGAGTTTTGTGCCCCGAGATAAGAGTTGATGAGGATGGTGGACTCTATAAAGAAGGCTTGGCTTCCGGAATTGTCCATGTTAATGATGTCATTCAACCTGGCGACATCATAGTAGCGCACAAGGTAATAACCCGGTCCTGGCAAAGTGTATGTAGTCCGATAGATGTTCTTTTTGATGGATCCGATGATGTATTCGCCCATTTGCGCGTTGGAGCAGGTTACGCTGGGGAATTGAGGATCTACGTTCCAAGGTCCGTTTTGCCGTGGGATATTGGTCACTTGGGCAATACGGTTGGTGCCGGTCGAATTGAAAATCTCGATGTCGATGTTGCAACGATCCACGAATGCTGCGGAGGGATCGGTGAAAGTCGTTACGGTAATTTCGACTTGAGTGCCACCAAGATAGCGGTAGGTGATGTCTCCTGCGAGGTTGTGGGAGGCGTGAAGTGCGCCAAATCCGACGAGCCAGATCAGGAAAAATGCACCCAGAGAACTCAGCAAGGCAAGCGGTGAGGACTTTCGGCAATTCATGTTCTCATTAAACGCCGAGACGTTCAAAGATGTTTCAGGGTGGTGGTGCAGAAAAATTTCCATGCTCTATGTATGCAAAAATAAGCAGGAAAAGCCGAATCTGTGGAAAAATTGGTGCCTTTCGAAAGAAATCTTGCTAAAAATCCATTTCACATTCACTTTTCTCAAAATCAAACTGTAAATTTGCTGCCCGGATTAAAGAAAGGGATTTCACAACGCCCGGAAAGCGTGCCTGACCATGGGTACGATTTCTTTGTAAATATTTTTGTGAGATTCCTTGGAAAGGATCCGGGAAATTTGGTATTTGCACCCCCATTTTACACGGAGTTTGAAGTATTTAGATGGATACGCTTAGTTACAAGACCCAGTACGCGAAGCCGCAGACGGTGGAGAAAAAATGGCTCATCATTGACGCCGAAGGCCAAATCTTAGGTCGTCTCTGCAGCCAGATCGCTTCTATCCTGCGCGGAAAGCACAAGCCTTCCTACAGCCCTCACGTGGACTGTGGTGACAATGTGATCGTGATCAACGCAGAAAAAATTCGCCTCACCGGTAAGAAGTGGGTAGAAAAAGAGCACGTTTGGTACACAGGTCACCCTGGTGGTCAGCGCTCCTTGAACATGATCGAGCTGATGCGCCGTGACCCACGTCGTCCTGTCGAGCTCGCTGTCAAGCGCATGCTCCCCAAAAACAAGTTGGGCAATGACATGTACCGCAACTTGCGTGTATATGCTGGAACCAACCATGGCCATGAGGCCCAAAACCCAGAACTCTATCAGTTGAAATACGATTCCAAAGCATAATAGCATATATGGATACGATTGTAAAAGTAGGCCGAAGGAAAACATCCGTGGCAAGGTGCTTCTTCAAGCCTGCAAAAAAGGCCGGTGGTGGTACGATCATGGTAAATGACCGTCCAATGGAAATTTTCTTTCCGGTAGATATTCTGCAGATCAAGGTCATGCAGCCCTTTGCTGTGCTCAACCTGAGCGCCGCTGACTACGACATCCAAGTGAATGTCAATGGCGGTGGTATCACAGGTCAAGCCGAAGCCGTGAGAATGGGCTTTTCTCGCGTGCTCGTAGAGATCAACGAGGAAAATAAGAAGCCATTGCGTGGTGCAGGCTTCATGACGCGTGATTCACGCATGGTCGAGCGTAAAAAATACGGTCAACCAAAAGCCCGTAAAAAGACTCAATTCTCCAAGCGTTAATCTCGGATACCTGAATTTATGGCAGCAATTACTTATAATGATCTTTTGGAGGCAGGTGTACACTTCGGTCACTTGACCCGCAAGTGGAACCCAGCCATGGCGCCCTACATTTTCATGGAGCGCAATGGTATCCACGTGATTGACCTCAACAAGACGCACAAGATGCTGGAAGAAGCACTCAAAGTAGTGCGTCAGCTTTCTGCATCAGGTCGCAAGATTCTTTTTGTCGCTACCAAAAAGCAGGCAAAAGACATCGTTGCAGCAGAAGCAATCCGCGTCAACATGCCGTTTGTTACCGAACGTTGGTTGGGTGGTATGCTTACCAACTTCGCTACCGTTCGCAAATCCATCAAGAAGATGGGTGCCATCGAGAAGATGGAAACCGACGGAACCTTTGAGCGTTTGAGCAAGAAGGAAAGGTTGATGAAGAGCCGCGAGAAGGCCAAATTGGAGAAATTCTTCAAAGGTATCTCTACCCTCAATCGCCTCCCATCCGCGATCTTTATCGTCGACATCAAGAAGGAGCACATTGCAGTTTCTGAAGCCAAGAAACTCAACATCCCTACCTTCGCTATGGTCGATACCAATAGCAACCCCAATGAAGTCGACTTCGCCATCCCAGCCAATGATGACGCAGCAAAGTCGATTCAGCTGATCGTGCGTGCCATCTGCGACGCCATCAACGATGGCCTCGACGAGCGCAAGAAGAAGCGTGAAGAAGACCGCATCACCGAGGAAGCCGATCGTCAGAAAGGCGCCGAAGAAGATAGCGACGAGGACTAATCCCCTCATCACAATACAAAAAAAGGCGGGCCGATGGTTCGCCTTTTTTTTGATTCAAAGGACCCTTTCAGCGATCATCGGTAATCCCCAAATGGATCTCGCAAGCTGCAATTCACTTGCCGCTAAAAGATGCGACGACCCTTGCCCGGAAGTTCGAAACGATTTCCTCAGTTCCTTTTACTGGGGTCCACACAACATACAATTCGTTGAAGCCCAATATTGCCCCAATCCATTCGCGCTATTGAATTCAACACTTCTATCGATTCTGTGAATTAGCTTCGCTGATCTCAAGATTCTTAAAATTCTGCTCTAAATTTGTCCCATGTCGAAGCAAAAACCCACCATCCCGCAGGGAACGCGTGACTTTGGCCCAGCCGAAATGCTCGGGCGAGAATTTATTTTTGATACCCTGCGCCGCGTTTTTAAACGCTATGGTTATCAGCCGATCGAAACGCCGAGCATCGAGCAACTTTCCGTGCTCACCGGCAAGTATGGCGAAGAAGGCGACCGCCTTATTTTCAAGATTGTCAACTCCGGTGACTATCTCGACGATGCCTTGAAGCAAAACTTCGACTTTCATCAGCCGGCTGCCTCCCTCAAATTGCTTCCCAAAATCAGCGAAAAGGCTTTGCGCTATGACCTCACCGTGCCGTTTGCACGGTACGTGGTCATGAATCAGCACAAACTCACTTTTCCCTTCAAGCGGTACCAAATCCAGCCGGTTTGGCGGGCAGACCGTCCGCAAAAAGGGCGCTACCGCGAATTCTACCAATGCGACGTGGACGTGGTCGGCTCCAATGGCCTGCTCAACGAACTCGAACTCGTACGTATCTGTGACGAGGGATTCAGCCAACTCGGCGTCGAGGGTGTGACCTTGCGGGTCAACAACCGCAAATTGCTGGAAGGTATCGCGGTGTATTTTGGTGCAGGCGATCGCTTCGTCGAATTCATCACCATCCTGGACAAACTCGACAAGGTTGGAGAGGATGGGATTTTTGCCGAATGGACGGAAAAGGGCTTCTCGGTGGAGCCTGAACGGTTCCGGTTCATTCAATCGCTGGCCAAAATGCCCGTTTCTCGCGCTTTGGAGGAATTGAAAACACTGATTGGCCCCGCCAATGCGGTGGGACAATTGGGAATCCAAGAGTTGAGCACCCTTTTTGGATTGATCGATCTGCGGAAGGCCAATAGCATTCAGGTGACCTTGGACATCTTCCTCGCCCGTGGTTTGGGCTACTATACGGGAACCATCTTCGAGGCTGGTACCCATGATTTCCGTGGCAGCATCCTCGGAGGCGGACGATACGACAACTTGACAGGCGTTTTTGGCTTGGATGGCGTTTCGGGGGTCGGCATTTCCTTTGGCGCAGACCGGATTTTTGACATTCTGCAGTCTAGAGGCATTTTGGAGAAGCTGCGCCGCCATGGCAAGCGTGTTTTGCTCGCAAATTTTGGAGGCAGTGGCGAAGCGAAGGCTGTGGAGGTTTGGATGGACATGCTGGATGCCGGGTATGCTGCCGAAGTTTATCCGGAGGTTGCAAAACCTGCCAAGCAGTTTAAGTATGCCGATCAAGCTGGATTTTCCTACGTGATTTCGATCGGCGACCGTGAAGTAGAGACGGGGGTGCTCAATTTCAAGGACTTGACCACGGGCTTGCAACAAACGATTCCATTTGCCGAGGCGATGGATTTCTTTTCCAAAGTTCTTACGGTGGACGTCGACGCCTAAAATTCCATTCGCATGAGTTCCCAATTCGAAATTTCAGCAGCTCCGATCAGCTTGGAAACCTTTGAACAATTGGTTTCGGATCCTGGTCAAAAGGTCCTTTTGTCGGATGCTGCAGCGACCGCCATCGAACGGTGCCGCATTTTTCTGGATCAGAAAATGGCGGTGAACACCGATGCGATTTATGGAATCAATACCGGTTTTGGGGCTTTGCGCGACAAACGCATCGGCGCTGAACATCTGGAAGAGCTGCAATACAACCTGATTCGCTCGCATGCCTGCGGTGCAGGCGCCTTGGTTCCGGGCGAAATCGTACGGTTGATGCTGCTCCTGAAAGCGCGGTCGCTTGCCTACGGGCATTCGGGCGTGCAGGTAGCGACAGTGAAGCGGCTGCTCGATTTCTACAACGAAGGGGTCTTGCCGGTGGTGTATACGCAGGGTTCGCTTGGTGCTTCCGGCGACTTGGCGCCTTTGGCCCACCTCTGTTTGCCGTTGATTGGCGAAGGCGAAGTGGTCGTAAATGGTGAACGTATGCCGGCTGCGCAAATGTTGCAGCAAAAAGGCTGGTCGCCGATTCGGTTGCAGTCCAAGGAGGCACTTGCCTTGCTCAATGGCACGCAGTTCATGCTCGCCTATGGCATGCATATCCTTTTGCGGGCACGCCGTCTGGCGAATGCTGCGGATCAGATTGCCGCATTGAGTTTGGATGCCTTCGACGGCAGACTCGACCCTTTTCATCCGAAATTGCATCAAATCAGGCCACATTCCGGGCAAATTCAGGTGGCGGCCAACGTTGTCGCTGTATTGGCCGGTTCGGAGTTGATTCACCGGAAGAAGACTGACGTTCAGGATCCCTATTCCTTTCGTTGTGTGCCACAAGTGCATGGCGCGAGCCGCGACGTCCTCGATTTTTGCACGCGGACCTTTGTCACCGAGATGAACAGTACGACCGACAATCCGAATGTATTTGTCGACGAGGACCTGATCTTGAGCGGAGGGAATTTCCATGGTCAGCCGCTTGCGATGGCCTTGGACTTGATGGCGATCGCCCTTGCGGAATGGGGTTCGATCTCAGAACGGCGGATATTCCAGTTGTTGGCTGGATTAAGAGGCTTGCCGGCGTTTCTTGCTGTGAATCCTGGCCTGGAATCGGGCTTGATGATCACGCAATACACGGCCGCAGCAATTGCCAGCCAAAACAAACAATTGTGCACGCCTTCGGTCATCGATACGATTCCAAGCAGCAATGGGCAGGAAGACCACGTGAGCATGGGCGCCAATGGTGCAGTGAAATGCCTGCAAGTCTGTGAAAATCTCTGCACCATTTTTGGCATCGAGATGATCGCCTCCTCCCAAGCGATGTGGTTTCGCAAGCCGGACCGCACGAGCCCCGTGCTCGAAAACATTCTGGAAAGTTTCCGTAAAGTGGTTCCTCCGCTGACGACAGATCGTTTCATGCAGCCCGACATTGCCCATGCACGACAGTTCGTAAGCGACTGGATTCCCGTTCATCCTTGAGAATTTTCCAATCAGATTTGAAGTTGAACCATTCGATCAAAACCCGATACAATTCGGAGAATATGGGTGCATCTTTGGATTACAAGAGCAAGGGTTAGGGCAGCTCCTCACTAAGGTGGGTTGAGCGCCCTAATTTTTTTGAGCAAAATTTGAGCAGAATTAGCTTCGCTGAACTTACGTTTCGCAGAATTTACAGAATCGGGGTTTGTGTTGAATTCTGGGTTTTGGGTCAAAGCTTGCTGACGAATTCCTGTTTTCCATTCGACAAACATCTTCTCGCATTGCATCCTGAACAGATGTGCCGGATTTTTTTCCTTTCTTGGCAAGATTCGCTAAATTGTCTGTTGAATCGTCAATAGCTTCGTTTTCATTTGTCAGTTTTCCTTTTGCCACTAATTCTCATGGAAAAGCGCCTATTCTCCATTGTCCTTCTATTTTTCGGGATGACGGCATGCGTCGGTTTGCGGGGCCAAAATTTGCTTCCCAATCCTGGCTTTGAGGTGTATTCCGCATGTCCCGGTTGGATTGCCGAAATGTGGAAGGCCACAGGGTGGAACAATCCTACCAACCATACCGGGAGTGCTGACTACCATCATGTTTGTGGCACCAATGCTTGGGTACAAGTTCCGAGCAACGCATTTGGTTCGCAAATGCCGCATGCGGGCAACGCTTATATGGGTTTTGCCTTGTTTTATCAATCGACACCGGGGTTCCGTGAGTACATCTATTGCCAACTGACACCTGCGCTCGGGCTCACGGCAGGGCAGACCTATACGATTTCGTGGTATGTTTCCGCAGGCGACAATTCTTCGATGGCCACGGACGATCTGCAGTTCTATTTGAGCGCTGCTGCACCAACTTGGGTTGGAAATTGGAATTCCATGACGACATACACCCCACAATGCGCGATTCCAAGTGGCACTTTCATCACCAACAAGCTGGGGTGGAATCTCGTTTCAGCGACTTTCACGGCTGCTGGTGGAGAACGCTATTTGACGATGGGCAACTTCTTACTTGATGGTGCTACGAGTGTCATGGCCAACGGCGCGGGTGCCTACAACACGGGCTATGTCTATTTTGACGATGGGGTCTTGCAGCCATCGGTGATTTTGTCGGCGGATCTTCAAGAGCTTAAAGCTGAGGAGAATGGCAATTCTGTGGCGCTTACTTGGGAAACGAAAACCGAAACGGACAATTTGAAATTCGAAGTTGAGCGAAGCGTCGGGGATTATCAGCATTTTGAAGCCATTGGCGAACGCATGGGTGCCGGAAATTCCTCCGAAGCATTGCAGTATGTATTTGATGACCCGGGGTATGCGCCTGGTGTAATGAATTACTACCGTCTCAAGGTGGTGGACAACAACGGCGAATCCTCTTTTTCCAATGCGGTAGGTGTAGAAACGAGATTGAGCGGGACCCATTTTGTCAATAGCCACCCAAATCCGGCGCAGGTTGGGATGCCGATTCAGTTGACCTTCAGCATGGAGATTGCACAACCGATCCATGTATTGTTGATCGATATGCAGGGTCGTGAAGTCCGAAACATGACCTTTGACGGGGAGGTAGGACTTTCCAAAATATCGGTTCCTACGTCGGGTCTTCCTGCAGGACAATACCTGATGCGGGCTCAATCGGGCACGGAGTTGGTGGTCAAACGCATCACCCTGTTGTAATTGGTCATGCGGAATATGAAATTCCTCCTCTTTGTTTGGCTGATGCTACCTTGTCTTGCGTTCTCCAAAGCAAGGATCGACCAAGACAGCATGCTCTCCAAGATTTTGGAGCTTTATCCTGATGATCTAGTGAGGGAGGATACTGACGAAGAGGAGCCGGAGGCGAAATGGGGACGGAGAATGTCCGACGACGATGGCCTTTTTTATCCTGAGTCGGTCGAAATTTTGCCGCTGGACCAAGATACCATCTGTTTTGTTGCCATGGTCACTTGGGGGCCCGAGTACACGCGCGGACTTGTGACCGATTTCTACGAATTTGAGCGGATGGAAACTACGCTTAGGCTTATAACCATCGATGGCGTGGGGCAATTTGAGTATGGTGGTGGGACCCAAAGGTTTGGCGAACCGGAACTTTCTGATTCGCTTTGGACCTTAGGGGATGGAATTGTTGGGTTTACCGTAGAATTGGGCTCAGGTCATATGGCATCTCAAACTGAAAACACCGTTTTATACTTGTTTGCGTTGATGGACAATGAAATCAAACAAGTGATGGAGTTGTCCAACTACGATGGTTTTTATAATCTCGACCTTGCATCCGAAAGCGCCGATGACCGGGAGTTTATCCAAGAAGTTTATGACAACATCGACGAATATGTCCCGAAGGAGTATCATCGAGACTGCATTTGCGAAACCTACAGCCGCATCGGCATGGGCAAGGGCTCCAATTTGGGCCTCCGGGATTTGGAGATCGAGCGCACTGAGTTCAAGCTCACTCCAAAGCGCATCGTGAAGTCGGTGAAAAAAGAAACTTGGAAGTGGAATGGTTATCAGTACGAATCCAGCGAAAAGGCTGCCTATTGAGCACCAATCTCCAACACAGTCTCATAAATGTAGGTCTTTCCTAGTTGCCCCCTGATCCAATTCTTCTGCGGTCCCTCGATGTCGCTTGAATAATTCAGCAGCCAAAATCGCCCGGCAGCGAATTCCGTGATCGCAGGAAATGCGGTATCGCCAGTGGATGGGAAGTCCACCAAATGAATCAGCTTTTTCTTTTGTTTGTCAAGTTTCCAGAGCGCAGTACACTTTCGCGTGAGCGAATAACGGATCAAGTTGTAATTGCGTTGCAGTTTGGGTGGCAGCAATCCACCGCGCTCCGAAGGGCCGTCGAGATTGCGTCGCGAAACCAAATAAATATTGTCTTTGTAGCTGAACAGCAAGGCGCTGTCGTATTTGTCACGTGTCGGAAAGGTCTGCCACTTGTCCAGGCTATCCTTGTCGGCAAAGACCACCTGTGCGCCTGCACCTTCCAATCGGATCGTTCCCCACAAATTTCCTTCCCGGTCAAAAATGAATTCGGCCTCCTCGCCACCTTTGTCGCCGGTCTGCGGTTGGGTGCTGATCGGTTTCCAATCATAGCCATTTTCACTTTTGAGCAACCGCACTTCGCCTTTGTGTTTGCCATTGTAAAGGTCGCGTCCCCAATAAGCGCTCATGAACATTTGGTCGCCGCGCCGCCGCATTCGCCACGGGACGTAGCCATCCCAATTCAGGTTTTTGATCTCTGAAAATTGCCCATTCGCGCCCAAATGGCAACCCCAGATATGCTCCGGCGCAAAGGAAAATGGACTTTTTCCGGCTTCGAAGAAATAAAAATACAAGGCCGAATCCATGGCGAGAAACCGTGGCTCACGCAGGTCGGCTCCCAAGCAAATTTGCTTCTCCAACCGCCAGTTTTTCCGATCAGGGCTGCTCAACACAAACAAATGCGCCTTTGGAGAGGCAAAATGTGACGGCGCGGTGCGGAATGCAAAGTAGTATCTGCCTTTGAAAAAGCTGACGTCGAGGTTGTTGTTGCCTTTTTGGATCTCAATTTCGGAGGGTAAGCCGGACGAGGGAACAAGTTTTGTCCATTCGGTCGTGGAAATCGTTTCCGCATCGATTTTCAACCCGAGGCCACTCAGAAACAACCACAAAAGAAAGATGTAAATCAACCGCAGGCGCATGGTCGAAGATAATTCAATTTCAAATCTCACGGGATTCAACGATGAATTTCGGAGGATTGGAAAGATCGAAGCAACCTCCAATAACGCCTTGCACCTATTGGTGAGGGATCAGTTCAACCGAAAGGTCTGTGTAAAAATTCTCGACCGACGTCGGTGTGTACCCTTCTTTGTCCACCACAATCACGAGCCGGGTTTTGCGTGGACCGCCGCCAAACAATCCACCACCAATGTCAAATCGGCCGGTACTGTCCGTATAGCCATCTGCGACCATAAATTCGTCCTTTTTCTGCACCGCGAATTCAATCACGCGCACACTGTCCAAAGGCTCTTTCGAGAACGCATCGCGCACGATTCCAGTCGCTTGGGTGTCAATCTCGCAGGACGAAAGTAATCCTGCTAAAATCAGCAATGAAAACAGGAAGTGTAGGGCTCGAAATCGGCTCATTTGATGCCATCTCCATCGGCATCACCCTGAGGAGCAGCCCCTTCGGGCGCCAAAACGGTGAAGGTGATATTGACACGTTCCACAGGGGGATTGCCATTGTAAATCACTGCGAAGGATTTTTCCTTCTTACCTTCCAAATCGGCCGTGTCGATTTCGGCTTTGATTTCGCCCGTGCCCCCGGGTTTGATGGGTGTTGTGGTCCAAGTCAATTCGGTGCATTTGCAGGATGGCTTCACCATGTCGATGATCAGGTCAGCGTCGCCTACGTTTTTGAACGTGAAAGCAGCCTTGACAGGATCACCAGCTTTGAAAGTGCCAAGATCGTAATCCAGCTTCTCAAATTGGATAATGGTCGGATCCGCAGGATCATCACCGTTTCCAGTATTGAGAACGCCTTGTGAAAATGCAGGAAAAGCCATCAACAGCATGGCAACGGTCAAGAGCAAGACGCGGTTCAATCTTTCCATGAGCTAAATTTAGACAGGTTTTCCCTCAAACGGAATGCCAGAATTCAAAAAATGGTCGATTCAACGTGGAATTCATCGCCGCTGATAAATGTGGAGCCAAAGCTGCATGGAGCGGAATTCAGCGCGTGGCGTCCATTTTCCGGGGTCTTCGAATGCTTGGTGTTCCGCTTCTGAATATCCGTTGTTGAAATTCGCGACCAAGATCCATTCACAATCCGAACTGTCCAGCGCATTTTGGTACCACAAGGGATCCGTTTCGGGTTCAAGGCGGGTGAATTTGGGCGCATGCAGGAGGGGGAAATCTGCGCAAACAGTCTCGAAAGGCACTTTGTTGGTTTTGAAGAATTCTTCGGCCTGTTGTTGCAGCTTGAAAATGGGTACATGCGCCAAAGTGGCATCCCAGCCTTGTGCCACGCCTTTTGGATATACCCAAAAATGTCCGGTTGCCATGCCAAGGCCGACGACCATCAGTCCAACCTTCCATTTCATTCGCCATTCACCCAATTCAGCCAAACCAACGGCAACGAGGATCAGCATCAAATAACCCACCAAAAAGTAGCGATGACCCGGCGGATTGGAAAATGGGACAAAAAGCATGGCCAATCCACCGACCAATGCCGCCATTGCCACAAAACTTTGCCGGAGCGACAAGGCCTCCAAAATCCGCTTCCTACCCAGCCAAATTGCCCCCAACAGCCCAAACACCCACAGAAATACCCTTCCGAAGTCCATCAGCCGCCAGCCGACCAAAGCGACATTCCGCAGGATGCCCATCAAGCCCAGCATTTGCCGCTGCCCGCCATAGGTCTCCGCCGGCGGCGACATCAGCCACCCCACGGCCCGCCAATGCACCCACATCCAGATTGCTGTCAATACAGCAACAGGCAAATAGGGCCAGATTTTACGCAGATTCGGCCTCCGAATGCCAGCCAACCAAGCCAAGCCGACATCCGTCAGGAAAACGGTGCCCACCATCAGGATTCCTCGGAAGCTCATGCTCGCCATCAGCACCAAAGCGATCGCCGTCAACCACCGCTTTCCATCCAGCAATCCATTGATTGCCAGTAGATAAAATGCCAGCAATGCGAGATCGGGCGTGACCATGCTCGCCTGCGCCAAAAATGTCGGCTCACAAAACAGCAAAGCCATGGCCCAAATCCGCCCCTGAGGTCCTAGCCAACGCAGGGTCAGCCGATGAAATTGTACCAAAATCATCCCGAGAAATGGCAGCATCGCCAAGTGGGAAACCGTCAGCGACCGCCCAAACAGCTTCCAAACCCCAGCCAAATACAAACTGAAAAACGGAGGATGGCCCGCGTCGAGATTCTCGGGCACAGGTATCTCTGAAAACCCCGTTTCCAAGTACCAAGTGGCCGTGCGGGAATTGAGGACAGTATCCCAGAAAAACGGAAATTGCCAAGAGATTACATTTCCAATCACCATCAGCAGCCCAGCGAAACCGAGCAGCAGGTAATCTTGGCGCTGCAATTCGATCTTGGGATGCACGCTCATGGAGACTTAGAGCTTCATTTTCTTGAATTTCCACTCCGGGATGCTGCGAATGATCGCCATGATCCACCGCCACATCCATTTGGTATAGAGGACATTTTTCTTCTTTTTCCAGGCTTTGAAAACGTCTTGGGCGACTTTTTCAGGCGAGGCGGTGAGCGGCGCGGGCAGTGGTAGCCCTTCCGTCATTTTGGTATAGACAAATCCCGGTTTGACGGTCATCACGTGCAGGCCATTGAGCGCCATGCGGTTGCGCAAGCCGCTCAGGAATGCAGTGAAACCCGCTTTCGCGCTTCCGTAGAGGTAGTTGCTCGCGCGTCCGCGTTCGCCGGCGACCGAACTGATGCCGATGATGCTGCCCGATTTGCGGGCTTCCATGTCGTTGGCGGCGATGCCGAGGATGTTGGCGCAGCCGACGTAGTTGGTGGCCATCACGGCGCGTGCCAATGACGGGTTTTTTTCGGATTCCTTCTGATCGGGCATGTAGCCGAGGACGCAGATCACTACATCGGGCTTGGGTTCCAGCGCGGCGTAGAATGCATCGTGCGTCTCGTAGGCGAGGGCGTCAAACTCCAAAGCCTTGGCAGTGATGCCATAACGGATGCTGACGTCTTGGACGTCGGGCGCGATTTCGGAGGCCGCTTTGCGGCCGGCCAAATAAAGATGGTAACCGTTTTGCGCCCATACGTGCGCGATGGCACGTGCGATGTCGCTTTTGGCACCTAAAATCAAGCAGTACTTGCTCATGCCCGCAAGTTAGGAAATTGGACGGAAGGGGAGGTGGGGAATATTTTTGGGAGACCGAATGGAAGAATCTGCATTTATGTAGCCGGTTTTTATTGAACTACATTGCAAAATCCTATAAACGCAACGCAACGTGCGAATTGGAGCTTCATTTCGTTGAAATTTTGGGAGAATGAGAGCAATCGTATTGGTTCGTTGGATCACAATCGGAGTTTATCAGGGTCTTGGCGGCAATCAAAAACAGCCTGAATATGTACCTCATTTGCCACGATTGAATAAACAATCCAATAGGGTCCATCAACTATTCTTCGACTTCCTTTTGAATTTTGAGGAATCCAATGGGGCACCTAACATCGGAAATCTGCCTAGAATCTCTATCCGTTCTACGATTCTGATCGTGATTGCCCTTGAACGAAACCTGTCAAAGCCTTGAAGCTGAAGAAAATGGAAAATTCTCTTTAAATCAATTCCAGCTTCATCCGACCAAACGATCTTCATCACCCAATCCCTCGATCATCAACTTCACCTCCTCGTGCGTCATGACGCGCCCCTCTGCAAATGACTTCTCCGATTGTTCAAGTCTTGCATTTAGCCATTTGACTTGCTCCGGACTCAATTCGGGTTGGTTCAGAAATACTTGTTCCCATAAAAGGTTGAGCAGTTCCTCGTCCATCGTTTCACCAATAAGGCCGATCAATTCGCTTCGTTTTCTTTCCATCGCTATTGGATTTCGTGAATGATTAAATATAACAAAAAAACAACTTTTTAAAAATTGCCGACTCAGGGTGACTGCTTGGGACGAATGTAGCCCGGTAACTTGATTTGCAATAGTCACCTCCACAGCCTGTCAATCCGATCACCCCTCGACTATTAGTGCAAAGCTAATATTTGTATTAGAAAAATCAAATTAATACTAAAATAAATTCCTAAATCCCAACCCGCTTGGACTGCAAGCTCTGCATCATCTTCCCGCCATCCAGTTTGGACTTGACCGCCAGAAACTCCGGGAGTCTGGGGTAGCCTTTGGTCATCATCTCGGGTTTCATGCGGCTGTCTTTGGTTAGGTAAAGCCTTCCGCCACAGTCCAATACGATGTCGTCGAGTTTGTCGAGGAATGGAAACAGCCGGTTCGTGATCGGGAAGTCCAAGGCGAGCATGTAACCTTCCATCGGGAAACCGATCATGCCCGTTTCGCCGGGACCGAAGGTCTTGAGCACACTCACAAAGCTTGGCATCTTCGCTGCACTGATTGCCTCGAGGATTTTGACCATGCCTTCGTAACTCGTCTTGGGCGGAATGGCGAATTGGTACTGCGCAAACCCCTTTTTCCCATACACGCGGTTCCAATGCAAAATGCCATCCAACGGATAGAAATAGGTGTCGTAGTCGATCACATGTTGGTGTTGGCCACTTTTGGCCTTGGCGTAGTACAGCGTATTGAAGGCCTTGACGGTAAGCGGATTGATCGTGAATGACGGCAATTTGAAAGGGACAATCAGCTTCTTTTTCTTCGGCAACACCAAGGGTGACTGCCTTTGTTTGTCGGTCTTCAAGTCGCCCAATTTGGCATGTTCGCCATTGAGCAAAATGCCCTTGCCGAGACCTTTTCCCTTCGCCAAACAGTCAATCCAAGCCACGGAATAGGTGAAATGTCCTGAATTTTCGAAGAGTTTGTAGAGTTCGTCGACGTTTTTGGCCTTGGTGCTTTCTTCGTAGATATAGGCCGTTTCGATCTTTTTGAGTTGGAATTGGGCGTCGAGGATGATACCCGTCAGGCCCATTCCGCCGCACGTTGCCCAAAAAATGTCCGCATTTTCTGTGCGCGAGCACTGATAAATCTGCCCGTCGGGAGCGAGGAGCCGCAAAAACTGCACGTGATGGGAAAACGAACCCTCGCCATGGTGGTTTTTGCCGTGGACATCGGCCGCAATGGCGCCGCCGAGGGTGATGTATTTTGTGCCGGGTGTAACCGGCAGGAACCATCCGGAGGGGACGATCACATCGAGAACCTCGGCAAAACTCAGGCCTGATTGACAATGAAGGATGCCATTTTCAGGGTCGAAGTCGAGGAAACGGTTGAATTTGAGCGTGCTGAGGATATTGGTGTTGAGCGCGGAATCGCCGTAGCAGCGGCCAAGGCCGCGGGGAATAAACTCCGGCGTCGATTGCAGGTTTTGAAGGGCCTCTTCCTGAGTTGCAAAACTCCGTACCGTTGCCTCCGTGCTGGGATAATTCCCCCAATTGCTCACTTTCATAGCTGCAAAATTACCAAAGACCGCCCCAAACCCAACGAAAAGGTGGATTATCGTTCGCGGTTTTGCTGGGTGTAGATGAATTTAAAGTAGCTGTCGTTGGTTTTTTCGTCGACATACGTCGCGACGCCTTCTTTCGTGGCCAAGTTTTGGTCCCACAGCACCCGCGACGTCGGGAGAAACCATTGGTAGCGGTAGCCCATCGCGTCCTGCTTTTTTCCTTCGCCGTAAAGCGCTTTCAAGGAGGCTTTGAAATTTTCGCCGTCTTCTGCAACTGCCTTGATTTCAATGGAATGCAGATGGTTGTCCCAAATAAACAGCCGTACATAGCCGAGCCGCATGCCGTTCAGCGTCAGGTTCTCGTCCTGCCGGTCGTAGCGGTAGAGCTTTTGGAACTTGCCCATTTTCAGGAGATTCTGCTTGGGAATCGAATCCAGGTGCATGCCAAGGGTGTAGCCCATGATGGTCGTGGATTCGTCGACTTGCGCAACGGACGTCAACGGCAAAACGACGGCGAGCAGGAGAAAAAGCCAGATTTTTTGCGAATTTTGCAGCATTGATAGCGAGATGAAGGCATTTGCCTTTCTGTAAAATTACAAGATTTATGCCAGAGCTGCAGCAAGAGACGATTTTCCTGAATGGCCATGAAGTTTTTGCGGGGAAGACCTTCGAATTGGGAATTCTGAACCATTCGGAGACGGAAATCATCGAATTTGCCCGGTTTGTGGATCCGATGCCGTTTCATATCGATACCGAAGTCGCCAAAAAGACCATTTTCGGCGGCATCATCGCCTCAGGATCCATGCTCTACATGACCGCCCACAAGGCTTGGTTCATTCCCATGTTTGCCCCGTCCGTGATCTGCGGCCTTGGTGTGCGCAACTGGAATTTCACCAAACCCCATTTTCCCGACACACCTTATGCAGCCAAACTCACCGCCCGCGAACTGATCCTCAACCCCGGTCGCGGGACCGTCCAAGTCGAATGGTACTATGCCTTCTATGCCGCCGACGGCACCCTGGTGCAAGACCTCGAATTGCCGGTGTTGCATTACAACCGAAGCTGAATTCGGCTGTAAAACAAAGGTTTAAGGGCGTATATGAACATTCCGTGAATTGTGCGAAATTGGATGTCCAACGGCCCAATCCATCCGTACACCCTGAAAAATGCCCAACATGACGCAGACACAAAGCGCCCTCTGGACAAAAATTCAAGCCTTCCTCCTCGACGACCCCGCGTCTGCCTACACTTTCAGTGACCGATTGGCAAGTGAAAATGGCTGGACCTACGAATTTGCCCTCCGCGCCATCGAGGAATACAAACGTTTTATGTTTCTCATTTGCGTTTCGCCTTATCCGCAGACGCCTTCCGATCAAGTCGACCAAGTTTGGCACCTTCACCTGCTGTACACGGAATCTTACTGGATCGATTTCTGCGAAAATACCCTCGGCAAGCGCATCAACCACGGCCCAACCAAAGGCGGCCCCACCGAACGCCAACAATACAAAGACTGGTACGCACTGACTTTGGCATTGTATGCGGAGGTTTTTCAGCAAGCCCCGCCGCCGGAAATATGGCCGGATGACAAACAGCGATTCAGCGACATTCATTTCGAGCGCATCAACAAACGCCAACATTGGATCATCAAAAAACCCAAATTTTTATGGTAAAAACAGATACCCTTCAAAAGCTCAACCCTGCCGTTGCATGGCTCATCCTTCATGGCAGCGATGCCCTGCTACCTGACTTGTTGCGTTTGACATTTTTCGATTTGGTAAACCGCAAGGTGCTGAAAGTTTCGGAAGACGAATACGAGCCACGCACAGCCAACGATCCGCCCAAGATGGCTTTTGTTCAGTTAGGCGAGGGTGCCGGAAACTACACCGCTTTGCCGCACGAGGAAGTCTTTACGAAATTCTTCCTCGAGCATCCGCAAACCAAGATGATGCTGAAAACGGTGGTCAAGCTCGCCCGTCGGAATGCGCTCAGCAGCTTGATGTTTCAGCGCCGGATTTACCTCCACGGACCCACCGCGCCGCTTTTCAAACGAAATTTCTGGCATCACTTAACGGGTGGATTCGGTTTGTCAGATTCTGGCCTGCTTGTGCGGGAGCAACTGCGGCGGGAGTTTGATGACGTAAAGGATGCCTTCCGGAGGAATTCCATCGAGGACGCCGCCGCAGCCCAGAAGCTCCTGATCGGCATTGGCGCCTTGGCGCTGATGATACCTGGAATCAACCTTGCCCAGTACCAAATGTCAGAGGAGGCTTTCAAGCACCTTCGAAATACCGATCCGCTCGCAACGACCACTGATACAGGAGGCAGCACAGGATGTAGCTCGGGTTGCAGCACCGGCTGTTCAAGTGACGTCAATTGGGGAAGCTGGAGCAACGAATTTGACAGCGGATGCAGCGGTCATGGACACGGACATGGGCACGACGGTGACAGTGGCTGTAGTGGCGACAGCGGATGCAGCGGCGGAAGCGACAGTGGAGGTGGTGACAGCGGTTGCAGCAGCGGATGCAGTGGTTGCGGTGGCGGCTGCGGTGGCGACTGAGTGCCATTCCTCAGAAAATCATTAACTTTCAATGGAAGATCACCTCACAGGATGAAAACAGGTTTGAAGGCAAAATACATTGGACAACGCTGGTTTTGGATACTGATCCCCCTTTTTCTCTTCGGATGCGACCGCAGTGTCAGCTGGGCAAGAGACGGTTATTGGGGCCATGAAAGCGGATATTCCATCGGTCAGGCGATTGGATTCTCCGAATTCGGTTCCCATCGTATCAATGACGACAAAACGATCTTCCTCGATAGCGTTTGGGTTGCGACCCTCGTGAGTGCCGAGGACGCACTTGATGGTCACCTCCCACAACGAAAAAGGAGCCTACCGGCAGATGCCGGTTTACGAATGAGGGAAGCCGAATGCCAACCGTTGATGAATGATCTACCGGTTCAATCGTTTCACCACGCGGAGCGTGTTCGGTGCGCCCACTTGCACCGAGGAGGTACAATCCGCTCGCAAGTTCTTCTCCGAATGCAATTGCATGCTTTCCTTCGGGCAATTCTCCTGAAAACAGCAGGCCCGTCTTTCGGCCTAGTAGGTCGTGAAGCTCAACGACCACCGAACCCGTTTCCTCCAAATTCAGCGCCAAATACGTGGTATTGCCAAACGGATTGGGTGAGACCTGGACAGAAAACGGCGAATGCAGGTTTGGAATCCCATTCGGTTCCAAAACCAACTCGAGCCAATACCGGTGCATTTGCAAGTTCAAGCTGTCGCGCGACGGCGTTTGGGCCGTCAAATCGATTTGCGGTACATTGCCCGTGCTGACCAATGGTCGGTCGGGAACAAGTTCGTACGCGCCGAAGGGTAGATTCGGAAAGGAAAAGTAGCCATTCAGATCTGAATCGCGGTGGCCCAAAATCGCGCCTGTATTGCGATCACGCAGGAACACGCGCACGCCCGGCACGGGGTCGCCGATGGCATTCGTCTTGTTGGCACCCAAGGTAATCAATCCGCCAATGAAACCTGGTCCGACCCAGTTTTCCCCCGCAAGCGTCGAAAAATCATGATGTTGCGGCGCATTCTGAAAAGGATAGAACCAAAGCGCTTGATTCCAATACAGGCTCGAATCCGCGTAAGTCGGCAACTCCAAGGGATAATCTGCAAACCTCGGCGTTGCCTTGAGGGTCACCACCGAATCCGTCACATTGCAGAAGAAATAATACCCCAAGCTGTCGGTCCAAGTCGAATCCACAGCCGTGAGCGTCTGCGCCAAGGTATCATGCTCAATCAGCAAAACCCGCTGATTTTGAAGCGGGTCGCCATCGTGGGTCGTCACAACGCCAAACACTTGAGGCGATGCCCAATACAAAGTGGTGCTGTCATAATATTCGCAGCCAATCTGATCGCTGACGGTGACAGCATAATTTCCGCCGAGGAAAACCACGATATCCTGTGTCGAATCGCCTGTGCTCCAAGCATAAGTGCTCCATCCTGCACCTGCATCCAAAGTATCGTAAAGGTTGCCGACGCAAGGCGCTACGAAGTTGGTTCCGGTGAGCAAATTTGGCTGAAAGGCAGCGGAGCCGACTTGTACCGTGCCCGAAAGGGTATCGTTGGTGGCACCATTGGAGACGATCAACTGCCAAGGATAATTCCCGGCCGTTGCATAAGCATGGCTGAATTGCGCGCTGTTGCTACTTAATCCGCCGGCGCCCGACCATTGATAGGTCATCGGGCCAGGACCGCATACGCTCACGGAAAAATCGGTTGACGGGCAGGAAGTGGAGGTCACCGATACAATCGGCGCCGTCGCAATTCCAATCCGCAGCAAAATATTGCGTTCCGTATAGGCATAATAGGGGCAGGCATCGTCCTGAATCTTGACCTTGAAGGAATAAACGCCTACCGTCGGATTGGCCCAGCAAAATCTGCCGGCAACGGGCGCATTGCTCGTTCCGGGAATGGAGTCCTGCACATTGGTATTGCCTACCTTGGTAAATGTCGCGGCTGCAATACCTTGGTTCCAAGTCAGCAGCAAGTTTTGTC
The DNA here is from genome assembly GCA_016718825.1 of Bacteroidota bacterium. Classification (NCBI taxonomy): domain Bacteria; kingdom Pseudomonadati; phylum Bacteroidota; species Bacteroidota bacterium. Next base: position 202,774 of record JADKCL010000004.1, on the reverse strand, counting down.
CTGGATCAACGTCCGAGCCCGCAATGTCCAAACAAATCGGATTCCCTGCTTCGCAAACGAAAACATCATACCCATTCACCGTCGCCCCTGAAACATTCGTAAGCGGTGCCAAAGTTGGCGCATTGTTGCCGGTGCAGTTCATCGTCATAAAGTCGAGGACCCTTTCTACACCGCCGATTTTGATGCCATTACGGTATTCATCGACATGTACCAAAATCGACGCCACCTCGAGGCTCCCCGGGCTAGGAACAATTGTCAAAATTCCCGTCATTGAATCCAGCGAAATCGTCCAATTGGGCCCGATGGGTTGCGCAAACGAATATCCGGGGTTAAATGGCAAAGGAATGCCCTGACCATCCTCCAGCGTATCCAATGAATAAACCAAGGAATCGCCATCAGGATCCAACGCCGCCACGGAAGCTACAAAGGGCATGTTGATGCAGACTTGCATGAAATTAGGAGATGTGAACTGCGGGCTGTTGTTGCAGCTTGGCAGGCTCAGGTCGAGCATCGTTTCGCCCGCCCGGTACCAAATATTTGGATAAGAAATTGAGGTCTGTCCACCGTGAATTTGATAATCCCACGAAACGTTGAATTGGCAAGGGGATGCGTTGCAGGTATTGTAATCGCGATATGTGGTGACTTGCCACCAACCATAGATATTCGATCCAGGTTGTGTGCATTGCGTCGCAACCGAAGGGCAAATCGGGGTCACTTCGAAATAGGAAGATAAAATCATGTTGCTGATCGGCGTAGGTGCCGTACAGCCTTGTGGCCCCGTGATCGTCAATAGATGCCCACCGCCAGGTTGCGATTGGCAAATCACGAAGTCATTGAAATAGAACCGCGTCGTGCACGGATTGATGCATTCGTAGGTGAGATGCGTGCCCCAGATATGCGAGGCTTTCAAACCCAAGAAACTACTCAGCGAAATGAGCATGAACAACATCAGGAACAACGTTAGTTTTCTCATTTCGACTTGATGATTTTGACAGAACGCGCTTCGCCATTGACTTGAATGCGAAGGAAATAGATCCCGCAAGGCAAGGATGCGCCGATCTCAAAAGGATGTGTCCCCTCCGTCAACCGCATACTTTTGGATGCTGAAAGTCGCCTTCCCATTGCGTCATAAACGTCCCATTCCAAGTCACTGTCCTCATTCAAATGGAACATGACTTGTGTGCTTTCTGCGAATGGATTGGGGCTGACCTGCAATTGGAACTGCGGGACAGAATTGACAACCCCATTCGGATGCAAGACCAACTCCAACCACGTCGAATGCAATTGGAAATCCAAGCTGTCCAACACCTGCGTTTGCGCCGTAAGTGCGAGCGCAGGGACATTGGTCGTGCTCACATTGGGCTTGTCGGGCACTACTTCGTAGTCGCCCAACGGGATGCCGGCGAAGGAAAAATAGCCATTCATGTCCGTGACACGGTGCCCGAGGATCATATCCGTATTCGCATCCCGCAAAAACACCCGTAATCCAGGCACGGGGTCGCCGATCGCACTCATCTTGTTGGCACCCTGCGTGATCAAGCCGCCAATGAAACCCGGACCGCCGGGGTTGGTGCCATAGAGGGTGGAGAAATCATGTACCAATGGCAGTTGCAACAGCGGATAAAACGTTACCGCATGGTTCCAGAACAGCGTCGTATCTGCATAGGTGGGCATTTCCGTAGGATAGGCCCCCGAGTCGGGTGCGGCTTTGATGAACACCAGCGTGTCGGTTACATTGCAGAAATGATACAACCCGTTGAGATTGGTTTGAACCGAATCGATTGCGACCAAGGCTTGAAGCATCGTGTCGTGCCGAATCAAGTAGATTTCCTGATTCACCAGTGGTGCCGTATTGCTCGTGGTCACCCTCCCGGAAATATCGGGTTGTATCCAATTGACCAATGCTGTATCAATAAAGCCACAACCAGCGGCATCGTAGGCCTCAACCACATATACCCCCGGCACATATCCCGTGACAATCGTGGCGCTTGTTGCACCTGTATTCCACTGATAGCTGGTAAATCCGCTTGTGGCGATCAGTGTATCCGAAATCCTACCCGCACAGGCATCCAGGTCATGGTTCCCATTGATCAAGGGCTGCGGGATCGGTCCACCATTGACCACAACGGTGCCAGTCAAGGTATCGATTTGACTTCCTCCCGCAACGATCACCTGCCAATTGTAACTGCCCACCGATGGATAGGTATGCGAAAAATTCGCGGCCGTGCTGTTCAATCCGCCACCTCCCGACCAAGTATAGGTTTGCCCGTTTCCAACGCAGCCGGTGAGGGCAAATTGCACCTGCGGACAGGTCCCTGCAGTCACCACGACTGTCGGGGGCGTTGTATTCACATGGAGCCAATAAACCTTGTCGTGCCGGCCATTCAACGGGCAGAAATCGTCCTCCAGGTGCAGGCGCAAGGGGTAAACCCCATTTCCGGGAGGCGTCCAGCAGAACCGTCCGACGGGCGGCAAGGCAGTCGTTCCCGGCACCGTATCCTGAATATTGCCGTTGCCGGCTGCTGAGAAGGTTGCGCCGGGGAGCAACCCGTCCCACCAAATACGCAGACCTTGGCCCACGTCCAGATCGATCGGCGAAATGTCAAAGCAAAAATTGCCAGAGGCGCAGATGTAGATGTCATTGCCGACCACGGAAACCCCGCCGGATAGGTTCGCGGGCGGTGTCCATTCAGGATTCGTATTGCCCGCGCAATTTTGGGCCATCACCAGCATGTCGCGCGAGGTCATGCCGATCAAGACGCCATTGCGGTATTCTCTGATATAAATACAGACAATTGCATTCAACGGACCACCCGGATGCGCATCAAAAAAGACGATGCCGGTGGTCGAGTCGATGGTTACCGACCAATTGGCCCCGTAGGGTCCTGATGGAAAACAATTTGGAATGTAGGTCACCTGCGAACCCGTGCTTCCCATGCAAGGACCGAGTTCATAGGCGAGCGAGTCGCCGTCGGGGTCAAAGGCGCCTTGGTGGATGTACTGATCGCGGTCATTGCAGATCCACGAAATGGGAGGATCAATGAAGGAGGGGCCGCTGTTGCACGGGGTCAGATAGGTATTGACGGTGGTCGTCAATCCGTAGCCTGTCGTGCCGGGATTCATGATGTTGTCGACGAAATTGGGTCGGCAGCAGTCGGACCAATTGACGGCGAACACGCAGGGTGCCACGGCGCAGATATCGTAGTCTTGGTACCATTTGATTTCGCCGACGCCATAGGCGCTAGACAAGGGAGCTGCGCACCAAGAGGCAATCGCAGGACAGGTGGGCGTGATATCGGTATAGGTCACCGCTGAAATTGGGCCCACGGTCGGCGGGGCTGTACATCCCGGAATTTGTGGAACCCATGTTGTGTTGGAGGAAAAAGGTGGGGCCTGAACAGAACAATCATAATAGACCCGCCCTTGTATGCGCACGGTACACGCAGTGACGCAGGTGGCGGTCAGGTCTGCTCCAAACACGTGAGATGCATGGACGCGCAACGCGCCAAACCACCCGAGGCAGAACATGAGCGTCGTCAATAAAATCCACCGTTTGGTCATTCCACCTTCAGGATTCGAATGCTCCTTCTTGCCAAACCAAAGTCACATTGCAGGAAATACACCCCGTTTGGAAGACCTTCGCCGATAGAAAAGCGATGTACACCTGCGGGAATTTCCCCCGAAATCAACTGCCCGAGCGATTGCCCAAACAGGTCAAACACCGTGACATTGAGTTTCATGGGCTCTTGAAGCTGCAATTCCAGCCATGTGCTTCCGTCAAATGGATTGGGCGCTACGGAAATCTCCATTGGCATTGGCTGTGGCGCAACCCCATTCGGATGCAAGACCAACTCCAACCACGTCGAATGCAATTGGAAATCCAAGCTGTCCAACACCTGCGTTTGCGCCGTAAGTGCGAGCGCAGGGACATTGGTCGTGCTCACATTGGGCTTGTCGGGCACAATTTCGTAGTCGCCGAGAGGAATGCCTGCGAATGAAAAGTAGCCATTCATATTCGTCACACGGTGGCCGAGAATCGCATCCGTATTCGCATCCCGCAAAAACACCCGCAATCCCGGCACGGGGTCGCCGACTGCATTCATCTTGTTGGCGCCCTGCGTGATCAAGCCGCCAATGAAACCCGGACCGCCGGGGTTGATGCCAAAGAGGGTGGAAAAATTATGCTCAAGCGGAACGAACGGCACAGGATAAAACGGAATGGCACTGTTCCAGAACAGCGTTGTGTCGGCATAGGTCGGCATTTGCTGCGGGTAATCGAGCGCATTCGGAGTGGCTTTCAGAAAAATCATGGAAGGCGTGCCGTTGCAAAAGAAATAGTACCCCAAGCTATCTGTCCATGCCGAATCGACGGCCCACAAGGCCTGATTGAGCGTGTCATGCTGCACCAACAGGATCCGCTGATTTTGCAACGGCGCACCCGTACTTGTTTCGACCACACCATAAACATCCGGCGATGCCCAAAACAGTTCGGTTGAATCATGGTAATAGCAGCCATTCGCAGCCTCAATCGTCACACCATAATTCCCGCCCAAGAAGGCGACGATTTCGCGCGTGGTTTCGCCATTGGACCATAAATAGGAATTGGCCAAACCTGCATCGATCGTGTCATACAAATTGCCGGAACATGGCGCGACAAAATGAACACCGCTCAAAAAGCTCTGATAATCAGGCGTAGCGTCGATCACTAAAGTGTCGCGAATCGTATCAATCAGCCAACCATTGCTCACCACCACCTGCCAAGGATAGGTCCCTGGACCTGGATAGGCAAAGCTTGGATTCTGCGCTGTACTTGAAAATCCACCGGCACCGGACCAATCGTAACTAAAGGGACCTGTCCCGCAACCCGATGCAGAGAAGTTCGCGGTCGGACAAGTTCCAAGTGTTGCGCTCGCCTGTGCAGGACCTTGGCCGACGTGGATCACGATCACACGCTCTGCGCTGCCTACCACCGGGCATTGGTTGTCAAATACACCAAAAGCCACGCGATAATGCCCATTCGCAGGTGCAGTCCAACAAAAGTGGCCCGCAGGTGGAACCAAGGCAGTGCCTGGAATTGTGTCTGCAACATTGGAATTGCCGACCATCGTAAAGCTGGCACCCGGCAAATTACCGCTCCACGCGAGCAGCAAGTTTTGACTGGAATTCAGATCCGATGTTTCGATATCAAAACAAACGGTTCCAGGGCTGCAAAGAAAAATTTCGTCTTGAATCACCTGCGCATTGGGACTGACGTTGGTCGGTGAACCTAATACGGGCATAAAATTCCCATTCGGATTGGGAATCACGGTTAGCTGAAAATCACGCATCACGCGCCCGATTTCTGCACCGTTTCTAAATTCGGTAACATTGACACAGATGACGCCCGTGATGAGATTGCCGGGAGTGGCATCGCAATAAATCAAACCTGTTTCCGGATTGATGCTCAACGTCCAACTTTGGCCGAAGGGCATTGTTCCGGAATACCCTGGCAAATACGTCACTGGCACCGTGGGGCTATGCCAACAGGTTCCAAGGCTGAAAACCAACGAGTCACCATCAGGATCAGAGGCTCCTGCGGAGATATAAGTCGAAGTTCCTTGCGCGAGGTACATCACAGGAGGACTCAAAAACTGTGGGCTGTTGTTACACGGTGTAAGAAGGGTATTGATCGTAGTATTCGCAATATAAATACCTGCACTGCCAGCATTTGCCAAGGAGGAAATGCTAGCGTTCCTGCAACAATCGCCCCAACTCAGGTCATAGACACACGGTGTCCCAGAACATATATCATAGTCGCGGTGCCAAGAATATTCTTGATACCCATTGATCGCGGCGCCAGGATTTGTACACCTTGTGATCGCACCCGGACAAGTTAAAGTGATTTCCGTGGTGACCTGCATCGACCAATTAGATACTGCAGGTGGAGGAGTGCACCCAGGGGCTCCCACCCAACCAATGTTACCGGTGGAAATCACGGCAGCACCTGTGCAATCTCGGTAAGCCTTGAGGTAAATCCTTGTCGTGCACGCATTGAGGCAGCTGTAGGTCATTTGGCCGCCATAAATGTGGGAAGCATTCGTCGAACCGAATCCGATCGAAATCCAGAGCAAAACTAACCAGATGATCCTACCTTTTGCCATTTTCAATTCTTTTCGATGAAACCAAACAATGCATTACAAATTTCAATAATAATGAGATGCAGGATTCTTGTCATTGGATGAACTGTCCATTAATCCCTTCGAATGGTAACCTAAAATCATTCGGTTTTCAAGACCTTGATTGTCTGCGAATTCCCATTCACTGACAACCGTACGAAATAAACCCCGGCTTGCAATTCGTTGCCGAATTCAAAACGGTGTGCACCCTTCTTCAATGCGCCGGTGGTGATGCTTTTTACGAATTTTCCCAATGCATCCACCACTTGCACGTGCACTTGCGCATCTTCGGGCAATTCCAGATTGAGCATTGTGCTGCTGCCAAATGGATTGGGCTGTACTGAGAATGCAAAGTTGGATGTTGCGGATGGAAGGCCATTGGGTTGCAAGACCAATTCCAGCCATGTGCGGTGCAGTTGGAAATCCAAGCTGTCCAACATGGGGGTTTGAGCAGTGATTGTGAGCGCCGGAACGTTGGTGGTGCTTACCAAAGGCTTGTCGGGAATGATTTCGTAGTCATCCAACGGGATATTTCCGAAAGAGAAATAGCCATTCGCATCGGTGTCGCGGTAACCCAATATTGCACCCGAATTGCTGTTTCGCAGGAAAACCCGCAGCCCCACGACGGGATCGCCGACTGCATTCATCTTGTTGGCGCCTTGTGTGATCAAACCGCCGATGAAACCCGGGCCGCCGGGATTGACTCCCGAAAGCGTCGAAAAATTGTGCACCAAAGGCAGTTGTGTCAATGGGTAAAACGTAATCGCTCCGCTCCAATACAAGGAAAGACTCGCATAGGTGGGCATTTCTAGCGGATAGGCCATCGAATCAGGTGCTGCCTTCAGGAAAACGAGCGTGTCCACGACATTGCAAAACTGATAATAGCCGAATGCATCCGTAATCACCGAATCGAGGGCGATCAAGGCCTGCTGTGCCGTATCATGTTTGATCAAATAGACCTTCTGATTCTGCAAATAGGTCCCGAGGCTTGTGCGCACGATCCCTGAAATGTCGACACGCTGCAAATTGACCGTTGTCGAATCTTGAAACAGGCATCCGTTGGGATCAGTGACGGTGACCGCATAGTATCCAGGCGATTGCACCAATAGAATCGGGCTCGTCGCGCCATTGCTCCAAACAAAATTGATATTAGGTCCACCAGAAAGGGTATTTGTGAATAGGCCGGCGCAGCTATCGATGCCCAAATTGCCAGTGATCAAAGTCTGAAAAGGAGTTTGGCCCAAAACAGTAATGGTGTCGCGGATGGTATCGTGTACGGTTGCGCCATCGGTGACGATCACCTGCCAAGGAAAAGTGCCGGTTGCGGGATAAGTAAAGGTTGTGTTTTGTCCAGTCGCTGCAAATCCGCCAGCGCCAGACCAAGTGTACGTGAAGGGCCCTGGGCCACAGCCATTCGCAGAAAATGTTGCCGAATAACCACTCATGACGCAGTTCAAGTTGCCTGTGGCAGTCGAACCGCCTGATACCGGGCCGATCACAAAGGCAATCACCTTGTCAGCGTAGCCATAATAAGGACAGTTGTCGTCCTGGACTTTGATGCGGCAGGTGTAAAGTCCATTGGCGGGAGCTGTGAAGCAAAGCCTGCCGACGGGAGGATTGGCACCTGTACCGAGAATGGTATTTTGGATTCCGACGTTGTTGGCATCGACAAAGGTCGCACCGGCAAGGTGCTGATCCCAAGTCATTGTCAGATTTTGACTTGCATTGAGGTCAGCTGATGGAATGTCGACACAGATCGTGCCGGGTGAGCAGCGGTAAATCACATCGCCAACGACCGAGGTTGCGCCTGTGACATTGGTGATGCCGGGCCACGAAGGCGCAACATTGGCCCCACATGCAGATACAATAAACTGCATTTCCCTTTGAATGCTGCCGATTAGGACGCCATTCCGGTATTCATCGACGCGCACGGCAACAACTGCGATGACGTTGTTGCCGGGCAAGGCCTGCATGGTCAAAATGCCAGTGAGAGAATCCAAGGAGAGATTCCAAGTTGGGCCCATGGGTTGCAGGGCGTTGTAACCCACCGCATAATTCACTTGATTGACACTGTCAGCATAACAGGGCATCAATGCATAAGCCAAGGAATCTCCGTCGGGATCGTATGCACCCATGGCAAATTCATGGTCTTGGCCACTGCAGAAATAGGATACCGGAGCATCGGTAAAAACCGGACTGTTGTTGCAATTTCCAAGACCGGTGCTGATAAACGTTCCGACGATGGCATTACCTGTAGATCCTGGACTCACGAGGTTTTGCACCATCGGAGAACGGCAGCATTCCGTCCAAAGGATATCAAATGCGCAGCCAGAGCCTGCACATAAGTCATAGTCCCTAGACCAAACCCATTCTTCGATTCCCTTTATTGGCGACCCCAACATCGAGCAATTGCTAGAGACGGTGGGACAAATTGGTGATAGCTCCGTGTAATTTTGTCCAAATACAGGGCCGATAATGGGAGGCGTAACACATCCAGGAGTACGCTCCTTGAGCCGAAACCACGAGCCCCAATAGCATGAGGCGGAGCAGTCGTTGTACATCCGAATCGATATGCGCGTCGTGCAAGGATTGATGCAGGTGTAGATGATGTCCGTTCCGAAGCCGTGAGAGGCGTACGCCGAGGGTCCTAAGCCAAGCATGCACAAAACCAGCCAGAGCCATCGTAGGGGCTTCCGATTGATGTTCAGTAAACTACGTGTAGGAGCCATCATCTTTATTATTTGTAAGATACTTCGAATGTCCATGTCCTGCAGCACATTGTAACATTCTACCAGCTCATTGGTCAGAATTCATTGTTGAGTGGAAACCGTTCGCGCACGACCGTCCAATTTGAAGCTTCCAAAGCAAGCAACAGCCCCCACCGCGCACCGTGATGGGGGCTGCTGAAACTACTCAGGAAGTGGGTAATCAATTCGATTTCAATACTTTCAGAATCTGTGTGGCACCATTGACCTGCAAGCGCACGAAGTAAATGCCAGCCTCCAAGTCGTTGCCGACTTCGAAACGGTGCACACCTTTTTCAAGCGAACCGTTCATCAAGTGCGCAACGTTTTTGCCCAACACATCATAGACATTGACCGACACGACGGCGTCATTGGGCAATTCCAAACTGAGCCTTGTGCTGTTCCCAAATGGATTGGGTTGCGCGGTGAAGGCCAACTCAGATGCCACCATCGGCACGCCGGTAGGATGCAAGACCAATTCGAGCCACGTGCTGTGGAGTTGGAAATCCAAGCTGTCCATCATCGATGTTTGCGCCGAGAGCGTTAGCGCGGGGACATTCGTCGTGCTCACCAAGGGCTTGTCGGCCACGATTTCGTAGTCACCCAACGGGATGGCAGGGAAGGAGAAGTAGCCGTTGATGTCCGTGACATCGTTGCCCAAGATCGCACCTGAGTTCGCATTCCGCAGGAACACCATCAACCCAGGAACCGGATCCCCGACGGCGCTTGCCTTGTTGGCGCCCTGCGTGATCAATCCGCCGATGAAACCCGGACCACCGGGATTCACACCTGACAAAGTGGAGAAATCATGCTGGAAAGGTATCTGCAACTGCGGATGGAAGGTCACAGCGTTGTTCCAGAACAGCGTGGTGTCTGCATACGTCGGCATTTGTGTCGGGTAGTAAAATGCATTCGGAGTCGCCTTCAAAAAGGCCAAGGTATCGGTCACATTGCAGAAGAAATAGTAGCCCAAGCTGTCCGTCCACGTCGAGTCGGAGGCCCACAATGACTGTGTCAAGGTATCGTGCTCGATCAAGAGAATGCGTTGATTTTGAAGTGGTTGTCCGGAGCTTGTGTTCACGACCCCGTAGATGTCTGGGGATGACCAAAATAGCTGTACATCATCCGTATACGTGCATCCGTTGGGGGCACTCACCGTTACGCTGTAAACGCCGCCGAGGAAAACCGTGATATCGGGCGTCGTTTCACCTGTGTTCCAGAGATAGCTGTTCCAACTGCCGGCGTGAAGCGTGTCATAAAGGTTCCCGGTGCAGGGAGATACGAAGTTCACCCCAACAAAGATGGTGTTTGGGCTCGGTGCAGCGCCGATCACAATGGTATCTTGGATCGTGTCACTGACAGTACCATTGCTCACGATCACTTGCCATGGATAGGTTCCCGCTGCCGGATAAATATGGTTTACATTTCCGGAATTCCCGGAAAGTCCACCGGCGCCCGACCATGTAAATGTGACCGGACCTTGAAGGCAGGTTGTGGCGGTAAACATCGCATCCGGGCAGGTGGTCGCTGTTCCCGTGGCAGATGAACCGTTGCATTGACCGACATGAACCGTGATGATTTTGTCGGCAAATCCGTAGATGGGGCAAAAATCATCCTCAGCACGAATGCGGAATTGGTAATCGCCGTTTGTCGTTGGGGTCCAGCAAAAACGGCCCGTCGGTGTTGCTGAGGTATTGCCGGTCACCGTGTCGAGCACGGCGCCATTGGTGGCATCGGCAAATGTGGCGGTCGACGTATTGTCGTCCCACCACATGCGCAGATTTTGTCCCGAATTCACATCCGCCATGCCCAAGTCAAAGCAAAACGGTCCGGGAGAAGGCAGATACACATCGTCGCCGACCGCGGTTGCGCCGCCGGTGAGGTTGGTGATGCCCGTAAACGTCGGATTGGCATTGTTCCCGCAAGGCAAAATGACAATCTGAACGTCGCGTTGCATGGTCCCGATCAAAACACCATTCCGGTATTCCTGGATTGCGATGCACAATACGCCAACCACAATGTTTCCGGGATTGGCATCCAAGTGCAACATGCCGGTTTGAGAGTTGATCGTGACATTCCAAGTCGGTCCAAGGGGTTGCAATTGGGAATATCCACTGGCATACACAACTGGGGCACCGAGGTTTTGGTAGCAAGTTCCAAAGGAAAATACCAAAGAATCCCCTTCGACGTCAAAAGCACCTTGGTGCACATCGTAGTCATACCCTTGACAGGCGTAAAACAGCGGAGGACTTGTGTAATACGGGCTGTTGTTGCAGGTTCCGAGGGAGGTGTTGATGGTGGTGCCGCTCGTTGCAATGCCTTGGCCCCCAGGGTTGTTGAGCGAAGTGATGACCGGGTTGCGGCAACAATCCATCCACTGCAAGGTAAAGACGCAGGGTGTGCCCGTACAGATGTCATAGTCCCTGAACCAGGACAATTCCTCGACACCATTGATGGGCGCGCCCGGAACGGTACAAGCGGTTGCGGAACCCGGACAGATGGGGGTGACCTCAGCGTTGAATTGCGGGGACCAACCATTGATGGCGTTTGGCGGTGTACAGCCGGGGGCGGACCAAGTCAAATTGTTGCCAATTGCATTGGAGCCAGTGCAGTCGCGGTAGGCCTTCAAATAAATGCGTGTAGTGCAGGCATTCAGACATTGGTAGGTAATGTCGACGCCCATTTCGTGGCTTGCAAAGGCGGATGTGCCTGTGAACAGTGCCGTCAACAACAGAATGGCTAGATAGAATTTTTTCATGAACGTGGGAGGTAAAGTGCGGACAATCAGACAGCAAGTTAAGCATCTGTTGCGACATGTAATGTCGGCTTCCGTCGAATGGTCAATATTTCCGTGCCAATCGTATCGGCCAAATTCAATCCCTATCTTTGCCGCATGTTGCAGGTCAAAATGCCATCCTTGGTTCAATCCATGTTTCCGCAGTGGCGGTGGCATGGGCCGCGGCAGGACAAGGTTTTGTACCTGACCTTCGACGACGGGCCCTCGCCCGGCATCACCGAATGGGTCTTGGAGACCTTAGCCAAGTACAATGCCAAGGCAACGTTTTTCTGCATCGGTGACAAGGTGCGGCAATTCCCCGAAACCCTGCTGAAGGTGCAAGCCGCAGGCCACCGCATCGGCAACCATACCCACAACCATCTCAATCTCTGGAAAACGCCGCTCGCCACCTATTTGGACAATACCGCTGAATGTCAGGCGGCCTTGACCGCCGTGTTGGGGGAGGAGGTCACCTTGTTTCGTCCGCCGTATGGGAAAATGACCCCCCGCGCGGGCCGCAGGCTGCGCACGCAGTACGAGGTTGTGATGTGGGAGGTGATTGCCGGCGACTGGAATCAAAAGCTCAGTCCGGGGCGGGTCGCTCGCAATGTCATCGACCATGCCCGACCCGGTAGCATCGTCGTCTTCCACGACTCCGAGAAGGCCAAAGTCAACATGCAGTATGCGTTGGAGCAGACGCTCGCGCATTTTTCACAGTTGGGTTATCGGTTTGAGGCGTTGTAGGATTGTGTATTCAGGCCACGAAGACACGAAGACACAAAGTCAACCACGTCTTCTTCGTGCCTTCGTGTCTTCGTGGCAAAATTTTACCAGGGATCACCCTACTTCGTAAACACAAACTTCAGGGCCCCGCTTGTGGAGAGGTCGGAACTCAGGTTCAGGTTTTTTTCCTGTTTGCCGTCAAAGAATGTGATCGCTGCCGTATTGGGGGCATAGGTCCCGACATTCTCCGCAAATAATACCAATTGGTTTTCGGCCCCCGGTTCGATTTCGAGCCGCAAGGCCTTTTTGCTTTTGCTCAGCGGATATTTCTTCAACAACCAAACCCCATTGTATTGCAGCGAAATGATATCGCCATCCACCTTGTCGCCGTCATACACATACACCGTAAACGCCTCATTGTACATCGGCACTTCCTTTTGATGCGTGATCGTGCGGCCATTCACCGTCCCGAAATTGCCCTTCGTATCGACTGCCACGGGATCCGCGGCGACTTTGGGTTGCTGATTGAGCTTCTCCAGGGTCAAGGTTCCGGGTTTGCAGGGGAAATCATCCATATACCCTTCCCATTTCCCCGAAAGACGCTGGTATTCGCCGACCTGCTCGAGTTTCAATTCGCCAGCCTTCAGACACCATCCCCATCCGTCGGTATGCTTCGAATCGATCAACGTGATTTCATGGAAACTGAAAACGCCTTTGTCCCAGCGTCCCTCCAATTCCATTTTGGCGAATAGCTCCGACCTGTTGATCAACGAGATATAGGAAATGCCCGTGACCCGCGTTCCCGTTTGTTTGAGCTCCATCCGCAGGTTGTATTCCATGAAGGGCTGCTCCTGATTTTGGTACAATTTCCCCATCCAACGGCCGGTCAAGGGCTGCGTTTGGGCCATCGTCGCCAAGGGCAATAGGCTGGTCAAGAGTACAAAAAGCGTCAGGATCCGTTTCCGCATACCACAAATTTGGAGAATTTTCCCGAATGCATTCGCAAAAGCCGTGCTAGCAAGATGACCTTCGTCCTCAGACGGTCTTGCCAAACAGGTCCACAAAGGCATTCACCCTTGCCGGATCGACCGCATTGGTGGCCACGCCGTTGACTTTGAGATGGCTGCCGACAATGTAGCCGTCGGCGAATTCGTTCAAACCGGGCAGGGTTTCCGGGGTTGTGCCACTGCCAATGATCACCGGCAAATGGGTATTGGCTTTGACGATGGCGAGGTCTTCGAGGCGTGTTGCTGCCCCTGTCCCGGTTCCCGAAACGATCAACGCGTCGGCGAGGCTGCGTTCGCTGAGGTCGCGGGTCTCGATGTCCAGCGGAATGTGGGCGATCGGCGCGGCATGTTTTACGGCCACATCCGCGAAGATCAGCACCTTGGCGCCGAGGTTGTTGCGCTTGCGGAGGGTGGCATAGGCACGTCCCTCGATGACGCCTTGGTCTGTGAGCGCGGCAGCATTGTGGACATTCACCCGAATGAACTGCGCCCCCACCGCCACGGCAATCCCGAGGGCCGCATCCGCATCGTTGCGCAAGACATTGACGCCAATGGGCATACCACCCGCATGGTTCACAATCTCCCGGCACAAGGCCGCCATCGCCGCCACCGTTTCGGAGGGCACACGGTCCGGATAAAAGGGCACATCCCCGAAATTTTCCACGATCAAGGCATCCACACCCGCCTTGGCAAACAATTCGGTCTCGGCAATCGCCTGGTCATAGACCGCCTTCAAGTCACCCCTGTACAACGGCGCCCCCGGCAATGCTTTCAGGTGAATGCAGGCAATCAGCGGCTTACGGCGCGGGAAAATGTCTTCGAATGTAATCAATGCAGGCATCGGGAATCGGATTTGGGTGGCAAGTTAGGAGAAATTGGATTGCGGAGGTCGTAGTTTGATCCTTAACTGCCAGGTCAATTCCACCGGAAATCCCACAAAAGTCATTCGATCCAACATCAAATCCTGCGTATCTTGCGGCTTCAATTCGCAGAAAAAATGAAGGCTTCATCCCACCGTATTGTCGGTTATTTCCTCGCAATCGCCGCACTTTTCCTCAGTGCCTGCACGCCCAAACCGGCGCAAAGTGGTCCGGCGGCGGCCAATTCTCCGCGCACCGTCGAATTTGTGATTTTGCAGTTCAACGATGTGTATGAGATTTCGCCGATGGACAATGGCAAGGTCGGCGGCATGGCCCGGGTGGCCACGGTCAAAAAGCAACTCGAAGAAACCGGGATGCCGGTCATTACGATCCTGGACGGGGACTATCTGAGTCCGTCGCTGTTGGGTACCCTTTCCTGCAATTTCCCATCCGGCAAGGAACGCGTCAATGGCCGCCACATGGTCGAGGTGCTCAATGCCCTCGGGACCGATTATGTGACCTTTGGCAACCACGAATTTGACCTCAAGGCGCCCGACCTCAATGCCCGCAACAACGAAAGCCAATTCCGCATCATCTCCAGCAATTGCCGCTACGTGGCCGACAAGGGCGTGGTCCGGTTCAACCAAGGCGACCAAATGGTGCCCGATTATATGGTGCATGCGATTCCCAACAAGCAAGGCGATACGCTCAAACTGGGCCTGATCGGCGTCACCCTCGAATTCACACAGCAAAAGTACCTGCAATACATCAACCCCTACCAAGCGAGCAAGGATGCATTTGACCAGGCAAGCAAGGTCAGCGATGTGGTCTTTGGCATCACGCACTTGAGCATGGAGCAGGACGATACGCTTGCGCGCAAGGTGCCGGGCATGCCGCTGCTCATGGGCGGGCACGAGCACCAAAACATGAGCCGCAAAGTCGGGGAAACGTTCATCGCCAAGGCCGACGCGAATGTCAAGAGCCTCTACCTCCATTGGTGCACCTGGAACATGGACACGAAAAAAATGGATATCTGGTCGCAGTTGATGCCGATCACGGATGCCATTCCATCTGATCCTGCGGTGGATGCGGTGGTGAAAAAGTGGGAAACATTCGGCGATCAATGCATGAAGGACCAAGGATATCAACCGTATGACAGCATCGGATTTGCCTTTGCCCCCATGGATGGCCGCGATGGCTCGATGCGCACAAGTCAGACCAACCTCGGATTCCTGCTCTGCGATGCCTTCAAGAAGGCCGACTCCAAGGCTGATCTCGCCATCATGAACAGCGGTTCGGTGCGCATCGACGACCAAATCAACGGCTTTGTGGTGCAGAAGCATATTTTGGCAACGCTGCCCTTTGGCGGCAATTTGCAGCATGGCAATGTCCTCGGGCGCGACTTGCGCCGCCTGCTCGAATCCGGACTCGCACCTGCCCTCAACATGAGCGGCGCCCACCTGCAATACAGCAGCAATGTGACGCGGCAGGGCAGCAATTTCCTCATCGACGGCAAGCCGCTCGACGATGCCAAAACCTACGTGCTTTGCCTTCCCGGCTTTTTGGCGGGCGGCGGCGAAGCTGCTTTGGGCTTCATCAAGGGCCTCACTACTTGGAGCGACATTGCCCTGACACCTGCAGCCCAAGGCGGACCAGCCAAAAACGACGTCCGCGACATTGCCATTTGGTACCTGAAGCAAAGCGGGCAAATGGAAGCCATCCGTGCGATGATGAAGAAGTGAGGCGAGCGTTGTCAATTTCATGGATTAATCTGATCTTCGAATGGCAATTGCATTGGAATCCGCATGAAGACAAAAATTCTACTGGCCTTGGTTGTGGTGGTGATGGTCGCCTTCGGATGCAAGAAGGATGATCCTTCCGATCCCGACAACAATCCTACGCCACCCGAAACAAGCATCACCTTTACCTGCAAGGATTCCCTGGGCATTCCAGGCATTTTGGTCGGCATCGCGCTACAGCAATCTGACTGCAGTTCGGGCCTGTTTCTGCGTTCCGGCGACACGGATGCATTGGGCAAAATCAAATTCGCCAACCTCGCACCGGGCCTGTACTGCTACCGCTGCGCCCGCACGACGACGAATGGCATTGTCACCAAGACGGGCACGGTCGATTTGTTGCAAGACGAGGCAGAGCGGCAGAATGTGTTTTTTTGAGGGGGATGAATTGTGTGTAGTGATGTGACAAATGGAGGCGGGAAATCCTTTGATTTTAGGCGTTATGGGGCTCAGATTCGGGTTCAATTCCCAGTCGTAACGGCTTTTCCTATTCGCCTCACCCCCGGCCCCTCTCCATCGTCGAATCTGCTCCTTCGCTGCGCTCCATCGCCGATTCAACGTTGGAGAGGGGGGCCGCAACAACTGATTTTCTGCAAAAATCCCGCATTTCGGCCCCCCTCTCCGCGACTTTTCCGTTAGGAAAATTCGTGGAGAGGGGCGGGGGTGAGGCGACAACAGGAGCGGGAAATCCTTGGATTTCAACCGCTTTCGACTTCAATCCACATCAATGAAACACCCCAGTTCCCTCCATCTCCTTCGGCCATTATCCTCCGCCAAAAGCAACTCCAAAATTGTCCGTTCTACTGGACCCGTCACCCATTCGCCAACCTCCTCCACAAAATCATTCACTTCCGATCCCGAATCATAGCGTAGGGATTCCAATTTCCTTTAAATTTACCTTTCGTTCGATTCGCAGTTTCAAAGCTGACTCATTTCCATGGAAAAAGTTCCGGGCTTCGTCCCCTACAAATTTCTCGACCTCAAGTGCTACGCCTCCACGGAGTGGCTCGCCGAAGGCAAGAAAAAATACCGTCGCGTCTTTGAAAGCGCCGAGTTGACCTATGTTTACACGGAGTTCAGCTTCTACAACAAGCTCTTTGACGAGTCGGATTGGGACGTAAAAGTCAATCTCAAATGCCACGAATTGAGTCCGGAAGGCCTACGTGTCAAGGAAATCTGCAGCATCGACGTCGATCGCAAGGTCGGCAGTGCCGAAAATATTGTCTACATCCGCGAAGGGTGGGGCAATGCAACGCCCGGTCTGCTCTGGAAAAAGGGTAGTTTCCTTTGGGTGGCTTCGCTCGATGGCAAGGTCGTGAGCGAAACGAAATTTCACGTCGAGGCCCGTGGCCCCGTGAGTTTCAACAACAATCCCTACTTCATGTTGCGGTCGTTGCGGCTCTTCGAAGGGCCGAATGCTTTGCCTGCACAGCCTACGCGGAAGTATTTCACCAAATTTGACCAAGCCGACAGCCGCTATATCTGGGGCGAGTTTTCGCTGGCGAATCAAATCCGCGACGAGGACTGGACCTGCGAAGTCGTGTTCAATTTCTACAACGACGCGCGGCAACTCAAAGGTCGAACCGAGGAATTGGTCACGGTCCGCAAAGACTTGGAAACCATCGAAATCTGCTCCGGTTGGGGCAGTGACACCCGCGGCACCTGGTTCAACGACACCTATACCTTGGAGATTGTCTTCATGGAGCAATTGGTGGCCGTGGTCAGTTTTGAAGTGGGCGCGGGCTATATCGAAGGCGAAACACAGGTTCTGCTCACGCCCACAGGCGCCCCGGCCCTTGTGCCGCCACCGATCAAGGAGGCAAGTCTCGAAGACCTGATGGCCGAATTGGACGGCCTCATCGGCTTGGTTTCCATTAAACGAAAGCTGCGCGAATACACCCAATATCTGAACTTCCTCAAGATCAGGGCAGAAAAGGGATTCGAAGACCCGCAACGCATCAGTCTGCACGCGGTGTTCATGGGCAATCCCGGCACGGGCAAGACCACGGTGGCCAAAATGCTCGGTCAGATTTACTTGAAGATGGGCCTGCTCACCAAAGGGCATGTGCACGAAGTGGACCGTTCCGATTTGGTTGGCGAATACATCGGTCAAACGGCGCCGAAGGTCAAAGAAGCAATCAAAAAGGCAGCGGGCGGCATTCTCTTCATTGACGAGGCCTATGCCTTGGCCCGCAACAAAGACGACGGCAAGGACTATGGCCGCGAGGTGATCGAGATTTTGATCAAGGAAATGAGCGACGGCACCAATGGCATCGCTGTGCTGGTGGCGGGCTACCCCGAGGAGATGCGGACCTTCCTCGAGAGCAATCCCGGGCTCAAGTCCCGTTTCAACATGTACTACGATTTCCCCGACTACTTGCCACAGGAGTTGCTGCAAATCGCAATGTACAGTATGGAAAAGCGGGCCGTCAAACTCACCGAGGAGGCTAAAACCGTGCTTAACGAAAAGCTTGTCGAAGCCTACCGCAACCGCGACCGCAGCTTTGGCAACGCCCGTTTGGTGAATGGCTACATCGACGAAGCCAAGATGAACATGGGCCTCCGCGTCATGAGTTCGGGGATCGACATCGCCGACTTGACCGAGGAGGATTTGAGCCTGATCAAGGCCGAAGACATCCGCAAGATATTTGGGGAGACCAAAAAGGAAATCGCCGAGATTCCGATCGATCATGCCTTGCTCTCCGACGCCATGACGGAACTCAATGCGCTCATCGGCATGGGCAGCGTCAAAAATGAAATCAACGAGTTGGTCAAGCTCGTCAAATTCTACCGCGAAATCGGGAAGGATGTGCTCAACACCTTCTCCTTGCATTCTGTGTTTGCCGGTAATCCGGGAACGGGCAAAACGACCGTGGCGCGCATCTTGGCCAAGATTTTCAAGGCTTTGGGCATTCTGGAGCGCGGACATATCGTCGAAGTCGACCGTTCGGCATTGGTCGGCGGCTATGTTGGGCAGACTGCCATCAAGACCACCGAAAAGCTGGACATGGCCAAGGGTGGTGTGCTGTTCATCGACGAGGCCTACGCTTTGACCGCCTCGGGCGGCAATGACTTTGGCAAGGAAGCCGTGGAGACGATTCTGAAGCGGATGGAAGACAAGCGCGGCGAATTCATCGTGATTGCGGCCGGGTATCCAGACAATATGAAGACTTTCCTCGAGGCGAATCCCGGCTTGAAGTCCCGATTCGACAAGGTATTCAACTTTGAGGATTATTCGCCAAGCGATCTTTGGGAAATCTGTGTGCAAATGCTCAAGACCTCCGAGTTGGTGGCCGACATTGCTGCGGAAGCCCATTTGAAAAAGTACTTCGCCTTCCGTTACGAGCGCAAAGACAAGTTCTTTGGCAATGCCCGTACGGTCCGCAAAGTCGTGGAGGAGGCCGTAAAGAATCAGCATTTGCGCTTGGCGAATATGCCTGAAGTTCAGCGGCAGCCCGATATGATGCACAGCTTGATCTTGGCAGATGTCATCGAGTTTGAAAAGGACAACGACGAAATCGCAGGCGCAGGCCGCGGCAAAGTCGGCTTCAACTTCGGCGGTGGCGGTGGCGGCGGAAGTCAGAGCCTCACCGGCGGTCAGCAGCAATCGACCGACGGCGGCGCGATTTGAGGGGTTTGGAAGGCGTCTGCGAATAGTGGACGTTCACTGACATCGAAGTAGAGAACTTGACGCTTATTCTGCGACAGGGGTTCTGCTTGTGTCGGAATCATAACCGTTGAGTCTTGATTCGCGTCGGCTGATGATGTCCGCGGTGTCATTGCGCGGATAAACAAGGAGATTTGTCCCCTAAAACTGATTCCAACCACCAAGAAGATGAAATACGACATTCCCTGGATTCAAGCCCAAAGGCAACTCGGCACGGTTGAATACCTGTTTTTCTGGGGCCATCGCCCCGAAAACAATGGCAGTATCGGCAAAGGCTGCCTCAGCCAATGGTGGGAAAGCCCGTTTGCCCTCGACGGTGTCGCTTATGCCTCCGCCGAACACTGGATGATGGCTTGCAAAGCGAGGCTTTTTGGTGACGACGTCATGTTGAAGCAAATTCTGCATGCCAAAACACCCGCTGATGCCAAAAAACTCGGCCGAAAAGTCCACAATTTCGATAGCCGACGCTGGGATGCGCAGAAATATGCCTTTGTCTTGCAGGGCAACCTCCTCAAATTCGGGCAACATGCCAATCTCCGCGCATTTTTGCTGGGTACTGGGGACAAAATCCTCGTCGAAGCAAGTCCTTACGACAATATTTGGGGCATCGGTCTGAGCGTCGACGCACCCGGTGTCCAGGATCCCGCAAATTGGCAAGGGGAAAATCTGCTTGGATTTGCCTTGATGGAAACCCGCGACCTGCTGCGGCAGGAGGCGGAGAGCTGAACTGATAAGCGGCGGCGCGATTGGCAACCCGATGGAACAACAACTTTGTTTTGGAAGAGGTACCAGCTTCCTGCATTTTTCAAAGTATCCAATGTCTGATCAACAACCATGATTACCGCAACACTCAAGAGCAAACTTCACGAAGACATCTGTCTTCAGCTCAACGTATTGAACCATCCGCTGACCTATCTCTGCGATTGCGGATTTGGGAGCGACTTGACTGTTAAGGACTGCCGTGACACGGCCGCCATTTTCGTGAGCCATACCCATATCGATCACTTCGTCAATTTTGGGCAGGTGATGCGTCACCAATTGGCCATCGGGCGGCGCGTGATCGTCTGCGGTCCTGCCGGACTCGCGCAACATGTGCAACATGCGCTCTTGGCCTTCAATTGGAACCTGCTCGTGTACGACGATCAAGCGGTGAGTTACGAAGTGCGCGAAGTGCATCCCGACGGTCGCATCCGACGCTTTCACCTCGTGACGCCGACCTGGGTCCTCGCGCCCCTGCCCGATTTGGAGGGGCCGGAAGTGTATCGGGATGAAGCTTTTGCGGTCACCACGGCCATTTTGGACCATGGCGTGGATTGCATTGCGTACCTCTTTGCCTGCCATTCCAAGGTGAAAGTGCGCGCCGACCAATGCCCTTATCGGCCGGGAAAATGGATGGCGGAACTCAAAGCGGCATTTGAAGAATCAGATGGGGAACGGTTGATCATCGTGGATGGGGTCACCGCCATTGCCGCCAAGGACTTGTTTCAATATTTGGAGGTCGAGCCGGGATTCCGGGTCGCTTATGTGATGGACCACGCAGCTACGGAAACCAATTTTGAGCGCATTCGCGGGCTGTGTGAGCATGCGGATGAGGTCTATATCGAAGCTTATTACAGTATGGACGATGCCGAAATGGCCTTGAAAAACAAACACAGCATGGCCGGAATGTCAGGCAAGGTGTTGCGGGAGGCAGGCGTCAAAAAGGCTGTTCCCATCCATTTTTCGAGGCGCTACCAAGATCCTGAGGGGCAAGCTAAGCTGTTTTCGGAGTTTGCGACGGCATTCGAAGGGTGAGGAAAAAATAGCAAGTCCCTACCGATATTTCTCAAAGTCCTTGACGAAGGTCAGGTGGAAGCCCACGGTCAAAAACGAATTCCGGTAGGTAAAGGGCGAGTCCCCGAGTGCAAATGCCAGTCCGCCTTGGACTTGCAGCTTCAATTGCTCGTAGCCGACGCGCCCGGTCAGCGTGGGCTCCATGAAGACGGCCGATTCATTGAATTTGGTCGGGACATCGCTGGATTTGGTCAGGTAATGGTTGACCCAGCTGAGTCTCGGTGTAAATCCGAAGTCGACATAAGGGCTGCTGATGCCGATGCTCGGCTGAAAATAGAGTTTGCGGTACAGGTTCTTGTCGTCAATGGGATGTCCCGAATTGCCCGAACCGAATCCGGCCAAGGCCTCGAAACGCATGTATTTGCTGAGTCTCGTGTAGTAGCCGGTTCCCATTTCGCCGTAGAGATGCCGGAAAATGACATTGGTGCTGAAAGATCCTCCGCTGCTGATGGAAAATGTGCTTCCATTTGCCGTGATTGCCCAATGATAATAAGGACTGTAAGCAAGCTGCGCCCCGTAGCCGTTGCTGCCGATGGACATGCCGACTTGGAGTTCGTCGCCCTCGCTCATCAAGGGGACATTGGGCCCGCTCGGCACGTAAATGCTCTGGCAAGAGGACCAAAAGAGGATTGGCACAAGTCCCCACAGGAGTTTCGACAGTTTCATAAAGTGAAATTTCGTGGAAAGCGGAGAAAATGGCAAGCCTCCCGCTTCAACGGGCACAATGCCCTATTCAATGGTTAAGCCCGCAACGCAGAAATGCGCTGCATCAGCGTGGGATGCGAATAATGCAGAAACACATACGCCGGATGCGGGTCGAGATTGCTGAGCGTTTCCACATGCAACTTGATCAAGGCCGACTCCAGTGCCGGACCATCACAGGTTTCCCGGGCAAACGCATCCGCCTCGTATTCATTTTTCCGGGAAAGGAGGTTCATCAACAAGCCCGTCACCTCCGAAATCGGTGAAAACAACATCGCAAAAGCGATCAAGCTGAGGTGAATGCTCGGCGTTGCGGCACCCAAAGCTGCCGACAATTCGGGCAACAGGATGAACCGCGAAAGCACAAACAACATCAAACCGATATTGAGCATGCCCAAGATCGTTCCCAAAATGATATGCCGACGTTTGTAATGCCCGACTTCGTGCGCCAATACCGACAAGATTTCGGGTTGGGACATCTGCGCGATCAAGGTATCGTAGAGTACAATCCGCTTTTGCGAACCAAAGCCTGAAAAGAAGGCATTCGCCTTGGTGCTGCGTTTGGAACCGTCCATTACCATGATATTGCCGAGCGGAAAACCCACTTTGGTGGAATAAGCCTCGATCGCAGACCGCAATTCGCCAGCCTCCAAAGGTTGAAGCTTGTTGAAAAGGGGCATCAGCAATGTGGTATAGAAAAATTGGATACCGAGTGAAAACAGCGAAATCCCGCCCCAAAACCAGATCCAGAAATCTTCTTTGAGCGTATCCACCAGCCAGATGAATGCAAAGAGGATCAGCGATCCCAATACCGCCCCGATGAGGGCGCCTTTGACTTTGTCCAAAACCCAGGTTTTGAAGGTCGTCTTGTTGAATCCGTATTTTTCTTCGATGACAAAGGTGCTGTACAGCGAAAACGGCATCCCGAAGATGCTGCTCGCCGCGCCCAAAACGCCAAAAAAGGTCAAGGCCAGCAGAAAAGGATCGTCCACATACGTGCGGAGATAGCTGTCTAATGCACCCAATCCGCCGAGAATGAGCACCAACAGCGTCCCCACGAAGTTCAACGCACCTGTAAGCAACCCGAAACGCGACTTCTCGCGCAGATAGTTTTGTGACTTGCGGTACCGCTCCTCGTCGTAGAAGGGGCGAAGTTTCTCCGGCAATTCCGGTTTCATGCGGCTCAGGTTGAGCAGGTCGAGCAAGCGATCCAAAACAAAACTGCCGCAAAGCAGCGCGACAATCAGCGTGAGAAGAGTGGAGGGAGACATGGTGCAAAGGTAAGCCAATCAGCGAAATGCGTTGGGCGAAATGTCGCGCTGGGCTCAATGCGCTGACGCCGAAAAATTTTGCTTCTTTTATGCAACTATGTTGCAAACAGCTGTTTTATGACTAACTTTGCTTATCAGGATTAGATTCATGAAACGCAGGCGTACATATTTGGCTTGGATGCTGCTGCTTGTTGCAGTGACATTCGCCGTGCCACGCACTTGGATTCATGATTGCAGTCCGCTGGGCGATGCGCATGGCTTGCATCATGAGGAAGGTGATCACGACGAAGTGGACCATGCCTCCTGCCCGATTTGTGATTTTGCGCCCGCACCCTCGATCGCGCCGATGCAAATGGCCGCGTTGCTTGTCCCTGAAGTCCATCGGGCAATAGCTTCACCAATTCTTGATTTTCATTCCCACCGTTTCCTCCCCAAGGCTGATCTCAGAGGTCCACCGTTTGCTTGAGTAGTGATCGATCCTTTTGGCCGGATCCACACATATATATAAATGTGTTTGATTGGCCGATTTTCCATTCGAATTCATTTTGCGGATTGTTACCATGAGATTGTCAACGACATTGTCGTCTGCCTTCTGGATGTTGTGGCTGTTGGCTTTGGCACCTTTGGCCATGGCACAGCCTGGGGGCCGGCATTGCAACCACACCGTATTTGGCGTAGTCACCGACAGCGAAACGTTGGAGCCATTGGTGTATGCCAAGGTTTATTTCAAGTCCAAAAACAAAGGCGCTGTCACTGGTTTGAACGGCGAATATCAGATCGACGGGCTCTGTGACGGGCCCGATACCCTCACCGTTTCCCATATCGGTTGCGGTCAACAGGACTATGAAGTCATCATCGAGGAAAATACCCACTTTGACATTCAGCTTCCGCATAGTCAGAGCCATTTGGACACGGTACACATTCATGACAAACACGCCGACCCGAAACCGACGCAGGCGGAATCATCGTTGAGCGGCAAGGACCTCGACAAGGTTGCAGGCAAGTCGCTTGGTGAGGCAATGAAGGAAATTGCAGGCGTGAATGCGCTTCAAACAGGTCCCTCGATCTTCAAACCGATGATTCACGGAATGCACAGCAACCGTATCGTGATACTCAACAACGGCGTGCGTCAAGAAAGTCAGCAATGGGGCAGCGAACATGCGCC
The DNA here is from genome assembly GCA_016718825.1 of Bacteroidota bacterium. Taxonomy (NCBI): domain Bacteria; kingdom Pseudomonadati; phylum Bacteroidota; species Bacteroidota bacterium. Next base: position 178,075 of record JADKCL010000004.1, on the reverse strand, counting down.
GGAAATCGACCCCTTCACCGCCACCAAATTGTCCGTAATCAAGGGCGCCAATAGTGTGCGCTACGGGCCCGATGCGATCGCGGGCGTTGTTTTGGTGGAACCGGGGCCGCTTCCCGATTCGGCAGGAGTCAAAGGTGGGCTTCATTTTGTCGGATCGAGCAACGGATGGATGGGTGCCACGGCTGCCATGGTCGAAGGGCGATTCAAAGGTCTGATGCCCCTCGCTTGGCGGCTCCAAGGTTCGGTCAAGCGCGGTGGCAATGTGCATACGCCCGACTATGTGCTCGCAAATACCGGCTTGCGCGAGGCAAATTATAGCGCAACCGTTGGCTGGAGCAAGGAAAGATACGGCATCGAAGCCTTCTACAGCCATTTCAGCAACGATCTGGCCATTTTTGCGGGCTCACATATCGGCAATTTGACCGACCTGCAGACTGCCATTGCAAGCGATACCCCATTGGTGCATGGGACCTTTACTTACAAGATCGGCAGGCCTTCGCAGCATATCGTGCACGACTTGGTCAAGGTCAAGGCTTGGATGGAAACCGGGCATGTCGGCAATCTCACCGCCACATTCGCCTTCCAGCACAATCTGCGGCAGGAATTTGACAATCACCGTTCGGCAGCTAACACCCCTAATGCCGCGCAATTGCATTATGAAATCAGTACCCTTTCCGGGGACATCGTTTGGGAACACCACAAATTCAAAGACTTCAAGGGCAGTTTCGGGCTCACCGGGCAGACACAGGTCAATCGCTACGAGGGCTTTTTCTTCATTCCCAACTTCCAGAATTTCAACATCGGGCCGTTTTGGATCGAACGGTTGGTCAAGTTGCGCTGGGAACTTGAAGCGGGAATCCGATTTGACAAACGCTGGAACCAAATTTGGATGTGGCAAGGCGGTGAAATCATTTCTCCGAAAAAATCCTGGCAGAACTTCAGTGGCAGCCTCGGCGGGCTCGTGCGTGTGGATGAGCACTTGAGTCTTCATGGAAACGTCGGGACAGCTTGGCGTCCTCCGACGATGAATGAGCTGTACAGCAAGGGGTTGCACCATGGTGCGGCAAGCTACGAGATCGGAGACAGTACACTTGGTCCCGAGCAAGCATTGAATAGCACGCTGTCGATGCAGTACAAAGCCCACGAGCATTTCTCCGGCGAAGTGGGGGTCTACTATAATCACATCAATGATTTCATTTACCAGGAACCCACACAGCCGGCCACATTGACCATTCGCGGCGCTTTTCCAACCTTTGTATACAAGCAAGTGGATGCACGTTTTGTGGGGTTGGATGCGGCTTTTGGCTGGCAGATTTCCCACCATTGGCGTTGGAATGGCAAGGTTTCCATGGTCAGGGTGCAGAATCTGACGCTCGATTTGCCCATGATCAACATGCCCGCCGACCGATTTGATTCAGGTTTGAGCTTCGAATTTCACGGTGGCAAGTACGTTCACTCCCCGGTGTTGAGCGTTTCGGGTGTGTATGTGCGCCAACAAAACCGCTTTCCCGAGGGTGTGGACTATGCGAATCCGCCTGCGGCTTGGGCATTGTTGAATGCCGAGGCTTCGGCAACCTTGGTATTCGGTAGGCTTGCCCTGGACGTGAGCCTCGGCGGATACAACCTCACGAATGCCCGATACCGTGAGTATTTGAACCGTTTCCGGTACTATGCCGACGAGATGGGGCGCAACTATTCCCTTCGAATCAAGATTCCAATTTCATTTTCAAAGCAACTTATTCCAGAATCAATATGAAAAAGACAGTTTATCTCAGTGCTTTTGCCCTTTTGCTCATGACTTTGCTCTTTGCCGCATGCAAACCCGATGATCCCGTGGATCCGAATGAAGAGGAGTTGATCACGAAGGTTCAACTGACATTCACTGACAGCGCGACCGGCGCGGCGGTGAGTCAGGTGATTTATTCTGATCCCGACGGTGACGGGGGCAATGCAGCCGTGCGATTTGATTCGATCCGCGTGGATTCGGGAAAGACTTACAACGTCTCCATTGCCTTGTATGACGAGTCAGATGGCGGAAATATCGTAAATATCACAGATGAAGTGCTTGCCGAGGCGCAGGATCACCTTTTTTGTTACACACCGTCTGCCGCAGACGTGTCGATCATCAAAACCGATAGTGACGGGACTTTTCCAGTCGGCATCACGACCCGGTGGTCGGTCGGAAATCCAGGTAGCGGAACCGTCAGGGTAGAGTTGAGGCATCAACCTGACGGCACCAAAGACGGGACTTGCACACCGGGTTCAACGGACGTGCAACTGGATTTCCAAATTATGGTTAATTGATATTGTAAGAATCGATGTTTTGTTGACCGAATTAGGGCAACCTTTCAAGGCTCCATCCAGCGTGATGGAGCCTTTTTTTGTCGATTCTTGATTCAAATCGAAACGTACGTTTGCGAAAGGTGCATCAAAATGGGTATGAATTGTCATGTAAGAGGTTGTTTTGACGCTGGAGCCGTCAGCTTATTCAAACATTCTTTGTGAATATGCTCGCGGATCATACATGGTATTTATTGGATAGATATGGTTGTTGTTTTTTGATCGGGTTTGATCATGCCATTTTCGGGCGTATTTGAGCCATTCTGGATCACATGGAATTTCTTGGAGAAATATTTTTTCGACAAAACATGTGAAAAACTTGCATGGTTTATGTCGGGCTGTTATCTTTGGTATATCAACATCAACGGAGGTGGAGTCCTCCGTGGAGATCAGGTCAACATTTTATCAATCATCAATTTTTAAGAGAATGAAAAAGTTTTTCAACAACTTCGCTGTATTGGCGATTGCTGGCACAGTGCTCTTTGGCTGTCAAGCTGACAAGGTTGCTCCGCAAGAGGGGCGTTCGGGCGCACCTTCAATTGCGGGAGCCGCAGGGGATCCGCATCCGATGCTCGATACGCTTTGTCAGACATCGGATACCCTTTGGCTTTTTAGGGAGGATAATGGCAGTTCTGTCGTTGACAAGTGTTTCGGGGCTGGCGGTGTGCCAGTGGCTTGTAACCCGACTATGCCGTTGAAATGGGGTGGCTTGGTGATAAATGAAGGTTACCTTGCTAGCGAAAACTATCTGGATTGCAATTTCTGGATGGCTCCAGGTTGGTTTTGTGAGTTCAATGATTGGGAGTTTAGTCCAACCAACGGTTTTGGCTTTGACCAAAATGGCATTCCGGTGGTGACGGTGGACTGGAGTCATCGATTGGTCAATCCGGTTGCAAATAAATGGCAATTGCGTTTGGTGGTCGATTCCCTTCCTGCTGGCGAATTTGACATGGCATTGCGCGTAGGTGCTGTGAAGCTCAATCTCTTTGGCGCAGCCGTTGCCGGTTCAGCAACCACTTTGTGGGGTCGCAATGCAGACTGGAATAAGGTAGGAGACAAGTCTGCATCAAATTCGCAATGGGTAATGCACTTCAGTCCTGCTCGCTGCATGAGCACACCACCCCCACCTTCGATCGACACAACCCGCATTTGCGAAGTGGTTTACACCGGTCTCACTTGTACTGGCAATAATTTGAACGCTACCGTTTTGCATCCTTCGACACCTGAGTCTGGCGTGATCACCTATGCTTGGAGCAATGGAGCCACCACGCAAGATCTTGCTGTAAGCCCAACGGTTACCACTGACTACTCCGTCGTGATTAGTGTCGACGGTGTTCCGACGCACTTGGTGATCTTCACTGTGAACGTAATTGATGTTTCTTGTACAATCACGCAAGGTGGAGGCGGAAACGGTGGTGGCAACCACAACGGCCCTGGCCGCAATGGTGGTCATGGAGGCAACGGCGGTCATGGAGGCAATGGTGGATCTGGAAGTGGTTCGGGCAGTGGCTCTGGCAGCGGATCGGGTTCTGGACATGGTGGCAACGGTGGCAATGGTGGCAATGGTGGCACAAACACGGTACAAGGTGTGAAAGTTTGCCATGTGCCCCCAGGAAACCCTGGCGGTGCAACAACCCTCTGCGTCACCTACGGTCAACTCTCTCAGCACGTGACTGGCGTATGCCCAACCAATAATGGTGGTGGCGGCAACGGCGGCTCTGGCAGCGGCTCCGGCTCTGGCTCTGGCCAAGGTTGGGGCGGTAGCGGCTCTGGAAGCGGTAACGGTGGTTCTGGCTCCGGCAGCAATGGCGGCAACGGACACGGATGCGGCGGTCACTCCAACAGCTGCAATGGTCACCACCAAGGGGGCAATTGCAACAATGGCCATAGCGGCTCTGGCAGCGGTGGTAGCGGTAGCGGTCACGGCAGCGGCCAAGGCAGCGGCAGCGGAGGTCACGGCAGCGGTTCGAACGCACATGGCCACGGCTCACACCATGGCGGCGGTTGCCAAGGCAATCAAGGCGGCGGTCACTCAGGGGATATGATCGGTGCTTGCAATAGCAATCCTTGCCTGTAAGGAAGCGATTCAACTAGGAATAAAAAGGGGGAGTGCCATATTGGTGCTCCCCTTTTTTGTCTTTAGCCTCTGGCTTTCCTGCATAGAGGTTCTAGTTGGTCATTGCTTCCGGCCTTGGAGCGATGGCGCTGCCGGAAGGCCCTTGGGTGTGGGAATGGGGCGAATCATTTGCATGGAATCAAAGTGCCTTGCGGGTGGGCTTGCGCTTGCGGCTTGGTGGTTAAGGCGGGTGGTTCAACTGTGAAAGGTGGAATTTGGCGATTTTTCGCCGTCTGCCTCGATTTGGGGCAGGATTCAACGGAAAATTGGTCATTTATTACACCCTGAACCAGTTGATTCATTAAAGTTTTGCATTTAGAGAGAGGATTTTTAGCCCAAACGGAAGATGAAAGAGTTAATAAAGGACGTAAGTTGTTAAATTTCATACATGGGCAGTCGGGTGTGTTAAAAAAATCCAAGAGGCTAAATTTGCTTGAAATGGGCCATTTTGGCGAAATTTGAGCATTGTTGTTTCTTTTCTCGTGGTGAATGAAAAAAAAATGCGCAAAAACATGAAATAAACTTGCATGGATATTTCGTCTTGCCTATCTTTGAATCATCAACAAGAGTAGGTCACTATTCTTACACATTTTTAGGTCAACAGTTATTATCAATCACTAATTTCAAGAGAAGATGAAACGTTTTATTCAATCAGTCGCAGCGGTCGCAATGGCAGGTCTTGTGCTTGTCGGATGTCAGTCTGACAATGTCGTACCTCAGGAAAATAAGAATGGCAACCCCAATCTTGCGGGAGCTCTGGGTGATCCGCATCCGATGCTCGATACCCTTTGCCAATCGTCAGATACACTTTGGTTGTGGCGTGAGGACAACGGCAGCCCAGTCGTTGACAAATGTTTTGGTTATGGTGGCGTGCCCGTCGCATGTAGCCCTACACAACAGCTGAAATGGGGTGGTTTGGTGATGAACGAAGGTTATCTGAACAACGAAAACTTCATTGACTGCAATTTCTGGATGGCACCAGGATGGTTTTGTAACTTCAACAACTGGGAGTTTGGCGTAACCAATAGCTTTACGTTTGATCAAAATGGCATTCCTGTCGTAACCAACGACTGGAGCAACTTGATCGTGAATCCCGTCGCCAATAAGTGGCAGCTTCGCCTCGCAGTTGCAGATCTTCCAACTGGCGAATTTGATTTGGCACTTCGTGTTGGCGCTGTAAAGCTCAACCTCTTTGGTGCAACCATCCCAGGTTCTGCAACAACCCTCTGGGGCCGCAACGCAAAGTGGAACAATACAGCATCCAATTCTGCATCCAACTCTCAGTGGGTCATGCACTTTGCCCCAGCACGCTGCTTGGAAGTTCAGACTCCTGTCTTGGCATCTTGCGAAACGTTCTATGCTGGCGTAGTGAGCTGCACCAACATTAGTGCTGACATCACTGGTTTGTCGGGTGCATTGACCTATCAGTGGTCAAATGGTGCAACTTCACCATCCATCAACGTTTGCCCCACTGCCACCACCACATATTCTGTTACCATCAAGGATGCCACCGGTACTGCTGTGCGCATCAACGAGGTGACTGTGAACTATGTCGATGCAGCTTGCGGAAATGGCAACAATACGAAGGTTTGGGTTTGCCACATTCCACCAGGAAACCCAGAAAATCCACAAGAAATTTGCATCTCGACAAGTGCACTTCCTGCACACATTGAAAGGTTCCGCGTAGCGGGTACCAACCCCAACCAAGGCCACGACTCTGGTTGCGAAATTGGTCGCTGCAACTCGAATACTTGCTTGTAAGCGAGCGTTCTCAACCAATCATAAAAAGGGAGGGCCATTACAGCCCTCCCTTTTTTGTTTGGGCATTCGCCCAATCATTCGTTTCTATTCTTTATCCACCTTTCAGGCCAATCCCCGGAGATTCAGGTATTCCATCCAACTCTCCAACTGCTTGCCCTTCAATACCCGCGGAAACTTGCTCTGTGCGCCCAGCTTACCCAACTTGTCAAGGTAGTCGATAAAAACCCTGCTGGGAAGCAGCTTGACAAACATGTAGGCCAATGCATGTTTCCTTTCCACAGCATAGTCGTCATTGACTTTGGCCAATTCCTCGTCAAGCACTTGCTGCACCTTGGCCGCATCCGCCGGTTCGTCACAGGCTATGTACCATTGATGCCCAAACCTGCCTTCATAGGGGATGCCGGTCACACCAAATTCCGGAAAATTCAGACCGAGCCGATCCGCAGTGTTGGCGAGGGCATGGGTCATATTGTCTACGCTGAGGTGCTCGCCGACCAAGCTGAGAAAATGCTTGGTGCGACCATCGATGATCAGCTCATAAGGGTCGTTGTTGACAAACCTGACCACATCGCCGATCAGGTAGCGCCACGCGCCTGCGCAGGTACTCATTACGAGCGCGTAAGGCTTGTGAAGTTCGATTTCTGACAATGTAAAGGTCTGTGCATGATTGTCGCGCAACTGACCGTCTTGGTCAAATGTGGCATCGTCAAAAGGCAAAAATTCGTAGAAAATGCCATGCTCGGCAAGCAATTCCATTCCCTTGGAATCCGGATGGCCTTGCAATGCGATAAATCCTTCCGACGCGAGATAGGTTTCCACGAATGCCACGTCGCGAGTGAAATGCGTTTGCAGCTTTTTGCGGTAAGGTTCGATCGAAACACCCCCGTGGATAAATGCCTGAAAATTGGGCCAAATCTCGTGAATGCTGTTCGCTCCGTAACGTTCCTCGATGCGTTCCATCAGGATGTCGAGCCAAGCCGGAACCCCGGCAACGACGCCGATGTCCCATTTCGGCGCATTTTGAACCATCAAACGCAGCCTGCTTTCCCAGCTTGTGGCATTGGAAATGCGTCGGCCAGGCTTCTGTAAGGTTTTGATTACCCGTGGTATATGCTTCGCGTGAATCCCGCTCACGTCACCCTTGTAGTGATTTCCATAGTACTGCAAAGTCGTCGAACCACTAAGGGTCAGGACTTTTTTGCTGATGATCGTCGGGCTCACCTTGAACCGTCGCAAGATCAACAACTGCCGAACGCTCGCCTGCTGCGTCGCCCGAATCAGGTCTTTGGTCACGGGGATGTTCTTGGACGGCGCACCTGAGGTACCTGAGCTCAAGGCGAAATATTTGATTTTCCCCGGCCAACAGATATCGGCTTCGCCTTGCTCGGCACGTTGCCACCAAGGGTGGATCGTGTCATAGTTGCTCAGTGGCACGGTATCGCGAAACCGCCTGAGGGGATCTTCAGAGCCCAAAATTTCCTCAAATCCGTAGTATTTGCCGAATGCGGTGTCTTTTGCCTTGACAAGCAACTTTGTAAAAGTGCGGTCTTGTCCCAGAATCGGACTTTTTCGAAGTTTTCGCATCGCTTCGGCCATCGCGACCCGTTTCTTGATCGCATCTGAAAGTGGAATCATGTTTTGTTTTTCTCCATCAAATCTTGCCTTGGTTGCAAGGCTACCCGATCAAAAATACAGCTTTTTTCAAGGAATGCGACAGTTGATGCACTCATTCTGACCGTCAATGCAACAATTCGATCAGAATGACGTTGGGCGACTTGTGGGCAACGTCTTGACTTAGTAAATTTAGTGCTTTCGACCCATTCATTGGGGTGATGGTATGCAGCAACACACGCGACGACTCCTTTTTGTTTTTGCAGCCTTGTTCTTGATCGGGAATTGGGTGGCCGCTTCAGGTCATTCAGACTCCTCAGCGATTCGCTTTATCGAAAATAAAGGGCAATGGGAGCCGCAGGTGCTTTTTGTTGCTGACATTCCGATGGGAAGGGTCTTTTTGGAAAAGGACAGGCTCACCTACGCTTTTTGCGATGTGAGCAACCTCCACGACCAAATGTTTCACAACCCTCCCGGCAAACCTGTCGATTCCACGATTGATTGCCATGCCTTCGCGGTAAAGTTTGCCGGCGCGCAATCTCCAGATCTTATTCTCGGCGAACAAAAAGTCCCTGAATACCACAACTATTACCATGGGAACGTCCCTGAAAAGTGGGCCTCAGAGGTGCCGATGTTCCAGCAAGTGCGGTACAAAAACCTCTATCCAGGAGTTGATTTTGTGATCTATGCCCACGGGCTTGGCTTGAAGTATGATTTTGTCGTGCATCCCAACGCTGATGCGGGTAGAATCAAACTGGCCTATGAGGGTCTGGATGCGCTTGGAATCGAAAAGGGTCAGTTGAAAATGGTCACTTCGATCAACGAGATCCGCGAGGAACGGCCCATCGCCTTTCAAAAAGATCAGCCGCTGCCTTGTTCCTTCAGCTTGACAGGAAATGAACTCAGCTTCTTTTTTCCAGAAGGATACGATGGCAAATCGGAGTTGGTCATTGATCCGACCTTGGTATTTTCGACGTTTACAGGCTCCACCGCTAACAATTTCGGCTTTTCAGCGACGTATGATGCGAGCGGAAATCTCTATGCGGGTGGCATTGCCTACGCGCAGGGATATCCTGTGTCGTTGGGGGCCTACCAAACCAATTTCCGGGGCGGATTTGACGTCTCCATTACCAAATTCAGCGCCACCGGTGCGATGCTGTACTCGACCTACTTGGGTGGCAGCAACCCTGATCAGCCTCATAGCATGGTCGTCGACGTGTTTGGTAACTTGTTTGTCTTTGGCATGACGCGGTCCAATGACTTTCCGACGACACAAGGCCGATACGATGCCACATTGAATGGGGCTACGGATATCTACGTGTCCAAGCTCAATCCTGGTGGAACGTCCTTGATGGCAAGTACTTACGTCGGCGGTGACGGCTTGGATGCCTTCAATATTGACAACAGCTACACACAAAACAGTATCAAGCACAATTACGGGGACGACGCCCGTGGGGAAATCGTTTCTGACCAATTTGGCAATGTTTACATTGCCTCGTGTACCCGATCAGGAAATTTTCCAACCACACCGGGGGCATTCCGTCCGCAAATATCCAGCGTTCAGGACGGCGTGGTTTTCAAAATGAATCCCGGATTGACGCAATTGCTTTGGAGCACGCACTTGGGCGGAAATGGAGATGATGCTGCCTATTCACTGAAACTCGATGCCAATCAGGGAGTGTACGTGACCGGCGGCACCGCAAGCTCGAATTTTCCAACGACACCGGCCACGGTTTCTCCAGCCAAACCAGGCGGCATCGACGGATTTCTCACGCATCTCAATCCGCAAGGAACCGGCCTCGTCTCGAGCACCTATATCGGGACACCGCAGTATGATCAATGTTATTTTGTCGAAATCGATCAGGATGGCGACGTGTATATTGTCGGTCAGACGGATGGCAACTTTTTGCGAACCCCGGGTGTTTGGAGCGCCGGCACCACAGGGCAGTTTATTCAAAAGCTTGATCCTGATCTCTCAATCATCCATTATTCCACCGTGTTTGGAAACGGGAATGGTGTAAGCATTTCACCGACGGCATTTTTGGTGGATGTCTGCGAATACGTGTATGTCTCAGGTTGGGGCGGTGCAACGAATTTCATGGGAAATACCCTTGGACTTCCGACCACTCCGAATGCCATTCAACAATCGACCGACGGCAGTGATTTGTATTTGATCGTCCTGCAAAATGATGCGGTTGCCTTGAACTTCGCTACGTTTATGGGCGGCTCCTTGAGCAACGAGCACGTGGACGGCGGCACGAGTCGGTTCAGCAAACATGCCGAAGTTTATCAGGCAGTCTGCGCCGGTTGCTGGAACAATTCCGATTTCCCGACGACGCCGGGGGCCTATTCCCCGAATAACAATGCCGGTCAGGGCGGCTGTAACCTTGCATGTTTCAAAATGGATCTGGAATTGGAAGGAATTGTGGCTGATTTTCAGCCGGTTCCTGCATTGGGTGGCTGTGCGCCACATACCGTGCAATTCCAGAATCAAAGTACGGGTGGCGTTTCCTTTTTCTGGAATTTTGATGACCCATCCTCCGGTGGAGCCAATACCGCCGCTACATTCAATGCCAGTCATACCTTTCAATTTCCAGGCACCTACAATGTCATGCTGATTGTGGCCGATCCCAATAGCTGCAATGAGCTCGATACCAGTTACCGCACCATCAATGTTTATCCTTATCCGGTTTTGACGCTTACGCCGGACACTAGCTTTTGCGAAGGGCAGGGAATCACATTGCAGGCAGCAGGCGGTCAATTTTTTCAATGGAGCCCGCCGATCGGGCTCAGCAGTACCACCACAGGAACGACATTTGCCAATCCTGCTGCAAGTCAGACCTATACTGTGATTACGACCAACCCGGGCGGCTGCGCCGATACGGGGCAAGTGACGATCAGCATATTGCCTTTGCCCACTGCGAATGCGGGTACAGGAGGGTTTATTTGCCCGGGTGACAGCGTGCAGCTCGGCGCAAGCGGCGGCGGATTCTACAATTGGAGCAATCCCACCACCTTGAGCAACAATGCCATACCCAATCCGTTTGCGTTTCCAACCCAGACCACCAATTACACCTTGACTGTCACGGCCTTGAATGGCTGCACAGACACGGATACTGTCACCGTACAAGTCAGCACGGTTTTGGCCCAACCCGGACCTGATATTGATCTTTGTATTGGAGATGGCATTCCGTTGAACGGTTCCGGTGGCGGAACCTATCTCTGGCAACCGCCAACGGGACTTTCTGCCACCAATATTGCCAATCCGGTTGCGAGCCCGACGGTAAACACGACCTATACGCTGACCGTCACCGACGCATTTGGCTGCTCGCATACCGACAGCCTCCGGGTGACCGTTCATCCACTGCCGGTGATTGATGTGGGTCCAGATTTTGTGATGTGCGAAAACGATACCGTACAACTGACTGCCACGGGTGCAGCGACCTATTCTTGGTCGCCGCCAACTGCCTTGAGCAACCCCAACAGTGGCTCGCCGCTCACTTACCCGAGCAGCGACATCACGTACATCGTGACAGGTACAGACATCTACGGCTGTCGCGATCAAGATACGCTTTCGATTGATGTGATGCCTGCGCCTGTGGCACAGGCTTGGGGTGGGACGGTGATCTGTGAAGATTCATCCATCCAAGTATTCGCTTCGGGAGGCAATTCCTATGCCTGGTCGCCAGCGATCGTGTTCAATGATCCACAATTGCAAAACCCGGTTGCGGTGCTCACGCAGACCACCGACCTGATTGTCACCGTATTTGGCGCCAACGGCTGCCGTGATTGGGACACCGTGAACGTGCCCGTAACACCCACACCTGTAGCGCAGATCACTGGCCCGCCGCTCCTTTGCCGTGGAGAACGTACCGTCCTGCTCGGATCAGGAGGGGATATTTTACTTTGGAGTACGGGAGAGTCGACCGTTAGAATCGATGTATTTCCCTCCCAAACAACGCTTTATACGCTTACTACGTTTGTTGACGGTTGCCCCAGTTTGCCCGACAGCTTGGTCATGACTGTAGACACAATGCTGCCGATTGCCGATTTTTTTGCCGATCCGGATTCAGGAATACTTCCGTTTTCGACTACTTTCTTTAATCAAAGCCAATTAGGGAGTTCTTGGCTTTGGGATTTTGGGGACGGCAATGGAAGCACATCCTTCAGTCCTTCCCATGAATATCAGGATACAGGCCGTTTTGATGTATTGTTGATCGTGACTTCTGCAACCGGATGCCGTGATTCGGCTGTGCAACGGGTGATTGTCGGCGCCGACTTTACGATTTATATTCCGAATGCATTTACCCCCAACGGCGACGGCCTCAACGATTTTTTCTTCGTCAAATGGATCGGTGTAAAGGAGTTCCACGTCATGTTGTTTGACCGATGGGGGATGATGATCTACGAGTCCTTTGATCCTGATTTTCAATGGGATGGTTCACTCCACGACAAGGGAGTGCAGGAGGGAGTCTACACTTATGTGATTGAGGCCAGAGGTTATCTCAGTGAAAAAGTAAAACGCGCCGGAACAGTTACGCTACTCAGGTAGGACTTTCAGAGGCATACACATCCTTGGCACCATTTTAAAGAGGCTTTGGCTTTCCTTCAATGCCAAACTGAAGCACAATTGGGGACCAAGCAAGGTTGACTTGATCTTTTGAAGCATTTCCTATGCCCGAATATTGGCATCTTTGAGCAAATCGAAAACCATTGCGATGATCGACCGCACATGCTCCTCCTTTTGGTCGTAGAATTTTTTGAGCACTTTGTCGAGTGCCGTTGCGGCAAACGGGCGCTTATGGGGCGGAAGTTTGTCCAGCTCCCGGTTGATCAAGAGTTTCCAGCGCGCTTGCGCGATGCCGATTTCGGCTTTATGTTTCGCCTTGAGCGCCTTCAGAAGTCGGAAACGCACAAATGCTTCGAGCTTCTGCCAAGCCTTTGAGTTTTCAATGATGGCGCCCCAGTCCGCAGTGACAGCATCTTCGAGTCCGTCGGTTTCTACCTCTCCATAGACTCTGGACAGCAATTTTGTCGGAATCTCGTCGGAGTTCTCGAGCCCGAAATGATGGGGTTTGCCCACGATTTTGCCATTGACACGCACGGCGATGCCGCTTTGTTTGGGCGAACGTTTGTCCGTGATCGTGAACTTCATTTTCACGACTCCCAATTCGTTGAGGTCGCTTTCCTCGATGATGGTTTCTCCGGGGAGATCCTCAATGTCAAGCGCTTCCTCGTTGACGAAGATCCGGAAATTGGCTTGTCGGCCGTATTCCAGGAAGAGAATTTGCTTCAAGACATTGGGGTCTGGAAAGCTGAGATTCTGGTTGAGGTCGGTAAGCTTGATGGCTGTGCCATGCTGATCGTCGGGGCAAGCCTCCGAACTCATCGGGAGATCAATTTTCTCCAAATCCTTGTCAGAGCTCAGCAAATCGGCCTTGACAATGCTGATTTTGGTTTTTTTGCCGTTGGATCGGGTACTGATCTCCATGACATTTGCGGAGACAAGCCCTGCAAATTTGCCAATTCCCTTGCGTCCCTTGACGCGTCGGTTGAATCGAAGTGTGCGCTCGCCCTTGCGTGTGCGCCGGTCAGATGCGATTTTGAGGTAGCCTTCGGTCAATTCCCGCTCGGTCATGCCCAGTCCATCGTCGATGATGATGATCGGGTCGGCGGTGAGCGGCGCGGGAAGGTAAATCCAGACATTTTCCGCATCCGCATCCCAAGCATTGTCGATCAGTTCCTTCAATGCATATTCGGTCGAGCGATAATTTTCGCCCAACAATGCAGCCAGTTTGGTATCCACCCTAAAGTGGGCCTTCGTTCCCATTTGAAATCAATTCCGTTAATCTCTCCGTACCAACTTGGATTCGCCGCAGCCAGCAAAATCAAGCCTGTAAATATAGCAGGATTTCGGGTTTCAAGGGCGAAAAAGAGTGGATTTTGGGCGAATGGGTGCCTTTGTGGAATTGCTTTGTGATGGTTCAGCCTCCGTTTTTACCAATGTCTGTCCACCACTGTGTTGACAATCTTGGCTAGCCATTCCGCATCCACCCCGTCGAAGTGCGCGAGGTGCTCTGAATCCACGTCGAGAACGCCCAAAATTTGGTCGTTGGCAATCATCGGCACGACAATTTCTGACCTGCTGAGGCTGCTGCATGCAATGTGTCCGGGAAACAATTCGACGTCGGGAACGACCAAGGTCTCGCGTTGTTGGGCAGCTGCGCCGCATACGCCCCGCCCGAGCGCGATACGCGTGCAAGCAAGTGGCCCTTGGAACGGACCCAAAACCAATTCGCCGTCTTTCATCAGGTAAAAGCCTACCCAAAAGAAGCCAAACGCCTCTTTCAGCACGGCAGCCACATTCGCAAGGTTGGCGATCAGATCGGGCTCGTCCTCGATGAGTGCAGCAATTTGCGGTAAAAGACTGCGGTACTGTTCGGCGCGGGTGGCCTCTGACAACAAGGAAATGGATTCAGCCATCGAATTGTAATACGTTGATTTCGAAACTGTACTTAACTTTGGGATTCGTCTTTGCCGGGACAACTGTTTTCGGCATTTTCTTTGCAAATATGCACATGGTTTGCATTCTGAAAGTTTGAAGCAAAAAAGAAACGAAAATATGAAGCAATTGTTGAAACCAGCCCTGTTGCTGGCTTTACTGTTTACATTCGGCTTGGGAACGCTCCAAGCCCAAAAGGAAAAGATCAAACAGGCGGCGTTGTACAATACCGTGACCTACACTTCCGAGGACGGCAAATACACATGGTTTTCGGTCGTAGGTGATCCGCTGAATACGCGAATTTATAACCTGAAAAACGGCCTGACCGTGTACCTGACGGTCAATAAAAGCGAGCCACGCATCCAGACAAACATCGCTGTCCGTACCGGTAGCAACAACGATCCCAAGGATTGCACAGGCTTGGCCCACTATCTGGAGCACCTGTTGTTTAAGGGTACGGATCGCTACGGTTCATTGGACTATGCCAAGGAAAAGCCGTTGTTGGACCAAATCGAGAAGCTTTACGAGCAATACCGCGCCACGACCGACGAGGCAAAACGCAAGCAGATTTATGCGCAAATCGACAAGGTTTCCGGTGAAGCTGCCAAGTATGCCATCGCCAGCGAATATGACAAGATGCTTTCTTCCATCGGCGCCAAAGGCACCAATGCCTATACCTCTGTCGAACGCACCGTTTATATCAATGATATTCCGAGCAATATGATTGGAAAGTGGCTCAAGATCGAAGGCGAACGCTTTCGCAATCCTGTTTTGCGCCTTTTTCATACCGAATTGGAAGCAGTTTACGAGGAGAAGAACATTTCGCTCGACAATGACCGCCGCGCAGTCTATGCAAAGCTGATGGAAACGGTATTCCCATCCCACAATTACGGTCAGCAAACCACCATCGGTACCGTTGAGCACCTGAAAAACCCTTCGATCATCAAGATCAAGGAGTATTTCAAGAACTATTACGTCCCCAATAACATGGCATTGTGTCTTTCAGGAGACTTTGATCCAGACCAAGTGATCCGGTTGATCGATCAGAATTTTGGAGGATTTCAGACCAAGCCGGTCATTCCTTACAATGGCCCCGTCGAGGAGCCATTGACCGGGATTCAGCGTTTGGAGGTGTTTGGTCCAGAAGCCGAATTTGTCAACATCGGTTTCCGCGTGCCGGGCGTCGCACATGCAGACATGCCTGCCATCGAGATGATTGACTATCTGCTGAGCAATTCGACGGCGGGCTTGATCGACTTGAATTTGGTCAAGCAGCAGAAGGTATTGGACGCCTACGGCTATACGATGATCAACAAGGACTATGGCGTGTACATGTTGGGCGGTTCCCCCAAGGAGGGGCAAACCCTGGAGGCATTGGAGGAACTGCTGATCGGGCAATTGATCAAGATCAAAAAGGGCGAATTTGACGAATCTGCACTTGCTGCCGTCGTGAATGACATGGAAATCCAGCAAATGCGCCAATTTGAAAGCAATCGCGGCCGCACAGGTGGCTATATCGAGGCTTTTATCACCAATCAAGAATGGGCCGACTATATTCAGAAGGTTGCCAAAATGCGCAAACTGACCAAGGATGACATTATCCGCGTCGCCAAGCAATACTACAACGACAACTATGTCGTGGTGTACAAAAGGACCGGGGAGCGTGCCAATGTCCAAAAGGTCGTGAAGCCACAAATCACGCCTGTGGAAGTAAACCGCGAGGCACAAAGCGAATTCCTCAAAGGACTCGTTGCCATGGAAGCTCCCGCGATCGCGCCACGTTTCCTCGACTACAACAAAGACATTGAAAAGTCTTCGCTCAAGTCAGGCGTGACGATGCATTATGTCAAAAACGACGAGAATTCGCTGTTTTCCCTCTATTATTTGCTGGATTTCGGGAAGAATCAAGACAAGCAACTTGCATTTGCCATCGAGTATCTTCCCTTCCTCGGAACGGATAAATATTCGGCTGACGACATTTCCAAGAAGTTTTATGAGCTCGGAACCACCTTTGATGTGAGTTCGGGCGATGACCAGATTTATGTGTACGTCAGCGGATTGGCCAAAAATTTTGATGCAAGTGTCGAGCTGTTTGAGCATCTGCTGAAGAATGCGAAGCCTGACGATGCTGCCTTGGCGAGCCTGATCGACCGTACCGTGAAGTCACGCAACGATTTGAAGCTCAACAAGGGTGCGATTCTTTGGAGGGGTATGCAAAGCTATGGCATGTATGGCGCCAAAAACCCATTCAACGATATCTTGCAAGAAGATCAGTTGAGATCCATCAAGGCTCAGGCTTTGGTCGACAAGATCAAAACGATTACGGATTATCAGCACAAAGTGCTTTACTACGGCCCTGCAGCGGCTGCCGAGGTTGCCACTACGCTGAACCGCCTGCATATCACGCCGGCGCAGTTGACAGCAGTACCAAGGGAAAATCCCTATCAGCATACACAGACCACCAAAACCAAGGTGTATTTTGTGAATTACGACATGGTGCAGGCCGAGATTCTCTGGCTGTCACGCTCAGTGGACTACGATCCTACGATGTACAAAAACATCCGTATGTTCAATGAATACTACGGTGGAAACATGTCCAGCATTGTTTTTCAGACAATTCGCGAATCCAAGGCACTTGCCTATTCGACCTTCAGCAGCTTTGTGACACCTGCCAAAATCAAGGAGCCGTTTTTTGTGCAGGCTTATGTTGGCACCCAGGCCGACAAACTCAACGACGCCATCGTCGGCATGTTTGAGTTGCTGAATGAGATCCCCAAATCGGAAAATCTCTTTGAGAATTCGAAGGCATCGATCAAAAATAAGATTGATACTGAGCGGATTATTCGCACGGGCATCCTGTTTAACTACGAAACGGCCCTGCGCCATGCGGTGAGCACCGATCAGCGTCAGGAAATCTACGAAGCACTCGAAAAACTGACATTTGCCGACGTGCAGGCTTTTCACAAGCAGTATGTCGCTGGCAAGCAATTCAATTTGTTGGTACTCGGCAGCAAAGACAAGATCGATATGAAGGCACTTTCGCAATATGGCGAAGTGGTGGAATTGAGCTTGTTGGACTTGTTTGGGTATTGAGATAAGGGAATTAAATTTCTATCAGTTCCTTCATTATGCTTGTCTTCTTGGCCCAGTGCTGCGTTCCTTTTTGGATCCGTCCCGACCTCGGGACGAACCCAAAAAGCGCCTTGCTCTGAACCAAGAATCCTGTGCATAATCTTGGAACTTATAGAAAAATCATTCCTAGGTTGAATTTCCAAACGCGCGGCGCACATTCGGAAAGGAGGTGCGCCGCGTTTCGTTTGGATGCCAAGCGGCAGATGCAGCAAGGGGCATCATCATCATCATCATTTCCGAACGGGATTTGGGGGCAACGGAGGTCCGGGAATTCGACTTATCCCAGGAAATCCTTGACGAAATTACCGATTCGGCGTTTTCCGTCTTCTTCCTTGAATGCCTTGGCGAGGCTTTGCATTTCCTTGGCAACCGCTTGGAAATAGGTCGCTTCTTCTTTGATTTTCTGAATCCCCTTTTCCAGTTTGCCGGTGGCAAATTCTCGAATCAGTCCGTAGCGGGGTTCCCAAAAAAGGTCCGCCTTTTCGCCTTCCAAGTCTTTGGCCTGATCCTTTAAAACCTCCACGTAAAGGTCAAGCTTCTCCGATGGGACGCTGCCCAATTGGTTGTTTTGTTGGTGAATCCAGTCCATTTCAAGGCTGAGCAAGGCGGCAAGGTCGTTGCGTTCGTAGGCTTGGATCAGTTGTTTCATCTGCTCTTCTTTTGCCAAACGCAGGTCGGCGTCGGGTTCCATGTCGGGATGCATCAACTTTGCGAGGGCAATGTAGATGGAGCGTACGGAACGCGATTTCAGGACTTCGGCGGCCTTGATTTTGTTTTCCTTCGAAGTCGCTTTTTTGGGACGTGCGGCTGATTTTCCTTGGTTTCGGGCTTTTTCAGCATCCTGAAGGCGCTTTTCCTCGAGCGCATCCATCATGCGTTGCAACTTTTCGGGATCGTCTTGCCAGGCCTCCCAGTTTTCGTTGTCGCTCAGGACATCCTGCAATTCCGAGGCGAGGATTTCCTTCAAATTGGCTTTGATGGATGTGGTATGTGTTTCCGGAATCCTTTTCGCGCCAGCGGTCAAGGAGTGCTTGCGCCTCCGGGCTCGGGTCGCTGATGTCGGCTGCTTGCTTGCACAATCCGGCGATGCAGAAGCCGATTTCCTGCTGCTGCCGCTTTCCGTATTCATTTTCCAGCACGGCCTGTTCAAGGGCCATGGCCACCGCGATTTTGGCCTTGGCCACCTGTGCATAAGCCGGAATCAGGTATTTATGCGCCGATTGAAGCAGCAGATCATATTTTTTGCGTTCCTCGCGTATCGCAGCGCGCAAGCGCTCGATCTTGTCGATCCAGGCATTGAATGCTTGTTGGGATGCATTCAGAATAGCTGGCTTGGAACCGTCTGCATTCCGTTGGATGCCGCTGATTTTGAGCGAATTTTCTTTTCCTGCAGAAGGCTTTTGGGGCGTCATCGTGGCACAAAACTAAATCAATTTTGGCCGCCAACCCAAATTCGAAGGTGAATCAGGACCTGTTCATTTCACTGACATCGGAAAAGAGGGTGCTGCCGGTTTTGTCGGTAACCGTTGCAAGTATCGCCACATCATGTGCATCCGGTTTTTCCAGGTCCTACGGGACCAGGCATCCACCTTTTTCCCTCTTTTCAGCACTTTTTGGTACTTCCGGATCATCCTTCCAAAGTAACGCGCCAACAAGTCGGTTTCGCCCAAGGTTTCGAGCGCCAAAAAGGCATCCTTCATGGTGCGGGGATCGTTGAGGCCTTCGTCCGTCGTGCCGGGAGGTAGAAAACCATCGTTGCTGTCTAAAAATTTCAGCAGTCTCAGAACTTCATCCCAACCGCGAATGTGCTTCAAATGGCAGAGAAGGCGGTTCCAGCGGAAGGTTTGGAGAGACATTTCGGGGAAGGTCTGCATGGCCCGCTTCAGGAAGCGCAGGGCAGTTTCGAGATCCTTGCGGTAGATCAATCGCTCAAAAATGTGCGCCCAATGGTAATGCGAATGGAACCCAAAAAACATTTCCGGGGTGACGTTACTGCGCAACGGAAGGTTTTGCAAAGCTTCGTAAAACAGCTGTTCCTTGCCTTCTGTCAATATTTGTCCCTGCCAAATAGCCCAATTTTTCCAACGCAATGCCGGATTTTCATCCCAATGGGCCTTGGCCATCAGGCTCAAGGCGTGGACAGCAGCTTCCCAATGACCGGTCTCGATCGCACTCCCGAAATAGGCTTCGACAACTGGATATTGGTGGTAACGATGAACCCAGTCGGGAATTCCCTGCGCAAAACTCGATTGCAGATAAGTGAAGGCGCGCGCAGAATCTCCATCTTCAACACATCGCATCCCGCGTCGCTGCGATTCCAAGCGCCTAAGCCTACTATTGGGGGATCCCTCCTGTACGGCTTGGTTGGCGATTTCTCTACATTGAAATTGGCTGCCGACCACGCGCTGAATGCGTTCCAACAAACCCTGCGGCAACCTCACGATACGTGTTCCGCCGATGGCGATCGCTTCGATCTCTGTGAGGTTGCAGGCCACTTCGGGGACTTCTGTCAGTTGCGTTCCACTCAAATTCAGCGTCTTGCCGTCCATGAGCAACTGCATGCATTGCAGTTGGAAATCACGGTCCGGATTTTGGTCGAGTAGTTGGCCGAGCCAAGGTTGGCGCATGGCGTGACCCGAGGGGTGTTTTTGGAGAAAATCCTCAAAAACCAAGAAGTGACCTTTTCGCAACAGCAGCCCCGTGAGGCAGGTTTCGGTGAGCCATGAACCATCGATGCGCCAGAAATCGGCCCATTGTTCCCAAGTGAGCAAGCCTTCGGCGACGGTTTTTTCGAAGGTCTCCGGAAGGTTCCAAGCCATTCGCTTCCGCTTTTTGCTGCCATCGTCGGTCTCCGGGGCGCGCCAGATTTGCAATTGCTCCTGCAAATCCGGTGGCAGAACCGCCATGCCGGCATCCAGTAAGCGCTTCAATTGATCCGCAATGGCTTGAGAACTCGGACCAGGAAAAGGCTGCGAATGTCCATTCAACAACTTTCGTAGTTCCCGCAAGGCAACCAAGGGTACGCCGCCTGTCTCCATCAGCGTCATCGCAAGCAGCCGATTGGCAGCGACATCGCTCACCAGCAACCGCATCAGATTGCAACGCAATCCATGTCCGTGATCGGTGGGGTCCAGCAAGTTCATGGGCGATTCGAAGTCGTTTTCACGTGATGCTCAATTGGGACTGCGTTGTTCAAAACCAAGGACTTTTGAACCTGCGCAGATAAGCCTTGACAAAAAGCTTCAAGGGGGTGTCGGAATCGGTTTGTGACAGCTTTTCGCGCTCTTTGTCAAAGCTTTGGGCTGTTTTCAGGATTTTCTTGGCTTGATTCAAAATGCGCTTGAGGCTGTCTTCCTTGGAGCCCCAGGCAAATTCGCGGACCGGCTCAAACCGCGGATCAGCGCCGATCATGTATTTTTCGGTTTCCAGTTCATCGACTTGGTCTTGCAGCACCTTGACATACAATTTCAACTTGTCGTCGGCGATGCTGCCCAAATGGTCGGATTGTTTGTTCATCCACTCCATTTCCATGCGCAGCAAGGTCGGCAAATCCTTGGCCTCATAGGCGGCAGACAACTTTTTCATTTCCTCCTCCTTCACCGCGCGCTGCAATTCGTCGGTTTCCGTGTCAGGATGCACCAATTTGGCCAATGAAATGTAGATGCTGCGCACCGATTTTGCCTTGAGGTCGGCTGCGGCCTTTTCCTTGGCCTCTCGGGCTAACCGCGCTTTTTCCTGCGTTTTGCTCTCCTTGCGTTGGCCAGCGCTTGGGCCCCGTTGCGCCTTTTCCTCAAAAACCTCCCTGAATTGCTCAAATTGCTCGGGGTCTTTCAATTGGTCCATGTCGACGTCCATGTCATAAACCGCTTTCATCATGGTCTCGAAAATCTCCTTTTGCTGGTCTTGCTGGAATTGGATTTCCTCGTCGTAGGTAAAGCTTGAATTTCGGTCGTAAATATCCTTCTCTTCCTGCGTTGGAAGCATCACCTCAAAAGCCTGTGCACAAAGATCCTGAATGCAAGAGCGGATATCCCGCCGGAATGCGGCTGTGAATTTACCGGTCGTCAAAATCCCGTCCAAAGTCGTGGCAAGTGCCATACGTGCCCGGGCTTCTGCTTCGTCAGCGGGAACAAGGTGCTCTGCGGCAGCGGCAAACATCGTCTCATAAAACTCCGATTCCTTGATGATTTCCTTGCGCAGTTTCTCGATTTTCGCTGTGAGACGGTTGAATTCCTTTTGATTTCTGGTCAGTGGGATTTGCTCTTTGGGGGTGATGGACAGTTTGTTGGATGCTTTTTCCATGGTTTTTCGGCGAATGATGAAATCCTGAAGCAGAACGTGACCACTTGTTTCACGTTTCACAAATTAGGCAGGTTAATCCCCGAAAATCAAGTGGATTGCAAGAATCTCATCCATACCGACGACGATGGGTGGCTACAATTTGGCGATCATTCCGAGCAATTCAGCTTTTTTGGCCCGCGCGACAGGGAGTGATTTTCCATTCCGCATAAAAATTTCGCCGCCGTCGGTCCGCACGATTTTCTGCACTTGTTTGAGATTCACGAGGTAGGAATTGTGGGCCCTGAAAAAATCGGGATTGTTGAGCAATTCTTCGAATTCGCGGAGGCTTTTGGAGAGCACGACGGGTCGGGTTTGTTGCTGGAGGAACACAGAAACGTAGCTGCCGTCTGATTCGCAATAAAGGATGTCGGCGACTTCTACGAAGACCAATTCCTGCCCCACGGGCAGCGCGATGCGGCTGGGCATCGGAGTCTCGCGCAACATACGCGCGGCCTCGAGACGCTCGGGTGCGGGAGCGCTTGCGCGGGTAGCTTTTTCGACGGCTTGAATCAGTTCCTGTTTGTCAATCGGTTTGAGGAGATAGTCCAATGCGTTGAATTTGAATGCACGCACGGCATATTGGTCATAAGCGGTGGTGAAAACGACCTTGAAATCCAGCGGATGGCATTGTTGCAGGAGGTCGAAGCCATTCAGGCGTGGCATTTCGATATCGAGGAACACCAATTGCGGGCGATCGGACTTGATTTTTGCCAGCGCCTCCTCCGGATCGTTGAAGATGCCCGTCACGACGATGTCGGTGCAGTATTTTTCGAGCATCACGCGCAACAAATCCGTGCAGTTGCGTTCGTCGTCGATCAGGAAGGTTGTGACCATAACGATATTGTATTTACTTGGTTTTCAAAGTTGAAGGAGAATGCGGGTACCTGCGGCCAAGCCTTTTTCATCGAACAAATCCGTGGTTTCCACGGTCGCCTCCGTCCCGTAAAGGCGGTTGATGACCTCCAAGCGCTCGGAAGTCACCTTCATGCCATGTGATTTTTGGGCCGTCGCCGAACGGCTTTTGAGTTCCATGGCTTTGGCCCGCCCGACGCCGTTGTCTTCGATTTCAATGCAAAGACGTTTTCCCTGCGGGTACAACCGGATGGTGAGCATACATCCTTCTTTTTTGTGCATCAACCCATGCCAAATGGCATTTTCGACGTAAGGTTGGATCAGCAACGGTGGAATCTCCAAGTGCTCAACTTGAAGCTGCGGATCGATTTCCAAGGAATATTCAAAGCGATCGGCAAAGCGCATTTGCTCCATTTCGATATAGAGCTTGAGTGCCTCCAATTCCTTGCTCAGCACGACGGTATCGGTGCGGGAATTGTCCAGGATCAGTCGGATCAACCGCGAAAACTTGGTCAAATAGGCCGATGCCTCCTCGGGTTGATTCACCATGATGAACCGGTTGATCGAGCTCAGGCAATTGAATACAAAATGCGGATTCATCTGCGCGCGCAATGCCGCCATTTCGGTGCGGGCAATCCGATGGTTGAAATCGGTTTTGAGTGCTTCCTCACGTCTAATTTGCCGGATTCGGAACCTGTAAATGCTGTAAATCAAGGCGCAGCATCCCAAAATGACCGCAATACGGAACCACCAAGTTACCCAAAATGGGGGCGCGATATGGATGGGCAAGCGCATTCCAGGCGTGTTCCAGCGACCTTCGATGCCCGACTTCACCTCCAAAACGTAATCGCCGGGGGGTACATTGGTATAGCTCGCCACATGCCGATGGCCGTTTTTTCGCCAATTGGCATCAAAACCCTGAAGGCGGTACGCATATTCCGTTTTTCCCGCCGACAAGATGTCGCGGCTGGCAAATTCGAATTGGAAATAGTTCTGTTTCCAGCTCAAATCCAGCTGTTTGAGCCCGCCGAGCAACAGCGAATCCCCGATTTCGGAGTCAAAGATTTTGAAAGAGGTCAAGTGAACCTCCGATTGCGGATTTTCCTGCAGGAGGCTATCAGGATGGAACTTGAAATAGCCGTACACCGTGCTGTTCAGGATGCTGCCGTCTTCCATCAATGACAAAGCCTGATCCAGAAATTCCTTTGGAAGGCCATCATCCTTGGTAAAAGCACGAATGCGACCCGTGGTTTTGTCCAAGCAAGCCAATCCGCCCAAAGTACAGACCCAAAGTCGTCCGCGCTGATCAAACAGCAAGTTGGTGACACGGTTTCCCGGAAGCCCGTTTTGGGCGCGAATGTTGAAGAATTGCTGGCCCGCGGGGGCTTTGGGATCAAACCGGGAAACACCGCCAGGGTCTGTGGCTGCCCAAACCGCACCATCGGGGTCCAAACACAAATCAAAAACAGTATACGCCGCAAGGCTGCTTTCCGGGTTGGAAGGATCGTGCTGGAAAAGCTCGAACTGATTGGTTTTGGCGTCATACACAAACAACCCGTAGTCCTCGGTCCCGAGATAGACCGTTGCGTGTGCGCTATCGGTCACAATGGATGTAACATGCTTGCTGATAAACCCTTGGCTGCTGTCCGGGATCCACCAAGTTTGTGTTTTCGGTTTCCAGACCAATGCGCCGTTGTTGAAATGCGCAAACCAAAAGTTTCCTTCGTGGTCTTCGGCCATGTCCTGAAAATACCCATTTGCTGGCGGAATCCAGCCTGCGGCATTGATCGGGAATGGAATCAATTCGAAGTTCTTAAGATCAAAGTTGAAAAGCTGATTCCCCCCGCCAACCCAGATTTTTCCGGAACGATCGCGGTGCAACAATGCCGATTTTGGCGGAAGGTCGATGCTTTTTTCCGTTTCGCCGTTTCGAATCAAGAGCAATTGATGGTAATAGAAATTGAGGGTCAAAAGCCGTCGGCCTGGCAATTCCAAAAAGCGGGGATAACAATTGGCATTGTCAAAAATCGCCTGGTCACGGAGGGGAACGTACTTGAAGTTCAGTTGCTGTGGTTCGGCCAGCCAAAGCCCGGATTCGCCGCCCAGCCAGAGTCCTTGGTCGTTGTCTGTAAAAGCCTTGTGAACGATTCCGCGCGGCAATTCTTCCTCCTCATGTTCAAAACCTTGGATCGCCTGAACTTGGAAACCACCATTGGGCAACCAATAAATGCCCAGTTGCGTCAGAATCAGCTTCCCGCCTTTGTAAGGCCAAATATTGGTGACATGTTGTCCTGTACATTCAGGCGCGTTTGGCGCTGGAATGCAGATTTGGGTCCATTCTCCAGCGCAAGGATCATAGCGAAGCAGATTTTGGTACCAACTGCCAAAATAGGTTTCCTCCTTGCAATTCGTGACGGAGGTGGCGATTGGAAATGACTTGGGCATCGGATGGTAGGCAAACCGTTCTTGCTTCCAGTCGAATGAAAAGACGCCAATGTTGGTTTGTAGCCAAAATGCCGTGGGTGACCTTTGATCGATTTGATAGATCTTCAGATAGGCATCCGGCAGCCTCTCCGGAAAGGTTTTTCGCACAAATTCGCGCCAAGGATAGACGATAAACTTGTCCGTGGCAGCGTCATACCTACACAATCCTTTGTTATCAACCGACAGCCACAACCGATCCTGTGCATCCATTGCCAGGTTCCAAATCAAGGGATTGGGCAACGAACCATCGTTTCGACCTTCATTGATCCATTTGCGAAAGGTCTGGTTTTGAGGATTGTAACGATTGAGTCCGTTGGCGGTGGCGATCCACATTTGTCCTTTTTGGTCAATTTTGAGATCGTGGATCAGTTCGTTGCAGACGGATCGCTCAGGGTGAATCGGATCGGGAAGATAGTGCTTGAAGTTGTAGCCGTCGTAGCGATTGAGGCCATTGGCGGTGCCTACCCAGAGAAATCCTTGTCCGTCGCGGACGATGGCTTGCACCCTGCTGTCGCTCAAGCCGTCCTTTTCCGTGAAATGTCTAAAATGCCGGGGTGGCTGCGCCATCGCGAAGCTCCAACAAGTCAGCATGAAAAGGAGACAAAGGCGCATTTGGCCAAATTTTATTGAAATACGCTAGTTGGTGCTTGAAATCCAAGTATTGTTGGATTGGCTCGGCCCTTCATCGGCGGGCGAATCGCCGCGTATGCACAGGTGCATTCTCCAAAGGAAAGGACAACCGGGAAAGATGTTTGGGGAAATTTCATAAAGCGGCAATGGAAAAAAACATCCCGCACGGGCGGGGAGCCCGTCGCGGGATGAGATGTTGGTAAAGAAATTCAGTGTACAATTTGAATTCGAATGGTTTGTTGACCCTTGGTCGTATGAACCTGCAGACAATAGATTCCTGCTGGAACTTCGGCAACTGAAAATTCAGCAACCTTTGATTGCAGCACGATTCGTCCCGCGAGGTCCACCACCGACAGCGCGTTGATCCGTTCCCTATCTGCTTGAACGTGAATAATTTCTGATGAGGGATTGGGCCAAACTTGAATTTCCAGCATTCCTTGCGCGGGGGTGGCCGATTGCAAGGTATTGGGCGAACCAGTACCGATCACGCCAGTTTGTGGCGGTGTGCTGAGGTTTGTTCCGGCCCCAAATTCGTCGGCGCCGATGTCTGCCGTTCCAGCGCGGAGGTTAAAATCATAATCATAGGTTGTGCTCGAGGCCATTGCGGCATCAACCGCCGGACTTCCAGCATTCAGGTGATATTCTGAATCCAAATCAGGATCTACTTCCTGACTTTGTGCATCCAACCCCATGGTGGATTGCCATTGGGCGAAGGTCATTGCGGGCCAAGCGATGCCGTCGTCAAAAGTTGCTGTGCCTGTCGTCTTTTGGAAAATATTGTGATTGATCGTGTTGGTGCCTGTAAGTGCGCCTTCACGAACCTGTACCGTGTAGTCGTCTTGGCCTGTGCCGCTTTCGTCCACAAAAATATTGTTGATCACAGTGATGTTCTCATTGGATGGGGTGAGTGTGAGGCTATTGCTGACCCAAATATCGCCTTTGGAAATGAACAATGGGCTGTGAAAGCTCGGGGAGGCGGTGACAACCGTGTTGTGTTCGGCTCGGCAGTTTTGGGCGGCAAAAAATCCGATTCCAGCTCCGCCTGTGTTGACGATGATGTTGTTGCGTGCAATGCTGTTGCGACATTCAAACATGCCCGGATTGGCGACTTCGTCAAAGTATTCGGCATCGGTATAAAAACCCAGCAAAATGCCTGCCTCGCCCGTTTCACGGATCAGGTTTTCGTCGATGATACAACCATCTGCGCCCCCTTTGGCATAGACGCCCGAGGTGGAGGTATGATGGATATGGCAATTGCGCACGACCATTCCATCGCCGTTGACGTTGTCAATGCCTTCTGCATTTGGATCAAGGGCATTGCCCGGTCCTACGCCCGAATTGTACAATTCGCAGCCAAGGATTTGAATTCCATCGCATCCAGGCTTGATTTTGATGCAGTCTCGTCCGGTATCGTGGATTTTGCAATTGCGAATCGTGATGTTACTGACCCCGTGACGGTCTTGCGGAGCGCCACCCCAATCCCAATTCGTCTCGAAACTCACGCCGTAATAATAGCCGCCGATGATTTCAAGGTTTTCCAATGTGCCGCCGTTTACATCCGGCTCATTGTACCAAATGCAGCTTGCGGTGTTTTCGACATTCGTGACAGCGGTAAGTACAGCCCATTCGCCGGGGTAGGAGCGGATGGTAAGGTTGCTTTTGGTGACGCGGACTTCATTGCTGATATAGTTCCCGCCTCGAAGTTCGATCACATCGCCCGGATTGGCCTGCAAGATAGCTTCATCGAGGGTCAGCAGCGGGTCGGTGAGTGTGCCGGGATTGGCATCGTTGCCCGTCGTGGCCACATACCAAGTCGCAGCGGAAAGTCGACAGGCCAGCAGAAAAAGAAGGGTGAGGGTGATTTTTGATTTCATAATTCTTGCTTTTCGAGACAAAGCTGCGCCTACCGATGATTTGGCTATCGCCTGAATTTGCATTTGGGGGATTTGGGTTTGTGTTTGGGAATGTGACCTTGATCCGCACCGATCGTGCGCGCAGATCCAAATACAAAGTCATACCGACCGATTACAAATCCATTCTTGTAGGAACGCGCACGCCCGTACGAGCTTGCAGCGCTGTTTCCAAATTGGAGACGGATTCAACCCACATGCTATGCGTCACCATTTTTCGCTTTGTTTGCTCCTCGGCTTAGTTTGCTTGTTTCCTTTCAGGCTATTTTCGCAAAACGTAGGCATCGGTACCACCACGCCATTGGAGAAACTCCATGTTGCAGGCAACATTCGGTTGGATGCCTTGGCGGGTGTGGATACGCGCCTCGCCGGGATTGACCCCAACGGGACGATGACTGAAGTGACCGCCGGAACTCCGGGTCAGGTTTTGGTGCAAGGACCAACGGGTCCCGTCTGGCAAGACGACAGCGGATGGGGTTTGCTGGGCAACGCGGGCACGGTGCCTGCAACCAATTTTGTCGGTACAACCGACAATCAAGGGTTGGCATTTCGCACCAATAATCTTGAACGGGCGAGATTCACAAATTCTGGCCTACTTTGTGTGAATGGTACGGGACCGTACAATTCTGATGTATTCTCCGCTTATGCCTCAGGTGGGCAATGGGCAGTCAATGGCTATGCTTCAGGTAATGGTGATGGAGGGTTTTTTCTATACTTCGGGGAGCGGATCGGCAGTCGTGGGGCAGGCGGTAGGTACATCTGGATCAGCTGGCGAATTTTTGACGCTTTCTGCCGGGCCAAGCACTTCGCCGACCATTTACGCTTACAATGGTTCTGCAACGGTGCCTACGATAAGCCTGCGGACGGATGTTGCAAGTCCAGGGGCGCACGGCATTTCGTTGGATATCAATGGCGCATCTTCCCATCGCGGTATTCAAGTGGACATGGACGCTGCCTCGACAGGTGTAGGGATTGCAGTGCTACAGAATGGACTGAACCATTCGCTTTCATTGCAATCATTTAATCCTGCGGTGACCCAAGCTGCATTCTTGTCGGATCAAGCTGGAGCAGGCAGGTCGATCGCAGCGAGCACCTATTTGGCCACAAGCACCACGCAGACGGGATTTTTCAATCAATTTAGTAATGGCCTCGTACCTCTCACCTATTCCAATGCGACTGCACTGTGGGCGCAATCTGCGGGTATCCGTGGGGGCGCATTCTTGTCGGCCGGCACCTCTTCCGGCAACACGGTTCTCCAAGCCCTTTACAATGGCCCGGCAGGCAACTACGATGGCGTGGGCGTCTATGGTGTTTTCCAACCCAATCCCAATTACGGATACGGCGTTGTCGGTCAAGGCAATTGGTACGGGGTCTATGCAAATGGCAACATCGGCGCTTCGGGTGTCAAATCCTTTATGATCGATCATCCCTTGGATCCTGAAAACAAATACCTGCGCCATTATTCGATCGAATCACCCGAAGTGCTCAATCTCTACCGTGGTTCGGTGGTCTTGGACGCCAATGGATTCGCTGAGGTGCAATTGCCCAGCTATTTTCAGGCCGTGAATGTGGATTTTTCTTATCAATTGACGCCTGTGGGCAGCGCCGCGGCTGTCTTTGTTGCCGAGGAAATCAATGCCCAAGGCCGCTTCGAAGGTGCAGGAGGAGGCCCCGGCCAAAGGTTTGTTGGACCGTCTATGCCGACCGCAACGATGCTTTTGTACAGCAAAACAGCGAAAGTATTTCGGTCGAACCTGCCAAACGAGTTTCAGATGTGGGCCTGTATTTGCAGCCGGAATTGTATGGACAACCCAAGGAAAAGGGAATCTTTGAGCGGTACAAAGTGCGTCCGGAGGAAGTGAAAGGGGAGGCAACGCCAGTATCTGTCGCCAGAGAAGTGGCTTTGCCGGAGGTGAAACAGGTGAAGTAGGAAATCCCAACCAAATCGACCTTGGTGCCATTCAGCATTCTGCATGCAAAGTGCATTCTGTCGTTGATGCTCGGGATTTTGCTGAATGTTTTACCACTCCCGCGGCCCGGTCAATTCCTCGTCATCCGCCTCAAAGTAGCCGTATGTGCTTGCAATGAAGGCAAAGTCCTCGCCGATATTCTTGGCTGCGACGCTGTCATACTTTGATTTCTTGGCTTTGAATTCATCCTGCAAATCGTTGAAGCTGTCGGTGGCGCGATGCGTCAAATCATAGAGATCTTCGAGCTTCTTCGGCGTTTTGGCCTCGATTTTGGCGCAAAGGTCCATCAAAATGGTTCTTGCCTTGTCCACCAAATGCCTCGGATACTGATTGTTGGCGTACATGTCTGCCAAAAAAGCATGCGCTTTGATTTCTTCGTTGGTGATTGCTATTTGAGCCATACTTGCTGCGTCGATATTTTTGATTTCAAAGGTGGAAGGTAGTGCAGTCGTTGCACAAGGGCAAATTCATTCCTCAAACTTCCGCCCCACGAAGCGCCGGAATCTTCCATTTGTTCAGTCTCAAACTCGTCCGGAACCATTTCCAGAGATTGCCCCAGCTCCACCAATGGTGGTAATCATGGAGGCCAATCAGCAGGAAAAAGAGATAGACCATTTTGGGATTGGTCTTGCCGT
Source organism: Bacteroidota bacterium (assembly GCA_016718825.1). Taxonomy (NCBI): domain Bacteria; kingdom Pseudomonadati; phylum Bacteroidota; species Bacteroidota bacterium. The sequence continues at coordinate 147,791 of JADKCL010000004.1, read as the reverse complement.
TGAGGATAATCAGTGTGAACATTGTGATGCCCAAATCGGCGAAGTGGCCTGTTTTGTGGCAATCAATCAACGCTTGGCCCGGCATCATCAACGAAAAACTTGGATTCTGAATGCCTTCGACCATTTTTCCGCCCCACGGCTTGAACGTGAATTCCTGCCCGTCCACATGAAATCCGATGCCTTTTCTGAAGAGCATGGGCAAAATCAGGCGGCTAAACCGGAGTTTTTGGCGAAGGTTTTCACGGTCTTGCGCACTGAATACCACCTGCTTTTCCAGGGCTTCCTGGGCACTGACCTTCTGCAAAATCATCTCCTCATCGCGGTAATACTCATTTTCCGCAACGTGCCAGTTGGTGAATTGGTCGAGGTCGATGGTCGAATAGGGCATGCAAAGCGTCGTCGCCTTGGCGGTCCAGTTCTCGCGGAGGTCGTCGGTGCTGACACGGTAGGGATTGGCCCACTTGGAGTCTTGACGGTAAAGAATAATCTGACTGGCGAATGGCATGAAAAAGTCGGCGCGCAAGACTTCGCTCAGTTCGCAGCAGCGTGCGACGTAGTCGCGTTTGTCTTTCATGCTCACCACTTTGCTGTCCTTGCGAAAGCTATTGACCGGGCTTGCCGGCGAATAGCTGCTGAGCAAAATGACCTTTTTCGAGCCGACATGGGCATCGATGTACTTGCGTACCCGGCGCAGCTGGTACTTCATCGGCTTGCTGTCGTTGAGGTTCACGATAAACGCCGTGGGCGTATCAAGCAGCAAAACCGAATCGTCATTGGGTAGCGGAATGCTCAGTACGCTCACTTTGGGGTGAAGCTGATGCCATTGCAAGGGCTCCAACACTTTGGTCTTGTAACCGACGCGGCTCAAATACTTGGCCATTTGCTCCTGCGGCAAGGCGGGCGCCACATAAGTCGGCCCTGTTCCCAACCTTCGGATGCTCGCCGGATGGAAATGGTCCCCGTGCTCGTGGGTGAGATAAACGTATTGGGTTTTGGTCAGTTCCTCCAATTCCGCCTCCTTGGGATAGTTTTGCAACCACCAACTCCGCCAATAAGCCGAACCGACCAACCAAGGATCGGTGATCAGAATCGGGCTCCCATCGTCGTCCCGCAACACCATGCAAGCATGGCCAATCGTCTGGATTTTCATTCCTGCTACCAAAAGTTGGGTGCAAATGTCGGCAAAAATGCCTGCATATACATGAGAGAAGTCAATCTTTGCGCTGCTTGCGTAGAGATTTTGGGCGTCTCAGGAGCTGAAAAACCTTGGTGAAATACTTCGAATACACCCTGAAAGTCCCGGATGGCAAGCCATTGTTGCGCATCGACGCGATGATTTCGCGGTTGAGTTTGATTTTGCTTTTGATGCCTTGGTTGGTCAATCCGCCCGTGCGCATCGTGACCATGACCTTGGGCAAATATGACCAACTTATTTTGGCTTTGTACAAAAACCGCAGCATAAGGTCAAAGTCACTCGTGATGCGGTACTGCGTATCAAAATTGCCAAGGCGCTGATAAACTTCGCGCCGCACAAAAAAGGTCGGATGCGGCGGCATGTCGCCATGCTCAAACTTGCGGAGCGTAAAACCCTCCGAACTGTAAAACCGCACGACATGGTCGAGGTTTTCGGGCGTCACGAATATCAGGTCGCCGATCATGCTGTCTTTGCCGGTGCGGGTCAGTTCGGCGACAACGGCGGAAATGACGTCTGTATCGGTATAAAAATCATCGGCATTGAGGATGCCGATCACGTCACCGGTGGCGCGTGCGAGGCCTTTGTTCATCGCATCGTAGATGCCTTTGTCCTTTTCCGAGACAAGTACGGCGATCTTGTCGCCATAACTTTTCAGGATGTCGACGGTGTTGTCCTTGCTGCCGCCGTCGATGACGATGTATTCGATGTCGGGATGGTCCTGTGCGACCACGGAATCCACCGCCGAGGCGATGGTCGCAGCGCCATTGTACACGACGGTGATGATGCTTACTTTCATTCGGCTTCCATCACCCGTTTGCGTAAAATTTGGCAAGGGTTGCCGGCATAAATGGTGTAGGGCTCCAGATCGAAACTCGCCACAGCCGCGACTCCCAACACCGAATGGCTGAAGCACGTCACGCCCTGTGTCACCATCGAACCTGCACCCAGCCAAACGCCGTCTTCCAGGACAATCGGCCTCACGATCAAATCAAAGGTGACCTTTTTGTAGTTGTGGTTCCCGGTCATCATCACCACACCTTGTGACAGGCAGCAGTTGTTGCCAATGGTCACTTTGCCTTGATTTTCGATCCAAACGGCCTCGCCAATCCAGCAATGATCCCCAATTTCGAGGTTCCAGGGAAACTTGACGTTGACCCTGTGCTTGAGAATAACACCTTTGCCGATCTTGGCGCCAAATGCGCGCAAAACAAAGATTCTCAGTGCATTGAAGGGATTGAGGGGCGTGTTGACAAAAAGTCCGTTGGCCATGAACCACAACAGCCATTTGAATTTGCTCGCCCCTTCATCAAACCAATCGTTGTTGAAGCGGGAGAGATCGGTCTTGGGGAGCTGTTGATCCATTGAGCCGCCAAATTAGCGAAAAATGGAGATTTGCCCGCTTCGAATTTGAATGCGGTCTTAACTCCAATTCGCGCTACGCCGAATACCAAGTACCATTTCCCCGTAAAGCGCTTCGCCTCAATCAGTTTTCCGGTGCCTTGGCCGGGCTACTTTCCATCAACTGCGGTGCTTTGTTGCGTTGATTTCCATCAGGCGTCGGCGTGGGCAATTGTTTGATTTTTTGGGATTGAGCGGCATTTCCCAATGTTGGCTGCGCCACCTGCCTGTCCACCGCAGTGGGTTTGACGACTGCAGGGGTGGTAGTCCCCATTTCCCCCAATTGAGGAAGGTTGGGTTCGATCGATTGCGCATAGCCGCAACCGAAACAAAGGCCTAGCGAAACGATGAAACTGATATTCTTCTTCATTGGATTACGGTGAGCGTCATGTGATGAGTATCGGGGTTGGTCGCAGCTTGAATCACGGTGTCATAGGTTCCGAGAATGCCATTTCGTTGCGCTTGAAGTTGGAAAGTGTAGGAATTTCCGACCGTGAGTCCGGAGATATTCTTGGTGAATGTACAACTCCAAGGTGTGACCGTGCCCGTGACGTCGTCATAGTTTTGGGTAAGTGTGTTGGTGCCTCCGAGACTGGTGGCGCCGTTTCGTACCCGAAACTGCACAAAGGCCATCGAGTTGGTATAAGCAAATCCGGAGGCCGAAAATATCAAAAGGGCTGTGTTCTTGGTTGCTGTGAAGGTGACCGACATGGGGGCGACGTTGGTCCATCCCGCCGAGGTCACGGTGTAATCCGTAGTCAGGGACGTTGAGCTCACGTTCAGGGCACCTGCATTTTGCCACGCCGGTCCGCCCACTGTCTGAGTCAATACCTGTCCGTTGGTTCCGGGTGCGATGTTCACCAATGTCCCATTGACATCCGAGCCTACGACCCGTGTCCCAATTCCAGCGAGATTGTTGACACGGGCGTTTCCGGCCACATGCAACTTCTCCAAAGGCGCTGGGACACCTATTCCGACGTTTTGGGAATAAATCATGGATATGCCAATCAGCGCAAAAGTGGCAAGCGCAAATAGATTCCGGGCGATTTTGTAGATCATAATTTCCTTAATTTGATTTTCTTGAGTGAATTGGGCTTCTAAAAAAGTCCCAATGGAGATGGCAAAAGGTCAAGTTTCCCGAAACGGTGAAGTACGGGCAACGTTGATGAACGGTGAATCACAAAATGGCGTCGCTGCCGCCTGATGGGTGGGTCAACGTGTTGTTGCAGCCGACGGCCGAGCGATTGTTTTCCAGTCATCGCTTGCCTTCTTCACGGGCGGCGCGTCGAAACGTACCTGCGTTCCATCCCACCAAAGTGATCCGCCTTGTTCGTTGGAGTTTTCGTTGCGCATCACATCGTGCATGTGGCGGTCGTAGTCAGCCTCGAGAATTTCAGGCGAGGTCACGATGTTTTCGCTGCCCTTGCGCACGCCCATCGCGATCCATGAAAGATCGACATTGGAGGTGCCATTGTTATTTTCTTTGACCCAGAAGCCATTGGCATCGATGGCCGAGACGTAAACACCATTCGAATTGCCGGCAGGCGTCACGGTGATCGTCAAGCTCATAGGGTCACCGATGATCTGCTTGAAATCGTTATCAAAGCTGATATAAATCTCTCCTGCTGCCATTTTGGATTTGCCACGCGCATACACGTCCGCTGTCGCAGAAGAAGGCACATACGTGCTCACGCGACTGCCATCGTCCTTGGCCACGAGCTGCGCAATCGGCTCATTGGTGAAAGTCTTGCCATCGACATACAAGCTCGTGCGCTCGCCATTGACATGCATGCCATATTTCATGCCCTTGACCCATCCGCCCATAACGCCGCCGTAAACACCGAGGCCGACCATTGTGTTGGGTTGATCCATGCCAATCGTGATGGGTGTGCTGCCGGAACTGCGACCGGTTCCGAGTCCAGTGGCATGCGCCTGACCAAAGCCATAGACTCCATAATCAAGGCCGTTGAAGGCATAGTAGCCCAAAGCGCCCATCGCAAGTCCATAGTCATTGCCCAATACACCTCCTGAACGCGTAGTTGTTCCCCCTGAGCCGTAGGTGCCAAATTTGTAGGTACCTGCAGTGGTAGCATTTCCGCTTACACCCGTATGCGGCGTTGTAAATGCAGTACCTGCGGTCCCCGTCAATGCTATCCCGCGCACACCAGCGCCTTGGGCATTGGTGCCATTGTATTCGCCTTGAACACCAGCAAAAATCGTGGTTCCTGCGGTAACTTGTCCGTACGTACCTGCTCCGTCGAATGCCGTATAGCCATTGACAGCCCATGGAAAGGTCACGTTGCCGACCCCATTCATCAAGTCACCTGTCAGAACGGTATTCAGCGTGCCGATGAAAAATTCGCCGAGGTTACTGACTCGCCCCCGGAAGGTGTTATTGGTACGAAAATCAAGATTCTGATTGTCCGTCGTTCCAAGGAAATTTGTTCCTGCGGCGACCGTGGTGCCACCGTTGAGACCTGCATTTCCCGTCGTAAGCCAAGCGGTGATGGGTTGCCAGGCTGGACCTCCTCCAGTTTGGGTCAGGACTTGACCGTTGGTTCCCGCTGCGATGTTAACCAGGGTACCCGTTGCATCGGAACCCACCATGCGGGTGCCAACACCTGCGAGGTTATTGACTCGAACGTTACCTGCAACATGCAATTTTTCAAGTGGGATTGCCACCCCAATGCCGACGTTTTGTGATTGTAACGTCCCAAATCCAACCAACACCAAAGCAAAAGCGGCCAAAAGTGTAATTTTCTGCTTCATCCTAATACGATTTAGACACCCCGGAAATAGCACTTACCGACGGGATTTCCCCGATGCTATTGGGGAATGAAGCTAATTTATTTTCTTGGGAATCACAATTTTAAGATCCAAGATTTTCTTGAATTGGCTAGGAGGAAGGCAACGACATTTTCCCTCGGAGGAAGGCATTGCAATCCCTCGCGGAAAATTAGGCGTATGAAACCAAGCCAATCTCAATAATCCTCTTCTTCGTCTTCGTCAGCAGATCCAAATCCCCCACTGAGCAGACCGCTCATCAGATCTTGGAAGACCAAACCCTTTTCGAGCCGAGTTTTGCCGATCAGGGAAAACTCCGCCAAGCCATGCAAGACAAACTCCATCAGAAACAGCTTTTCAAGTCCTTGTGCATCAGCTTGATACTTTGTCACGATGGCTTCAAGGCCCGGAACCTTTTGGAGGGTGGCGGCGTACTCGGCATCACCCAGGTCAAGCAACATGTCCAACTTGTTGCCCGCACCAAACCATCGGATCACGGCCTCGTAGGGATTCTCCTTGCTGTTTTTGCGCAAATCCTCGGGATTTGGGAAATATTCGACAAACTGCGAACGAATCGCCTTGCCGATCAGATTTTGGGCGACGATGGCCGGACCTTCCTGTTCGCCTTCATAGACCAATTCGATTTTGCCTGTGATGGCTGGAATCACGCCCCAAAGGTCGCTGACGCGCGCATGAACGTCTGCTGAGTGCGTACGAAGGCAACGTCTTTCGGCGGCGCTCACGAGGTTTTCCAAGGCGGAAATGGTGAGACGAGCGGAAACCCCGCTTTTTTGATCTACGAATTCGCTGCCGCGGGCCTCGATGGCGATCTGCTCGACCAAGCGGCCCAAAACGGGATGCAGATGCACCCTTTCCTTGGCATCGGCGGCGACATGCGCCTCTTGCTGCGTGATTTTTTGGCCGATTTCCAGGGTTTTGGGGTAATGCGTCAGGATTTGGCTTTCGATGCGGTCCTTGAGGGGCGTCACGATGCTGCCACGGTTGGTGTAGTCCTCTGGATTTGCCGTGAATACAAACTGAATGTCGAGTGGCAAACGCAACTTGAAGCCGCGGATTTGAATGTCGCCTTCCTGCAAGATGTTGAACAAGGCGACTTGGATGCGGGCCTGCAAGTCAGGCAATTCGTTGATCACGAAGATGCTGCGGTTGCTGCGGGGAATCAGGCCAAAGTGAATGACCTTTTCATCGGCATAGCTCAGGCGGAGGTTGGCTGCCTTGATCGGGTCGAGGTCGCCAATCAAGTCAGCGACGGAAACGTCAGGTGTGGCGAGTTTTTCGGCGTAGCGTTCGCTGCGGTGCAGCCAACCGATGCGGGTATCGTCGCCGTGTTGGGCGAGCAGTTCGACCGCGCCGCGGCTTAACGGTGCAAATGGATCGTCTTGCAATTCAGAACCATACACAACTGGAATCCATTCGTCCAACAAAGCCACCATTTGGCGGGCAAGGCGGGTTTTGGCTTGACCCCGAAGGCCCAGCAGGATCATGTTGTGGCGGCTCAAAATGGCGCGTTCGACGTCGGGAATGACGGTGTCTTCGTAGCCGTAAACGCCGGGAAAGACTTCTTCGCCCGCTTTGAGCTTGACAATCAGGTTGTCGCGGAGCTCATCTTTGATGGACCGTGAGCGGTAGCCGGCGGCCTTGAGCGCGCCAAACGTCGAAATTTTGGGAGGATCTTGGTGCATATTCATGTCGTGCAGGCAAGATAACCGATTTTGGGTCGGGATTGTTTTTGGAAGCTCAGACTTCGGGAATCCCAAGATTTCCTTGACAGTTGGCAAAATGAAACAATACCTTTGCACCCAATTACAACACGACGAGGTTGATACGCTGATTTCCCGATGGCCGCTAAAATTCCCAATTTCCAGCATTGCATGACGCTCATGCGCCGCGACAATTCCAACCATCAGGAGGAAGGCTTTCACCTCTTGCAAGCCCATGCGGCCCATTTTGTCGAGGAACTGATGACCGAATTCCGTGCGGAGACCGATTATGGTCTCAAATGTTGGCTCCTCGAATTGCTCGGCCATGCACGTTCGGAAAAAGCCTTCGAATTGTTCAAGGAGCAACTTTCCGTTGGGAATTTGTCCTACCGTGACTGGGCGATTGTCGGCTTGCAGAAGCTCAATACCAAGGAAAGCAGGGCCCTGCTCACCGAGCGTGGGTTTAACTTGCGCTAGGTCGGGGGCTTAGAAGGCGATTCCTGCGCCAAGGGAAATTTGAGCGGTGAATCCACGCTCAGCAACGGGCACGGGGCGAGGACCATTGTTGTAGGCGTATCCATGAAATTTTTGGCCAAACCCATAGCCAATTCCAAATTGTCCGTTGAAGGTCATGCTTTGATGGATTACCCACTGAAATCCCAAATTGCTTCCAAAGTCCGCAAAGCGATTGTAATCCCTGTATTGTAACTTGCCCATTGGCGATAGCCTTGTACCAATTTGTCCGCCATCCACTATGAATCGCTAAGAAAGGGCCTGAAAGCGCACGCTCTTTGAAGAGCGCAGGATACCAACGAAAATCAAGATTCACTACCGCTGCCCCCGCGTTTGGAAGGTTGAAACTAGAGTAATGCATCGATCCAATGCCCCCCGAAATGTTCACACTCCACCTACGATTCAGTTGCGACTCATAACCTAGAATCGGAGTTGAGCCATACATAAAGTTCATATACCCCAAAGTCACCACATGCCTAAGCCGTAACGAATCATTCCGCGCAGACTTTTGCGCCACAACCATGGTATGGCCAAGGCCTACAACGATAATCAAGAATAATCCTAAGCGTTTGATAGAGGTGTTCATGAGACTCAAATTGTAAAATAGGTAGCAAAAAGGCAAACGAATTTTGTGAATGACTGCTCTCTCATTCAACGTTCGCGGGCTAGTTTGTCCTACATTCGGGCTGATTTTCCTAATTTCGATCGCTGGTCCAATCTGGCAAAATGATCTTCATGCGCATCACCGTCACCTCGATTCAACTCCGTAGTCCTTGGCAGTTTTTTAAGCTCAGCAACCATGGCCGCAAGATTCAGGCGCAAGCCAAAAAGAGTGCGGGATTCGTGAAGATGAAGAATACCGGCTGGGGAAAACTGCATTATACCCTGAGCGTATGGGATTCTGAGGCCGAAATGAAAGCCTTCGTGCGGACCGGCGCGCACATGGAGGCGATGAAGCAAAGCGCCGCGCTTTCGCATGAAATCCGAACCTATACCTATGAGAGTGAATCGTTTCCAGATTGGAAAGAGGCAAAACGGCTTCTGCTGGAAAATGGTAAAATCATAAAATTTGCTTGAAGATTGAACCCTATTCCTTTGATGAAAACCTACGACATTACCCTGCTCACAGATGCCCGCTATGTTTTGCCGCAACCGGGCAATTGGTACGTGGAGAACATTCACCGCGACGATGCGATTTTGCGCGCGGCCTTGGAGCGTCGCGGGCTGAAAGTGCACCGCACCCATTGGGACGATCCAAATTTTGACTGGACGCAGACCCGTTTTGCCCTGTTTCGCACGACTTGGGACTGTTTTGAACGCTTTGAGGAATTCTCCGAATGGTTAAAGACCACCGATTCCAAAACTGCTTTCATCAACCCGAGCCACTTCATCCGCTGGAATTGGGACAAACACTATCTCGCGGATCTTGCCGTGAAAGGGAATCAACATTCCCCCGACGATTTTTATCGAAACCGGCGATACGCGTAGCCTACAGCAGATCGCGGCAGCCTCAGGTTGGACCGAATTCGTACTCAAACCCGCCATTTCCAGCACGGCTAGGCATACGTATCGGTTTGACCAAGCCCATTTGCCCGAATTCGAAGCCATTTTCCAGCAATTGATCGCCGCCGAATCGATGCTTCTCCAGGAATTTCAGCACAACGTGCCCCTCCAAGGAGAAATCACCCTGATGATGATGGCCGGTCAATTCACCCATGCCGTCCGCAAGCGGCCAAAATCAGGTGATTTTCGGGTGCAGGATGATTTTGGGGGCACGGTCGAGGACTATTTGCCTTCCGCCGAAGAAATTGCATTTGCCGAAAATGTCTTGCGCGCCTGCCCCGATATGCCCCTGTACGCCCGCGTAGACGCGATTTGGGACAATCAAGGGCGTATTTCCGTCTCCGAATTGGAAGCATTCGAGCCCGAATTGTGGTTCAGGAGATTTCCCGAGGCCGCCGAGGTTTTGGCCGATGCGATCCAGAAGCTTGGCGCACAAGAATAACTTCGTAGGAAAACCTGCATTCCGACGGTCCTAGCACCGCGCCATTTTCTTCTTCTTCCCAATCACCCCACGCGCCTCCATATTTTTGAGGTAGTCTGGGACATAAGGAACGTTGCAGTGGGTTGTTCCCATGTTCACTTCTACTTTCCCGATCTTGTTTGCAGCTTGTTTGACCCTTTCTGTCAGCAGCGGACAATAGCCTCCGACGCTTAGCAAAAAGCTGTTCATGGCATACCTGACGCGGTTGGGCGCTTGGTGAATGGTATTCTCGACCCGCAGGATGAGCTCCTCGAGTTTGCCAAAATCCAATTCCGCGTCGGGCTTGAGACTCACGACATTGGAGAGTGTTGCCCAGCCTGCATCCGCGATGGTTTCAACATCTGATTCAATCCATTCGAGGCCCAATTCCCAGCCAAATCGGCTTTCTGCAGCGATCCAGGCCACCGTGTATTCGCTGAGCATGTACCAATATGCCCCGCGCACCCATTCTTGGAGGTCTTCTTTGGTAATTTTCTTTTCGTCCGCGATCAGCCCCGCGAGGTACATCGCATCACTGTTTCCCGTGCGGTACAATTCGAGGCTCAGTTCATGGTTTTTTTTGACTTTTTTGACGATGGTCTTCAAGTCGCCGACCTTGACCCCATACATTTTGTCGATCGGTGCGCCGTGATTGGCGAATGTTTTGACCGTTTGCGCACTGCCCATTTCTTTGAGTTGCGCCATGATTTCTGCTACTGTCATCTTTTGAAGAGGTGAAATTCGAGGGATGAAATTAGCGGGATTGGCACAAGCAAACAAGTGGACGCCTTGGAATCCCCTTGCCTCAAACCGATTCATTCCGTCAAATTTGAACCGTTTTTTGCAGGCGCGTCAAGTCAAATTGCTTTTGCTTGAGGCGCGCTAAAATTCCGTCATAAATCACAGGATCCATTTTGGAGGTGCGTGACAAAATCCAGAGGTATTTGCGGTTGGGATGGCTCACAACGGCATAACTGTAGTCTTCCGGGAGTTCGATGATCCAGTATTTGCCCGTGAATGGCCAGAAGAATTGCACTTTCAACTTGGCGTTGCCGGAATTTTTTGTGACGAAGGCTTTGCCTTTGATATAGGAGGCTTTGCCGTTCACTGAGTCGCGGTTGCAGCGATTTTCGACGATCACGTAACCCTTGTCGGTGACGGTGTATTCGGCTGTGGTACAGTGGCATCCACGTTGGAAACTCAGGGGATACGAGGCGATTTCATACCATTTGCCGGCATACTTCTGCAAGTCAACCAATGGGACGGTTTCTAATTTTTGAGCGGACAATGACATGGTGGAAGCCAATAAAAGCGTGGTGATAAAGAGGAAAGATTTCATCGGTGGATTCAAGGGTTGATGGGCGTTTGATGGATGAGTGCCTGATAGTCGGAGATGCTTTGGCGGATGATGTCTTTGGCAATCGCGGCATTTTGGAAATCTTCGACCACGACGGTTTTGTTTTCCAGTTTTTTATAGTCCTCAAAGAAGCTGCGGAGTTCGCGCAAGAAATGCTCCGGCAGTTCGGAAATGTCTTGAATATGGTTGACGCTCATGTCGTTGGCGGCAACGGCAATGATTTTGTCGTCCATTTCCCCACCATCCATCATGCGCATGACGCCGATGACCTTGGCTTCGACGATGCACATGGGCACGATTTCGATTTGTGAAAGGACCAAGATGTCGAGCGGATCCTTGTCATCACAATAGGTTTGCGGAATGAAGCCATAATTGGCAGGATAATACATCGAGGAAAAGATCACACGATCCATCTTCAACAAGCCCGATTCCTTGTCCAATTCATACTTGGCGCGGGTATTTTTGGGGATTTCGATGATGCCGTTGACCCTGTCGGGGGCGTTGGCTCCGATAGACACTTTGTGCCAAGGGTTTTGAAAATCAATGTTCATGCGCAAAGTTACGGAAGATAGGTGTGGTGCAGGGGAATAAGAGCAATGTCATGCCTTGCTATTCTGCGCTGCCAACACTTGGTATTGCTGCAGCAACACTGCCTCCGTGATGCCCGATCGCTGTGCCGTGGGAGACGGCGAAAACAGCGAATACACTGCTATCCTGCGACCGTTCAGTGTGAAAAAGCCGATTTTGGGATCCGCAATTCGGGCATCACGAGATTTTTGGGGAGCCTTCGTTTCTTCGAAAGGAATTCGGTTTTCCTTGAGATGCCGTTTCAGCAGGGACAAACAGCTGTTGGCTCCGCTGCCACTCGTCAGGAAAATCTCCAAGATTGTCGGATGCGGTTCAAGGATTTCAGTCACGATCGGATGCAAGGTCGCCACATTCAGGTCGTTGTCCAATGCGCTTTGCCCCTTTCTGCTGCATGAATGGATGATATTGACCATTGCAGCATTCAGTTTGCGGAGGATGGCTTGCCGTTCCTCAACAGCTGCTTCGTCAAAGCCATTGCTTCGGGTGCTGAAGTTTTCCGCTCCGTAAGCAACCCTTCCGAGTGTGTTCCAAAGCCGGTTTTGCAGATTGGGGAAGAAAAATGGGAAGTTCCATCTGCTCCTGTGTGGCGGAAATGTCCCGATGATCAGCTTGGTAGGATCACCCTCCAGGAAAGGTAAGATAGGCAGGATTTCGATGGGAAGATTTTCCAAAATGGGGAATGGGTTTTCCGTTTTGAGTCGAGCAGCCTGCGTTTGAAATCAAAACGGCGCACAATAGCGCCCGTCATTTTTGAGAGACCTGAACGCCTTTCCGTCTTCTTGCAGAAAATCGATCGAAAACCCCTCTGCTCCGGCCCAATCCGTGACGATTTCAATTTTGCCTGCGTAGTCAAATGCAGCGAGAATGTGAATGTCGTCCAATCCGAATTCACCACCGTCGTCGACCCGCCATGTGCTGATTTCGTTGTGCAAGGCTGGATAATCTTGGTAAATGACCTTGTTTTCCGACACGACGGCAAGTGAAGCCAAGGCTGAATCCGCTTTTTGCTGGAACACAAAGATCCAAATTTCCTGCCCACCCTCCAGCTTCCGTAACAAGTTGGATTTCTTGATTTTGCGTCCCTTTTCACCTTCGATTTTGGTACGTGTTGCCTTCGAAAGCGAATTTGAAGCCGAGGGATTGAATTTGAGCGGTTTATGTTTTGTCAAAAAGTCAGCTGTTACCAGCATGAGCGATTGTTCCGCGCTAACCGTTCCGCCCTTGACCTTGTAAAGAAATCCTCCAATGTCCTTGAAGTTGTATTCGTTTTGGCGGCCGTTGTCGTTTTCTGTCGCTTCTTTTTGCGCTACGAATTGAATGGCAAATTGACTACCATTTTCTGCAATCGCCATGGAAAATTTTGCGGGATCTTTCAGTCCTTCGGTTTTGGTTGTCAGGATGTTATTCCCTTCGGAATTTGCAAATCCAAACTCCATTTCCTCCAAATTGAAAGTATCGGTGTCGGCAGAAGTTGCGTCTACATCAGCTAGAGCTGCTGTGTCGGCGTTGTTTTCTTGGCCGTCAACGAGTTCAATTTTCTCGTCGCTAGGAACGTTCGCCGGAGTACCTCCGCATCCCGAAATCAATGCAAGGGCAATTACAAATATGAAAGTCTGAAATCGTCTCATCGTGGATCCGGTATATTCATCAAAGATAGTTTGGTTCACTCAACTTTTGCGGCCTAGCTACTCCGGGTTGATCGCAATTTGTCATTGAATCCTTGGGATATCGCCTTCATTTCCCAAAATATAATCGGTACCAAGCGGTTTCGTGGTGATCGATGGCCTCCGGATTGATGATATGCGCAGGATCCAATTTTGCATAAAGCAGTTCCAGCGAGGCAAAATCCCGCTGACTGATGACTTTGAAGCCGTTGCGCATCAGTTGGGCAGCGCAGACTCCTGCCCCGATTTGATAGACCTTTTCGGCACCAAACCGGTTGCCGTCATAAATGACTTGACTGCCGCAGGCACCGCTCACGTCCATCAGTACGGCAAGTTCGACGTCTTCTGCTTGGGCGAGTTCCAGCATCTTTTCCGAGGCTCGGATGATGCCTTCGCTCCAATCTTCGCCAAACTCCGACAGCATTTTGGCTCTACCTTCCAACACGTCCAAGCCGGTCCCGCCGTGGATGTCGCACATGGCCCTCGGCGAACCGAAGGAAAACTCCTCCGGGCAAAAGCGCACCAAACGCGCAGTGTCATATTGCAGGAGCTTCAGTGCACTTGGATAGGTGCCATTTGCTGTGCCGTCGTACCCGCATGTCACGCCCGCAAGGCAGGCGCTCATGAGGATGCGCAAAGGATTTTCCTTCGTCGGAACGCGGAGGGAGCGGAGGTGATCTTGATCGGTCATTTTAGTTTTTGCTTTTCGGATGCCACCTAAAGAGCTGAATTGAAATTGAAAGCCAATTCGCATTCATGAGACAAACATGGAATCAAATTAAGCCAAATTCAATCAGGAACATTCATGAATCAACCTTTCGGAAAAACATATTCCCATACCGATCCGATCTAAAGACATAGTAGAATCTTGTATGGCCTCGATAAAGCGTGGGTGGCTTTTGGATTACATGGGAGGTTGTCTCAGCGATCACGCTCCAGAGAGAGGGATGGACATCGTTTATTTTGATCCGATGTCGATGTAATTTCGTCCGTGTCCCTTTGTCATTGATTTCGACAAAAATGATGCTGTCGCTTTCCAAAATGCGAAATCCAAAGCGATCGTATTGCCACCGCGCGTTTCTGCCGGGATAGAAGGTGGTGTCGATCCGGTAATCGCCGACAAAATCTGCCTTGGTCAGACTTATCGGCTGACGATAATTGTCCATGAGCAATGAAAACGGGATAAGTAAAAAGACCATTCCCCACAGGATTCCAAGTGCGTAAAGGGCTTTCTTTTCTTTTACAAAGAGGAAGTAAAGCAACAACGCCACGCTGAGTAAAAGCAACAACGGAATTCCAATCAAACTGAATCCAAAGCCCATACTCCAGCTATTTGATTTCCGTGCAACGAGCGCTTATCTCATCCCCTTCGCCTTGCCGCAAACGTAAAAACAGGCCAATGTCTTCATCCGATTCGGCCATTTGCACTTCGTCGATCACGTAGGTCCAGTCCTCATTTTTGAAGGTGTAGGTGAAGCCACCCATCGTTCCTTGTTGTTGGCTTTCCCCGCCAACCAGAATGAGATCGGGCTTGTCTTTGAAGGTTTTGGGTTTTGACCAAGAGACATAACGCAAGTCGCCGCCAGCCATTTCGTCGAGCCGAATGAGGAACTTGTCCGTTTCGCAAACCTTGAGATTGTGTTGCCACGGCTCCACATCAGGGTGAATGGCAATCAACATCTTTGTTTGGATTGCCTTTTGCAGTTGGGATTCCGCAGGAGACTGATGGTTGATCGCGATGATTTTACCTTCGTAGTCCAGCCAGATTTCACCACTGCCCAACATGAACCGATCATTGCTTTCCATGGTATTGGTGGAGTCCCAAGTGGTTTGGACCAGGGTTTTCCTAAATTCTGAATCCAACAAAGTATCATACCGCCGGATGAAATCCGCCTCATTCTCAACATTTGGGATCGGATTGCCCCGGCTGAGCGGATAATGGACAAGTTTTGCAAGCCCGGCAGCATCGTTGTTGCGCAAGAGGTCCAGAAACACGTCCAAATGTTGTTGGCGGCGCTCCTCGATGCCTTTGACGGGTTTAGGCGCTGAACAACTGCTCAGAACAATTAGAATCAAACAGATCGTGTGAAAATGCAATTTCATAGCATCTAATCTAGGCATTCGACTCCTATTGTTGCGGATTTCCGGTTGGCTTTTTCGCTCCAGCAGCAATGGCCTTTTCCTCATTGGCAAGTTGTCGCTGCACCTTTTTGACATCTTCCGAAGGCGGCAACTCCTCTGGTTTCACGCCACGTTCTTTCAGCATTTTGCGCACTGCGCGGTTGTTGTCGACATGCTCATGGGTGATGGGCGCTTCACCATGCAAGTTCTTGTCGACAACATTGTGGCTCGTGAGCTCAGTTGCAAAGTCCTTGGCTTTGATGATCAATGTTGGTAGGAAATCAGCCAAGGGTCTGTTTTCCGGGATTTTTAACTGCTTTTTCATTTCTCCGGTGGAGTTTCCGCCAAACAGTGCTTGGTCGCCTTGGGAGCGGATTCTTGCAAACCCATGGTGGTCGACGCCGCGGTCATAGAGAATTTTCGAAAGTTTGGTTTCCGTTTTGGAAAGCTTTTCTCTCGCCGTCACCCGCGCGACGTTCAGAAGCCGCTGTTCCACCATTTCTTGCTTCCGGGTCTGGACAGCAAAGTAAGTCTGGGCAAAGGCAACCGGATTTTTTGCAGGGTCACCATTTTGAGCGATCAGGTAGCAGGCATAGCGTGTGAGTGCGATGTCTTGAATCTCCCTTTCCGCCCCTTTGCCAGTCTGGATCATCTTCCTGACATCAAGAAAATGATCAGAAACGCTGGAATCGGCGTTTTCGCAGGAGAGTTTCGCTTTTTCAACCACCTTGGCGAAGTTTTCCCACTTGGTGTATTCAAAAATTTCCATGAGCTCACGGGCGCTCCAGCACTCTAGTCCATTGTAGGAATAGCAGGCTTTTTCGAATTTTTCGAAGAGTTCGGTGATAAGTTCTTGTTTCATGGTTGCAAAAATAGTGAATTGCTAATTTGTTGCAATAATAATTCGCAAAATCCCAATAAAATTTCCGTGCGGCTAAGTGTGTTGGTGATGGTGCTCGCGATTTTGCATGCCCTTGATTGCCTCAAAATGCGTTTCTGATCATTTTGCCGACGTCGGCAATATGATCAGAAACGCTGGAATCGCCGTTTTTGCAAAAATGTTGTGCTATTCAATCAATGAAGATACCACCAAACACCCAAATCAGTTTGAAAGGCAACAATTCCATGGTCAATGGCAAGCTTTACCGTTTCTATATGGGAAGGGTTGTAATACGTCTTGGTGTAGGTCGAAACATTTTGATACGTTGTGCCATTTATGACCTCGCTTGCCTGAAAGGTAAACGTCTCATAGTTGGTACCGATGGGATGGTCGAGCGTGCCGGAAAGTGGTTCAAAGGCAGGCCCCAAATCGCTGTCCTGAAACCGAATCGACAATTTTTCCCAAGTTGTATTGTCAAGCAGCACGAAGGTCGAATCGCCGGCAATTGTCCCCAGTGTGATATGTATGCGCTCATATTCAAAGTCTTGGCTGGGGTGGTCTGCGCAAGTTTCCGTATCAAATCCGCGGCTGAATGAAGATACGGTAAGTGTATCCAGATTTTGTGTTGCATCTTCAAATACAACGGTCTGATTCGCTTGGTAAGGCAGGAACCGCAACACATCGGGCTCGATCGGGTAGTCAGGGCAATTGTTGCAGGCTGAGAATAAGAGGAGGGTGGCGAGGAGGGCAGCGCTTCCGAGGAACTTTGCGTTGTTGTGATGATTCATGTGAATTGGGTGATAATGAGAGGGATATTTTTTTTGTTTCCTACCTTACCGTCTTCCGGCGATTCTTCTGATAGTCCTCAAACACAAACTCCCCGAGGCCATTCAATCCACTGTAAAACGCCCGGCCTGCATTGACTTTGGTAAATTCCTGCACAAATTCCTGTAGCCATTGGTCCTTGGCGATCATGAAAGTCGTGACCGGGATTTTCAATTTGCGGCATTGTGCGCCTAAAGTGAGCGTCTTGTTGATGATCTTGCGGTCAAGCCCCCATGAATTTTTGTAGTATTTGATGCCTTCCTTGATGCAGGTTGGCTTGCCGTCGGTGATCATGAAGATCTGCTTGTTGGGCGTTTTGCGCCGCCTGAGCAGGTCCATGGCGAGCTCCAATCCTGCCACGGTATTGGTATGGTAGGGGCCGACCTGCAAGTAGGGGAGGTCCTTGATTTCGATCTGCCAGGCGTCGTTGCCGAAGACGATGATGTCGAGCGTGTCTTTGGGGTAACGCGTGGTAATGAGCTCCGCCAAGGCCATCGCAGTCTTTTTTGCCGGCGTGATGCGGTCCTCGCCATACAAAATCATGGAGTGGCTGATATCGATCATCAGCACTGTGGAGCAAGCTGTTGTGTATTCGTTTTCGCGGACTTCCAAGTCGTTTTCAGTCAAGCGATTGCTGTCGGGACCATGGTTGATCTGCGCATTGCGGAGCGAATCGGTCATCGCAATCTGCTCCAAACTGTCTCCGAATTCGTAGGGACGGTGGTCGGCACTTGCTTCTTCGCCCAAACCATGCTGCGGACTGCGGTGGCCACCGCGACGGGCTTTTTTCAGCTTCCCGAAGATTTCCTCCAGCGAATTTTGCCGGATGGTCTTCTCCGACTTTGCCGTCAGGTCAAATTTTCCTTCCTCGTTGTCGCGGATAAAACCTTGGTTGCGAAGGTCTTCGATGAAGTCGCCCATACCGTAGGCATCATTCGTCAGATGGTACTTCCGGTCGAGTTGATTCATCCAGTTCAGTGCCTCATCCACATCGCCGTTGGTGTGCACAAGAATCTGCAAAAAGATGCCCTTCAGCTTGTCGAAGGTGGTCTTCGTGCTTTCAGGGGCGATGTATTCGGAGAAACGGTAACCTTTCATACGATCAGAATCGGCAGAATGACAAATCCGGCATTACTAAGTTACGGAATCGCCAGCATGGAAAACTCATTTCTGCGCCGGATGTTTCAGCTCGATTTCACCATCGTGACGCCTTGAATCAGTTTTGCCGTCGGTTTGAGCATTCCAAGAACATTGAGCCAAGCAGCTTGCGCGAAGCCCTCCATTGCAGCAGATGGAAACTCTGCCCAACGCGACACCTTGATATGCCGGTATTGGCTGCCGCTACCCGACAGCATTTTTTGAGGATCAGCAAGCAGGTTCCCATGATGAAACCCGAAGTTCACATGCTTGGAATAGCAGGCAAAACTCACAAAAATGTCGCCTGCCTTGTCCGTAAATCCCCATCCAACTGAAAGCCCATTCTTTTTGTCGTAAATCAGTTCATTGCTTTCGGGATAGCGTCGCCAGACAAATTCACGCATTCCCAAGGCAATTTCTTGCACGTTAGGTTCGAATTTGCTGAGAAATCTTCTGAAATCTTGATCATCTTCAAAGGCCATATCTCGTCTCAATTGGGCTTGGACATCTCCAACAAGGTATTGACCGTGTTCCAGTTGCGCATTGTGGCCATGCCCAGCCTCCGCTCAATGATCGCATTCGTCAATTTTGCCTTGCCCAAGCCGCCGGCATAGTACACAAAGGCCTCTGAGCCATGGACCTGCAGTTGTTCCTCAGGATTGGTGTAAGGCGCAATGGCGGCAATGGCCGTGGTATCGGGAGCATTTTCAAGGAAACAGACATACATCCGCTTGCCAAATTCCGGAAGTTGATCGTCGAATGGGTTTTTGGACACAATCGCCGCGAGTGCCCGTGCGTGCGCAGAAGCGTAGGCACAGCATACCCGAGCGATGCCTTCAGGTGAACCTCCAAATGCCGTCGCAGTTCAGCAGCATCCGCTTCAGCATGTTCAAAAACGACATTGCCGCTTTGAATATAGGTTACGACGGACGTGCAATTCGCCGCTTCAAACATGGCCTTCAAGTCGACCATTTTGATGATTTTCTGACCGCTGACGTTGATCCCGCGGAGGAGGGCGATGTATCGGGGCATGGATTTTGAATTTAGGTGGACTTCAATTGTTGCTTTGGTAAAAGTTCATCCTCATACGCCTCAATCGCCTCCAACAAGGCCTCCCGCTCCTCGTCCTCATCCTCGGAGTCTGCGTCGAGGTCTTCCAACAATTCAGCGAGCCGCAGGAGGGCGGCTTCGTATTCTTCTTCGGTGTCGATGGGGGGGATTCTCATGGGTTGAAAATCAGGTCTTTTGAGAATGGACACGGCAAAGGGTCATTTCTGTACCAACAATCTACCCTTCGCAATCACTTGGCCCTCTGTGTTTTGGATGCGGAAGGCGTACAGCTGCGGCAACAAGTCCGTGCCGTCCACCACAAAAAAATCTTGCGAGGTTTGCCATTCGCCTTGGACAATTCCGCCCATATCGATCAGACTCAGGGAGCAGACTTCGCGGTTTTCATTTGCAAAATACAGCCGTGAAACATCCGTCACAGGGTTGGGGCGAACCTGAAATCCAGTCGCATCCAACGTCACCACATCGATGGACCGAATCGTGGATTCTCCCAAGCGGTCAAAGCCGATGCGGTAGTAATTCGTATGATTGGCGATGGGATGCTCATCTAGGAAGGAATACGAAAACGCATCATTGGGGCCGCCGCAAATGCCTGGAATGTGGTGGATCAGCTCAAAATGAATGCTGTCGGTCGCGCGCAGTACGTCCACGCCGTCGCAGGTCGTGCCCGGGCGCGTGACCCAGTTGAGCAACACGCGGCCATCGTCCAGCGTCAGCGAAAAGCGCTCCACCAGCGGATCCTCCGATTGGGCAGAAACCCGCGAAGCAAGCAGCAACAAGATGTTGAGCAAAAGCAATTTGCCAAGCCCGAACCTGCGAATTGGAAGGCGAGAATCCATTCGGCAAAGATAATCGGAAATTCGCAAAGCCCCTCGGAAACTGTCGTGAAACACCGTTCCTCTTCAAACGCAAAATGATTAATTTCGGCAAAAGGATGCATTTCCCTTCCTTGTCCAATCCAAAAGCGCATGAATCCCGTTGCCTTTAAAAACATCGATCAATACATCGCCCAATTTCCGGCGGAGACGCAGGCATTGCTTCAACAACTCCGGGCGGTGATTCGCGAAACAGCTCCCTTGGCCGTCGAATGCATCAGTTACCAGATGCCGGCCTTCAAAATGAAACGCGTTTTGGTCTATTTTGCAGGCTACAAAGGCCATATCGGATTTTATCCCTCGGGGACCGGAATCGCTGCGTTTCAGCACGAATTCAAGGATTTCAAATGGTCCAAAGGTGCCGTTCAGTTTCCGCTTGACAAGCCGCTGCCGTTGGAACTTGTACGTCGGATCGTCTTGCACCGCATCATGGAAGACGAGGCATTGGTCGTCAAGAAGCCCAAACGGAAAAATTGAAGCCTGATTCGAAGAAGACAAAAGCCGCAAGCACATGAAAAATTGGTCCATCGATACACTTCAAGATATCTGGCAGCTCGCCACCGAACTCCACGACGGCCAAAAGTATGGCGGTCCGGCGAAGGGACAGCAGATTGAATATATCAATCACATCGGGAGTGTGGTGTTTGAGGTGATGGCGGCCTTGGATCAGACGGCGAATATGAACGCCGAGTTGGCCCTTTCATGCGCCATTTTGCACGATAGCTTGGAAGATACCGGAATCACTTTCGAGGAAATTCAAGCGAAATTTGGCCTTGCCGTTGCCGAAGGGGTGCTTGCCTTGACCAAAAGTCCTGCGATTGCCGACAAGGACGAGAAGATGCAAGACAGTCTTGCCCGCATTCGGCAGCAACCCCACGAAATCTGGGCAGTCAAAATGGCCGACCGTATCTGCAATTTGTACGCGCCACCGTTTTATTGGAGCAATGAGAAGAAACGGGCCTATTTGGAGGAGGCAAAGTTGATTCATGCCGCTTTGAAGGATGGAAATGTCTACTTGGCGAATCGATTGGCCTTGAAGATTCAAGAATATCAACGTTTTATCGCCTGAGCCCATGAAACATCCGGAATCCATGGATCACTCCGAATTCGCTGCCAGCATCTTTGACAAATACGCCGAAGGCTATCAGTCGCGGTTCATGGACATCAGCGCTTACCACGACAGTTTGGATGTTTTGCTTGCCGCGATATCGGTCAAGGCTGCAAAAGTTCTCGAGGTCGCATGCGGCCCGGGGAATGTTACCCAATATTTGCTGCAAAAGCGCCCGGATTTGCAGATTTTGGGCACTGATCTATCTCCGAATATGTTGGCCCTCGCCCAAGCCAACAATCCGACCGCGCAATTTGAGCTTCTGGACGGTCGGGCCATCTTGCAAGTTCCGGAGCAGTTGGATGCGATTGTCGCGGCATTTTTCTTTCCGTACATTTCCAAGGAAGAGGCGCTGCGTTTCATTCAAGATAGTGCAACCAAACTCGCACCGGGTGGCGTCCTCTACATCAGCACCATGGAAGACGACTATGCAAAATCGGGAATTCGCAAAGGCAGCCAAGGCGATGAAATTTTTATGCATTTTCACGAAGCCGGCTATTTGACAGCGCAGCTCAAGGCTTGCGGATTCGATTTACTCTACGAAAGTCGGGTTCGCGCAGCAGGGCCGGATGGGGATGTGGATTTAATTCTGATCGCAAGGAAAACAGGGAAATGAACATCGGAGAGTTGCTCAACGACAAGGGGTTAAAGCCCAAGGAAAAGACCAACGCGCTCAGTACGGCGTTGCTGAACCAAAGCCTATCGGTGGCAGATTTGCTGTTGTTCGCAGGGAAGGCAAAGGATCCTTTGAAAGCCACTTGTATCGAAGCTTTGGAATACGCGACAAAACAAAATCCAGCATTGGCTACGTTGGACTGCCTTCAATTTGTTTCCAATGCATTGAAAGCCAAGGCACCACGCGTGAAATGCGAATCGGCCAGGGTGATTGGAAACATAGCCTACCTTTTTCCGGGCCATTTGGAGGAAGCCATCGGCAACTTGCTTTCCAATACCGAACACGAAGGAACCGTCGTGCGATGGAGTGCAGCCTTTGCCTTGGGCGAGATTTTCAAGATTAAAACGCCGCACAATGCAGATCTTTTGCCTGCGTTCGAGGCGATTTGCGCGCGGGAGGAAAAGGGGAGCATTCAGAAGATCTACCGCAGTGCAATCAAGTTGCAAGAAATCTGAAAAATGAATAGCTTAAGGCTTGCATTGAAACGTAATCATAATTCCTGATGATCAATCCCGAAACCATCCGCAAGATTCTTCTCACCTGCCTCGTTTTGGTAGCAATTGTTGGTTCGTTCAATGCGCAAACGAATTGCTGCCCATACATTTCCCCAATCGAGATCATTCCCACTCAGCCTACCACAAGTGATTCGGTGAGGATCGTGACACAAACGACGACTCCTGGCTACGGTCAAGAAATTTCATACAGTTTCTCTTTGCAAGGAAATTTGATCCAATTGAATGGCTGTTTTGCGGATGGGATGCTGACCGTTCCACGGACGTTTTTGGATACAACAATGCTTGGACCGTTGCAGGGAGGATTTTATACAGTGAATTACTTGGGAACCATTTCTTCCAATGACACCGTTTGCGTTCCGGTAGATTCCAACAGCGTGACTTTGAATTTCGAGGTTGTGAACTTGGCTAGCATCGCAAATGAAGGTTTACCCTCTAACGGCTTTTCCATTGCCCCTAACCCCGTGGTGGACGAATTTGTGGTGATTTCGCGCAAATCAGTCGGAAGATTGGAGCTAACACTCACCAATGCTTTGGGACAAGTTTGCTATTACACCACCTTGAATGCCGGCGCTTCAGTTGATATTCGGTCTTTTCCGGCAGGCATGTATTGGATCAAAATTGGTACTGCGGGTAGTCAATCAGTTTACAAAGTTTTCAAGAATTGAATGGCCGATCGACTGGAAGAATCAGCGAAATGGTGCCTCCGAGCTATCTTTCAGCTGTAGAATCAAGCGGTGTCAATTCGGCTACGGCTTGGCAAACCGCTCTACACTTCGCCAGTATTTGTCCTTGAAGATCTCAAATTCAATCTGAAAACTGCCCTTGTATTCCTTTTCAATCGCCTCCATCACTTTAGACGGTTTCCGGAAATCCCGGCAGGCCATAAAGATGGATCGGAGGTTTTCGGAAGTTTGCCGCCCAATGTTGAGATAGCCTTCATGGTCAGGGAGTTGGGCGATGATTTTGTCTTCAATGGTATTCAGCGAATCGGCTGTTGATTGGTCGGGCATGCCGTGATCGCCGTCAGCGGGATAGCCGATTTCCACGATCACCATCCAAGGATGCGAGGCTTTTCGGTCCCATTGCAGCAGATCTTGGTTGATCGTTGCAATGAGCCCTTTCCCGTTTTGCAGCGTTGCTTCCATGATGGCGTAGTTGCCATGCTCGGTATTCTGTCTTTCGCCCTCGTATTTTTCAACGAATTCAGCTTGCCGCCACGTGAGGTAGGGGCCAAGTTTGTCCATGGTCATCAATTCGCCGGCTGCATCCCCCTTTCCTACGATGAAAACCTGATCGATTTCGGTGACGACCCTCAGGTCCCCAAGGTAGTTGTCTAGAAATACGAAGCAGCCGTTGGTGATCACAGGGCGGTTTTCGGCTGTCAAATCGCGATGTACGACCGCGATTTGAATCAAATCCGGGAACGCTGAATCCTCGATCGGATAGAAATGCAACGTTTTGTGGTCAAATTGGATGCCCTCCATTTCGACGCCAAAGGTGGTGCTGTCGAAGGCAGGTTTGTGAGCTGTGAAGGTCCATCCTGGGATCGGAGGTGCTGCAGCAACGAGTTCTTCGACAAAAACGAAATTCCGCAAATTCCCTTCCGCCGAAAAGACCAATTCCACTGTCTCCGGGTCTTGCATACCCGTCAACAGGTAAAATCCCTCATGCAACTCGCCCAATTTTGGGGAAACGTGGCTGAAAAAGTCCCTCTGAATATCTCCCATTCGCTTGACAACACTTTGAAAGTTCGGCGCATGTTCCTGAAACCAAGCCCAGAAATCTGCATAGCTGCGAATGGGCTGCTCTTTTTTGCCGAATAATTTTTTGAAGAAGCTCATGGGATTCAAAATGGTTAATGTGAACGAATTCGAATGTGGACCTTCTCGCGCCTATCATGACATGCACCTGCATTGGTCATTTAAGCTTGGGCGTCAGTATGCAAGCATCGCGAATTTTCGTGCCACCTCCAAATTGGCTCAAATGGGACTTCGCAGGAGATACTTGTCATTGGATTGCGTCCTCAAGTGGTTGCCAGGTGGTTTTCGTCGGATTCATCGCTAACCCCGATTCTTAATCCAATG
Organism: Bacteroidota bacterium; assembly: GCA_016718825.1. Classification (NCBI taxonomy): domain Bacteria; kingdom Pseudomonadati; phylum Bacteroidota; species Bacteroidota bacterium. The sequence continues at coordinate 123,259 of JADKCL010000004.1, read as the reverse complement.
AAGTTGCAATCACCTGAAATCGCTAACTTGGTTCCTGAATTACATTTTCGCACGTGTAGGTATGTTGGAGCTATTTGGAATCCGGTTTCGGAATGGTAAGGTGGTTTTGTCGATTTTGAGCATTGGATGTTTGGCCTTTGCTTCGCTGTCAGCGCAAAACGTCGGTATCGGCCGCAGCAACCCATTCACCAAGTTGCATGTTGCCGGTTGGATCCGCTCCGATTCGTTGGCAGGACCGGATAGCGCCTTGGTGATTGCTGACCCATTGGGAACCCTTCGCCGCTTCGAATTTTCAATGGATCCCAATACGGTTTTGCTGGGCAATGCCACTTGGGGACCGGCACCCGGTGGCGGGGGAAGCGGCGGCCCGGATTGGTACCATCCCGACGACCATGTTACCATCACGCCAATCACGCTTGCCGGCACCTCTTTTCCCTACACCGTGCCCGTCGGCAAAAACCTCTACATCACTAACGTCCACAACAATGTCGGCAATACGACCAACTCACTCGAAATCAACGCCATCACGATGATGATTGGTTACACGAATCGTGGCGACCAAGACGCGATGGGGGCTTTTCTGCGTCCATTGCTCGCGGGGCCGGGCGACGTGATCAGCGGCAAGACCACTACCAATTTCAATGGCTACCTAGTCGACAAGCAGGTGACTCCGGTTTCCGTCAATCTCGTGGGCGCAACTTACACAGTGCCCGTCGGCAAGACCTTGGTGATTACATCTTACTGTTCCTCAGGCGGATTTGGCTCCTTCCTGCGGGTGAATGGGATCAATGTATTCGAAGGATTCAGCCTTTTCCGGGGCGAGGCGGCGCGCAACAGCCACCTCGAGCAAGCCATTTTCGTCGCTGCCGGCAGTGTCGTTTCCAGTACCCACGTCGCGCCCAATTTGGCCACGATCAATGGTTATTTGCGGTAGAGAAGGCAAGGATCTCCGGAATTTTGGGCCGAATCTTGTTCGCAGTGGGGAGTGTGAAGCCAAATTGGATGGGCATCCAAACGCCTGTGGTTGACAATTCGTGGCATCGCATTAGGAATTTTCGTCTCCTTTCCCGAAATCGGCAGCAAAATGTACATCAGCCGGGCTGCCAATGGAGAATGCGGCGGTTGAGGCTATTAGTTTGGAGATATGGAGAATTCCGCGACAACGCAAGGCAGCGTGGCCCTGTTCAATGAACGCCATCCAGCCCTGATCCGCCTCTGGCACTGGCTATTTGCCCTTTTGCTCATCAGCACGATCGTCTTGGTGATGCTCGCCGAATACGTTTTTGATACCCGTGCCAATGCGCCGGCGGTCATGGAGGAGGCCCTCAACCGCGGCGTCGAACTCAGCGAAAAACAAGCACGCGGCATCGCGCACTACTTCCCCGAAAAGCTCTGGGTGCTCCATACTTGGATCGGCTATGGAATTAATTTCCTGTTATTCAGCCGTTTGTTGATCGAAGTGGTCGTCTCGAAGGAGGAAAAAATGCGTAACAAGATCAAGCGTGCTTTGCAGCTTTCCCCAACATCGGATGTCCAAAAACGGGATCGCCTGCATTACATCTGGGTCAAGCGTGGGTATTTGGTCTTTTACCTGTTGATTTTCGTGATGGCAGCAACAGGATTGGGCCTTGCGTTTGAGCATGATGTGGAATTGTTGGACACCTACCACCGCCCGATCAAACAAATCCACGAACTCGGCCAATGGGGAATGTACGCCTACATCGTAGTACACCTTTTTGGGGTTCTACGTGCCGACATGACCAAGTACAATGGTCTAGTTTCAAGGATGATCCACGGGAAGCAGGGGTAAAGGAGACGATTGGACAAGCGCGTCTTTTCTGGTCCACTTCGAATGGATGATTTCCGTTGAAATGGATTATCTTTGATCGATGGTCAAGCGCCTATTTATCATCGCAGGTTGCAATGGAGCTGGAAAAACGACGGCATCCTTTACCATTTTGCCCGAGATTTTGAACTGCAAAGAGTTTGTCAATGCCGACGAAATAGCCCGCGGCTTGTCGCCCTTTCAGCCGGAAAAGGTTGCTTTTGAAGCTGGCAGGATCATGCTCAGGCGCATCGACGAACTTCTGGAGCGCGGCGAAACCTTTGCTTTTGAGACCACCCTCGCAACGAAAAGCTACCGCACGACCGTGGAGGAAGCCAAGGCGAAAGGGTACGTCGTGACTTTGTTGTTTTTTTGGTTGGACAGCGTTCAATTGGCCATTGACCGTGTCGCCGAAAGAGTGCGCAATGGTGGGCACAACATTGAGACAGATGTTATCCGAAGAAGGTATGTAAGCGGTCTGCAGAATCTGTTTGGGATTTACCTTCCGGTCGTGAGCGAAGCTACGATTTTTGATAATTCTCTTGGAGCGCCAATGTTGATTGCTCATAAGTCGACTGGCAGTCCACCTCAAACCCGCCCATCCCAATTCTCCACAAACCGGATCAGCACCTCTTTCATGGACTCCAGCGCTTGCGGATTGATGTTTGCCGCGACGTCGAGGCGTGTATGGTAGGTCGGGTCCAAGCGTCCCGAATTGAGGCCGATCACCGTGATCGCCGGCAAGCCGTTCATATGGAAGGCTGAGCCATCCGAAGCGCCGACCGTGATCGGCAACTTGAGTGCGGGCACTTCTGCATCGTCAAAGGCCTTTTGCACCAGCGCGATGTGTTCCTTTTTGTAGTAAACAAACGTGCTGATTTCGCTGATGCAAATCGTCAAGTGCTCTGGGTCCTTGATCGAATCGAGGTTAAAGAGAAATGCCTTTTCGTCCAGCAATTGTTGCTTGTGCGCCCGTGCGTAGGCATGTGACCCGCGCAAACACGCCTCCTCGGATCCGAAGCTGATCACGCGCAAACGTGTATGCTTGAGCCTGCGCGCCGAAAAGACCTTGGCCATTTCGACGGAGAGCGCCACGCCCGTGAGGTTGTCGATCGCGCCATCGACGACCCTATCTCCAAAAAATTTGTACCAAATCAGCTGCAAGGGCGCCATCACCACAAAAATCCACCATCCGTAACTCCACCAATTTGCTGTGATGACCATGCTCAGCAGCGCATAGACGCCCAAGAATGTCAGCGCAAACCCGCCAAACAGGGTCATTTCGATGCCACGCTGCTTGAAGCGGTACCACCACTGAAATTCGCGGACGCTGTCGATATGGCCGGCGATGATCAGCGTGTCCCGCACTTCACCCGTGGGTTCGATGTCGCCGATGACGTTCCAAGACGCCTGTTTCCGCCACAAAAAATCCAGCCAATGCCGGTAGCTCACAAAATGCCCCAGAAACAGGACCGTATTCAAAATTCCGAGCAAACCAGCTGCATAGACATTGACTTTCAGCAGGATCAGCACCAAAAAATACACCGTCACAAAGATCTTCATCGACCCGAAATGGGATTCCAAAGGCGCCTGAAACTCCTCAACCTCCACCTTGTCGCAGTAGTTTTTCAGATACTCCGCAGTGTAGGCTTGGGCGTCTCTTTCGGCAGTGCTGCCCGGGTAGCGACCGCCAAAGCGGCTGATGATGTCTTGGATGAAAGGAAGCATCTACTGGAATTGGTGAGCGGCGAAGATAGGGTATTGGTGGTCTCGGTTGCAAATGTTTAGGAATCGGTTTGTTGCAGGTTAGTTAAAGGACGTTGCCAACTCACCCATTCCGTTTCCCAACCTCCTCCTCCAGCTCCTTCAACTCCTCCAAATCAAACAAATCCGCGGCAGCTGCTTCGGCGGCCTTGCGCTGCTGATCAAACGCTGCATAAACTTCGCGTACTTGCTCCTCCATCATGCCGTGGCTGATTTGTCCGACGCCTTGCAGGACTTGCTTGTCTTGAAATTCTAGAAGCCGATCGACATTGTCCCGCCAGAAGCGCATCGTGATGTCTTGACGATTTTTCACCCTGAGCTCGGCGCTTTCAAGGAAGAGCACGACCAATCGGTTCAGGGTATCGAGTTCGTCGGCATTGAGATAATTTTTGGCGACGATGATGTCTTGCTTGCGCACGACGTTGCCTTTCCAAGAGGTCAAACCCATGTTGGGGAGGCTCGCGTTGGCGCGTGAGACAATGACTTCGGCCGCTGTCTGTCCTGTGACGGCATAGAGGAGCTTGTTTTGGGTCTCCGCAAAGAACATTTGGGTCGCCTTATCGCTTTGGTCATAGTCGCTGCTCAATGCAAACAAATCCCGCACCTTCTGATAAAACCGCTTTTCCGATGCCCGGATTTCGCGGATGCGCTCCAACAACTCATCAAAATAGTCAAAACGGCCATTCGGATTCTTCAGCCGCTCATCGTCCATCACAAAGCCCTTGACCAAGTATTCCCGCAAGTGGTTGTTGGCCCAGATGCGAAACTGAGTGCCGCGTTTGCTTCGAACCCGGAATCCGATCGCCAGGATCATGTCGAGGGAGTAGAAGGTGACTTCGTACTGCTTGCCGTCAGAGGCAGTTGTAAAGTAATTCTTTACAACTGAATTTGAATTTAACTCTTTATCATCCAGTACATTAGCGATGTGTTGGCCAATGTTTTGCTTAGAGGTGTCAAAAAGTTCTGCGAGTTGCGCTTGACTCATCCAAGCACTACCGTCGCGGGCATACAAAGCAACTGCAGCCTTGCCGTCGGCAGTATTGTAAATGATGATGTTCTGTTCTTCGCTTTCCATGGTTGGAGCAATGTGATTCGGATTAACAATCGATCTTGGCAGACTCTTTCGAGTTTTGGCATTGACCGAGAATGCAAATTTAAAGAGAAATCTCGAAATTGTAACTAAGATTTGGTGCCAAATACGATCAGAAATGGCGATCCGGCCAAGTTTATGCCAAAACTAATAGCTAAGAATTTCAAAGAATGCCTATTGTCGATTCCCTGCAAGTATAGTCAGCCGAAAATGCGCAGCCAATTGACCACCTGAAACAAGTTTGTCCTTTTTGCCTGTCGTGACTATCTTTGATCAAAGAAGAAATCTAATGTCATGCTTGACTTGAATTATATCACAGATGCGACGGGCAAGCAAATTGCAGTACAAATCGCCATGAGTGATTGGCTGCTCTTCGAAAAGCAATTCCAGGAATTCAAACGGAAGCTGGTAGTTTTGCAAGGGATAAAAGACGCACTCAAGGAAGTAGACGATGCCAAGAAGGAAGGACGCGAGTTGCAATCGCTAAAGGATTTTCTGAGTGAATGTTGAGCTGGTTTTTATTGATCTCGTTGAAAAGTATTCCTCCCCATCCAAATGATCATTCAGAATTTCATTGATGAGAAGACCTTTCCCTTGCTTCAGAAGCTGTAGGTATCTACCAAATCTGGTGTCCCTCGATCAGGTTCAGTCTTTATGATGAATCGTTTACTGCTGGCTCCTTCTCAATTTCTCTCGGCGAACGTTTTCTTACAATCTATTCATGGTGTGATGGCGAGGAAAGGTATCAATTTTTTCTTGAGGAAAACGAATCACCGCAGGGTATACGACGTAAAATAGAAGGACCTTTTAAAGGTGCTTTTCTTGAGGCTTCCGACGTGGTGCTTGGCCCTATCAGCAGCGTTGTTCGAACATCAATTCTTCGGAAAAAAGAAGACAACTGGGGATACGAATACGATGCAGCCATTTTACTCAAGCTGGAAAGTGGACAACCCTTGCTTTTTAGTGTTTCCGAGACAATTCCAGGCTTGACCGAGCTGATTTGCAACGAGAAAGCAATTGAGGAGCGAATTAAGGACATGGATATTAGGCTTGAGTGGTAGTCGTCTGCAATTCAATCGGATTTTTCATTTCGAAAGGAGCAATAAAGTTCCGTTTCAAGTCTCCTTTCAGGTGAAAAGGAGCCACCCAACATTCCCCCAAAACCCGTTATCTTCGCGGCACCCAAAAGTAGATTCCAATGAAACAACTCATAGAATGCGTACCCAACTTTTCAGAGGGCCGCGACAAGGATAAAATCAAGCAAATCACCGACGCCATTGAGTCTGTCGAGGGCATTTCCCTGCTCGACGTGGACATGGGCGCATCGACCAATCGCACCGTCGTGACCTTTGTCGGCGAACCCGCTGCGGTCGTCGAGGCGGCGTACCGAGGCATCGCCAAGGCTGCCGAACTCATCGACATGCGTACCCACAAGGGCGCACACCCCCGCATGGGCGCTACCGACGTCACGCCGCTGATTCCGATCGCCGGCATCACCTTTGACGAATGCATCGTTTGGGCAAAGGAGCTCGGCAAAAGGGTAGGGGAATTGGGCATCCCCGTTTACCTCTACGAAATGGCCGCTTCGACGCCGGAGCGCAGGAATTTGGCGGTCATCCGTGCCGGCGAATACGAGGCCTTCGCCACCAAAATTTATCAGCCGGAGTGGAAACCTGACTTTGGACCCCAGGAATTCAACGCCAAGGCGGGCCAATCCGTCATCGGCGTACGCGATTTCCTCATTGCCTACAACGCCAATTTGAACACGACTTCGGTGCGGCGCGCAAATTCGGTGGCGTTTGATGTGCGGGAAAATGGCCGGCCCAAAACAGAAGACGGCACACCTTGGGGCAAAAAAGTCCTCGACGCCAATGGCGAAGAAATCCGCGAGCCGGGAATGCTGAAATCCGTGAAAGCCATCGGATGGATGGTCGAGGAATACGGCATCGCGCAGGTGAGCATGAACCTCACCAACATCAGCGTGACGCCCTTGCACGAAGCATTTGACGCCTGTTGTGTGAGCGCCACCAACCGCGGGCTGCGTGTCACGGGCTCGGAAATCGTAGGCCTTTTGCCGTTGAATGCCATGTTGGATGCAGGACGCCATTACCTGAAAAAGCAAAACGTGAGCGAAGGTGTGAGCGAGGAGGAATTGATTCGCATCGCTGTGAAATCCATGGGTCTCGACGAATTGTACCCCTTCAATCCCAAGGAAAAGATCATCGAATACCGCATCGCCGACGAAAACAAGGCCAAGTTGGTCAAAATGAACCTGCGGCAGTTTTGCAACGAAACCTTGAGCGATTCGCCCGCGCCGGGCGGCGGCTCTGTGGCGGCATTGGTCGGCGCCTTGGGCGTGTCCCTCGGTGGAATGGTCGCCAACCTCAGCGCCGCCAAACAAGGCTGGGACGCCCGCATTCCCGAATTCAGCGCGATTGCGACCAAGGCGCAGGGCATCAAGGATCAGTTGCTTTACCTCGTGGACGAAGACACCGCGGCCTTCAACAAGGTCATGGATGCCTTTCGCCTGCCCAAGGACACCGACCTCGAAAAAGCTGCGCGCAGCGCCGCGATCCAATCCGCCAACGAATATGCAGCGCAGGTGCCCTTTTCCGTCATGCAAAAGGCATTCGAAGCTTATGCCTTGATCAAGCAAATGGCCGAAAATGGCAATCCAGCTTCGATCACGGACGCAGGCGTGGGCGCGTTGTGCATCCACACATGCATCCAAGGCGCAGCCCTCAACGTGCGCATCAACCTCGGCGGCCTCAAAAACGAAGACTTCAAAGCCGAACTCGGCAAAAAAGTTGCAATGCTGATCAATGATTCGGCAATGACGCTGCGGGAGATTTTGGCTGTGGTGGAATCCAAGATGGGCTGATACGATATTCTACTGAAATTTGGCCACGAAGACACCAAGGCACGAAGACACGAATCTGAGTCCAAGTTGCTTTGTGCCTTCGTGTCTTTGTGGCTGAAAAAAGGAATCAAGATTTTACCTGAACCATTTCGCAACCCTAAAAACCAAAGCCGCTGGCAAATTCCTTCGAATTCGCCAGCGGCTTTTGATCAAGACAAACTTGGTTATTGGACTGCGAGCTTGAACGTCTTGCGTTGGCCTTGCTCGGAAGTCACCTCCACCATGTAAGTTCCTGCGGCCAAGGCCTTGAGGTCGAATGCGACTTCATCACCCAGCTGCGGCAGGGATTTGACCAAAATGCTGCGGCCAAACATGTCGGTGACCGTCACTTTGATCGCATAACCGATCGGTGCGGCGGTGCGAAGCTTGAACTGATCCTTGGCAGGGTTGGGATAGATGCTCAGATCGCTCCATTCGCCCATGGCATTGCCGATGCCGACAAAAGTCACAAACAGCGTGTCGCTGACGGCTGAGCAGCCATTGCTGTCCACGGCCATCACGGAGTATGTTCCCGATTGCGTCACCGAATAGGTATTCGAAGTCGCGCCCGAGATATTGTTCCCGTTCAAGAGCCATTGGAAGCCCGTAAATCCGCCGTTGCAGGTCAAATCGTTGCCGTTTTGGGTAAATGTCGGTGTTTGAACTGCGAATGCTGCGACGACAACCGTGGTGGTGCTCGTGCATCCTGCGACATCGCTCACGGTGACCGTGTAGCTACCGGGAGCTAGATTTTGCAAATCTTCGGTGGATGCGCCATTGCTCCAGGCATAAGTCAGTGCTTGGCAATTGTTGCCACCTGTGTAGGTCAGGTCAATGGAACCTGTCGAATCGCCGGCGCAACTTTGTGTGGTTGTGGAGCTCCCTTGAAGCGCGGAGGGTTCGGTGACGGTAACCGTCTGCACGGTGCTGCCACCACCGATGTCGGTGACGGTAACCGTATAGGTGCCTGCCACAAGTCCGGTGACAGTGGCCGTGTTGCCACCATTGTTCCACATATAGGTGTACGTACCGCATCCGCCAGCGGCAGTTGCCGTGGCGACGCCGTCTGAGCCACCGTTGCAGCCAACGTTGAATCCGCAAACCGTTGTATCAGCAGCGACCGATGCGGTAGGGTTGGCGCCCATCACGAAGATGGTTGTGGCGCAAGTGGCTGTGTTGCCATTGTTGTCAGTGACCGTCAGCGTGACGGAGTTGGTGCCGGCATTGTTGCATGTGAAGCTGGTCTGGCTCAATGCCGACGAAGCGATCGTGCAGTTGTCGGTGCTGCCATTGTTGACGGCAGATGCGGTGGTGCTGGCATTGCCGTTGGCGTCGAGGGTGACCGTAATCGCTTGGCAGTTGGCCACGGGAGCGACGTTGTCTACGGTCACAGTCACGGCGGTCCTGGTAGAAGGGGAGCAGACCGTGCCGACAGCTTCGGCGTAGTAGATCGTTGTCACGCTCGGACTCACTGCAAAATTTGCACCACTGAGGCTGGAGCCGATGGAAACGCCGCCCACAGGAACAGTGTACCAATGGATGGTATTTCCGGCAGAAGTTGCATTCATGTCAGCGGTACTGCCCAAGCAAATCATCGGCGGCGAAGCCGTGACGTTCGAAGGGGAGGTGCAAGGAGCAGAAATGACGGGGGTAATGACAATCATGCCGTTACCTTGGCGCACGCCTTGGGTATGGGTAACGGACGTTGCGAGGGGAGAAGTATAGCTGCTGCCACCACCTGCACCTTCGAAGCAACCTGAACCGCCACCGTAGTAGCCGCCTCCACCGCCGCTGCCGTATCCCTGAACCGTATTGGAGCCACCGATTCCGAAGCTACCGTTGGTATTGCCAGTGCAATAGGTATGCGAAGTAGGTCCGGCAATTCCACCGGCAGCTTGCGTGCCTCCGGAGCCAGTGTATTGACAATCCGAACAGGAGAATAAGCATCCTGAACCACCGGTCAAACCACCACCATGGCCGCCTTCGGCAGTCCAAGTACCGCAGTTGCTACCCGATCCGCCACCGCCACCGGCAACAATGATCCTGTCATTCAGCGTGTTGCCTCCACGGCGAATGTCAGATGCACCACCACCACCGGCATAGCCGGTATTGGAACCTGGATTGCCTCCGCCGTTGAAGCCGCCGGCAGTTTCCGAACCTGTTCCGCCCACGTAGACGTTCAAGACCTCGCCCGGTGTCACAGGATGTGTTGCTTGAACGCTTCCGCCATAACCTTGTAAGCCAAATCCGGCGCCTCCGTAAGCATCAACCGTGATCGATGTGCAACCAACCGGCACTGTATACGTTTGGACCGCGCCTGTGTAATTGAAGGTCGTTTGCGCCATCAATTGTCCGCCAGCAAGCAACAACAAACCTGCCGCAAGACATCGTTGTGTCGCAGGCAACTTGCCGATCTTGCCGATCATTTTTTGTAGTAATTTCTTCATAGTACCAATATTGTGTTTAAAGTATCTTTTGAGAGAGAATAAAATTCAGCGCATTTTGAGGCATTACCCGTACCCAGAAGCAATGTCATGATTCCTTGGCAGGAAAAAAAGACAATGTCTCGTTCCTGCCATGAATTTCAGGGGAGGGTTTCGTGCAGCAATCGGGGAAAATTCTAAATGGATTGAATTTCAGGTCATTAGCGAATCCATATTCTCTGGCGATCATTCCTGAATGTTTGCCAGGCACCACCGCGCCGAATTGCGAAAGGTTGGTAAATCGGTTATATTCGAGGAAATGAGTACAATGAAGAGAAGAATTGTCACCCCCATTGCATTGCTGTTGCTTGTTTTGACGGTTGTTTCGTGTCGCGAATTGGATCCTGGACCCCCGCTCATCGATGGTGGAGATACCCTCGAAAATCCGGATACTGTCGGATTGGATTTCCCGGTTGCCCTTCACGGGGATGTTTGACGTCACCTGTACCTACCGCGAAGCCGGCTGGCCCGATACCTATTATCAGTTCAGTGATTCCGTGATGTTATTCGATTCTTTGAAATTGGCCGTTCCAAGGACGCCGGGGTCACCTGCCTATCCTTTTGTCGATTCCAGTGGCAGATTTTACACTGATTTTCTGGCGAATCCCTACCAAATCCATGAGGGCAATTTCATCGGATTGGACAGTTTCCATCTCTACATCCACATGGATCAGGTGCCACATACGTTTAGTTATACCGTGGATGGGAAGCGGCAATGACGTGTTGCATTTTTCAAGGCTTCGACCAACGGGTTGCCTCAAAATCCATCAATGTACCGCCGGGAAGAAAACGTGCCCTGAAGAAGTGGTGGTGAACATTTGGTTGGTCGTGTTTGCGTTGCAAACAATAATCGACAACATGCCGTCAGCAATACGCACAAAGGCTTCGCCTGGCCCGACCAGGTAAGCCGAATAGGTCGTTTCTATTCGAATCACGAGCGAGTAGGACCCTTCGATGGATTGATCCAGGGTGAACATGGTGCTTGTAGCGAAATTGTAGTTGCTGGCTACTGTAATCTTGGCCGACCCATTCGTTCCTCCGAGCCGATAAACGTGATTGCCCTGAAAGTCAAGTTGATGTGAGAATGTAGTAAAATCCATTTGCGTGAATCCGTTGATCGTCCACGAGCTTGTATCGGGGGTGCACGGCGGTGGCGGCAAACAGGGCAAACAAGGACCCCCACAATCAATTTCCGTCTCATTTTGATTCAGGATGCCGTCCGTGCAAGACGGGCATGGCGTACAAGTGCCGCCGCAGTCCACACCCTCTTCCGTTTGATTCAGGATGCCATCTGAACAGGTTTCAATGGGTTCGGGCGCGCCAAGATTGCAAGCGGCAACGGCAGTGGAAAACAGCAGAATGAACCATGCGTTTTTGAAGCTCATCATTTGGAAGTTAAGGAATCACAAGGTATTATTGGGCAAATTAACTTATAGAATCGGCATGATCAAGCGCAATCTGTATAATTGGAACAAGTATTTTTTGATGTTGCTGTTATTGACGGCAGCCTGCAGCGAGGCTTTGACACAAATTGGCCTTACGGGCAGGGTAAGTTATACCAATCCGATTATTGGTCGCAAGGGGCAAGCTTATGGCGGCTCGGCAGGGCTAGAATTTGAATTTGACCAAATTCTTTCCGAAAGCGGTACACATTTCTATTACGGGATAGGGTTTACCTTTTTCACACCCAAGCCAGGGCCGCATTATGGCACAGACAACTTTGGTGCACAAGCCTCATTTTCCTATGGCAAGGTGCCGATGATCCCCTTGATGGTCGGCTTCAGGCAAGGTCTGATCCGGGATGCCAAATTCAATCCCTACCTCGGGTTCAATTTGGGCTATTACTTTACGTTTTACGAAGAAAGGTCAAGCAGTCCCGTAGGCCAGAACGGAGAAACCTTCATTGGGGGAATGATCGGCGTTGGACCTTGTGCCGGGTTGATGGTCAACTATGGGAATCTCATTTCATTTGGATTCGATTTCCGGACCCATTTCATGGGAAGCCCTGATGCAACGATCGGATTCAGCTACATCGACACCGGAATTTTTGTCAATCTTGCCTTGGAATAAGCGCGAGGAGACGATTATTCGGCCGCACTGATTTTCCCATCCTCCCCGACAGTCATCCATTGGCCACCCTTGGAAACGCTGATCTGACCTGATGGGGAAAAAAGATGCAGCTGCGTTCTTGGCTGATGATTTCCATTTCCAGAATTCGCTTCAACGGTTGCGGCCATTTGGAAATCGTCAAATTCGAATGGCGTTACGGCTTGGCCTACGGCGTCAATCAATCCGAATTTTTTGCCTTGCTTCACCATTGCTACGCCTTGCTCAAAATCGGTGGCATAGTCATAAATGCAAGGAATGACGATTTCCCCGTTTTGGTTGAGGAATCCCCATTTCGCAGAATTGCCGCTGACAATCGATACAGCCGCCAAACCATCCGACCAGCTTCCGATTTCGAGAAATTCGAAGGGAGCAATGGCCTCTCCTTTGATATTGAGAATACCCCATTTGCCAGCAGCATTTTTCACCGTGACGAAACCATCCTGCACCCCTTTTGTGGCAATGTAATCCATCGGAATGACGGTCTTCCCCATCGTATCCAAGTATCCGATTCGGTCCATTCCTGTCTTGAACAAGCCACCTTCATAGCTGAATATCGGGTCGCGGTGTTGAATGGGAATGATCGTTTTGCCCGACTGATCGAGCACGCCATACCGAATTTCACCTTCTACAATTCTGGAAACGACAGCGTAGCCAAACCTGAATGGAAACGCCTGATGGTAGGTTTCGCCACCGAAAAGGACGTTGCCGCTCGGATCCACAAAGCGATGCGCGCCCTTGGTACTGCGGTCCACGAGGATGAAAGTGGACCTTCCTGCGGTGTCAAGATCGACCGCAGTCGCCAAGGTGGGCGGCGCATCCTCCAACCGTTCGCAACTGACGAAAAGGACGGAAAGCATTGCAAGAAAAGGAAGCAGAAGATGTTTTCTTAACATGATGATGAACATTGAGAGTGCCTAAGGAATTGGCTTCAATCCGCATGCCAAGGGTGTGGAAAATGAAGGGTGCATTAATTTTGACACTGCTTCCATCATGCCTTGTCGAATCTACATTTGTCTTGAATGGCACCAACATTTTATAGTCTAATAGCTTGAAAATGAAATTTTGAGCTCCACGTCATCTTCGATTGAAAATTCGCAGTAAATTCAAGGCAGTTTTCATTCAATTCCAAAACCAATCATGTTCTCCTTCTTCAACCGTACGCCCCGCCCGAAACTCATCGTCACCGAAGACGATAAACTTTGGATTGAAGCCAATTTGGAATGGATGATGGGCCAATATGGAGTGCGTCCGCTGTTGTTGCCACCGATTACGGCGCATAAAGGACCGTTTGCACAGTTTTCAGATCGGATCGAGAAAAAGCTCACCTATTTCATGGACAACGTCTGCGAACGGATGGATGTCGATTCCGACAACGTGGACCTGCATTTGTACACGGCAGGCGACGATTCGGGGTTTGATGGTCCGGTGATGGTGCGGTTCGAGGGCGGCTACAGCCAAGGAGAATATCACCATCGCAATAACTTGACCGGCAAATTCGACATCCATATCAACCGCAAGGTGATCGGGAATCCGCAGGCCTTGTTTGCGACCATGGCACACGAAGTCGGCCACATCAAATTGCTGGGTGAATACCGCGTCACCGAAGACAACGACAACCACGAGTATTACACCGATTTGACCGCCATTTATTTTGGCTTCGGTATTTTCATGGCCAATACCTGTAACACAAGGGAAACTTGGAGCGACAACAAAGGCTACAGCGGCTGGGCGATCGGGAAACAAGGCTATCTGCCGCAGCAAATGATCGTCTATGCCTTGGCAGTGCAAGCCTACCTCCAAGGCCGCAAAGACCCCGAATGGGCCGATCAATTGGACAAAATTCCCCGAAAGATGTTCAAGCAGTCGTTGTTGTGGCTGCATGAAACCGGCGACTGCGACGTCCGATTGCCGCAAGCGCGCGGAGGGAGGGCATCGGATATCTAGGTTTGCCTACTGGCTAACTGTGTAATTACCAAGACAATTTGGTTCGTCCTCCGCGACGGTTCTTTCCGATTCATTGAATAACTTCAATCGTATTTACAATCTCAAAATGAATCCGAATGAAAAATAAGCATCTCCTTATCGCCCTCCTTGCTCTCCTTCCGATGTTCCAAGCCTGCGAAGGCGGAAAATTTGACTACCGGCATCGATATGTCGGCACCTTTGAGGTCGTCGGCACCATCGTAACCCAAGATGAAACGTTTACCGTATTGTCTCCCGCAACGGTGGATTTTGCAGAAGAGCGCGAATCGATTCGCATCGAGATCGCCGAATGGGGAATTGTGTTGGACGTCAACATTGATCGCGATGGAACCATGCGTCATAAGGATGACTATGGCGAAGTCGAAGGTAGCTTCTATTCCAAAAATAGTTTTGATGTTGCAGTGATCTATACGCATTCCTTTATCGGCAGTGCTCCCATTTCGTGTTCGTTTCATGGGATAAGAAAATGAACTTTGTAGGCGGGTTTAACTTGCGGACATCAAAATTTTAATGCGTGCCATTATCTTTGCCAAATGAAGTCCCACCCGATCCATGCGATTTTGCTGCTTTTGCTCCTGATGTTTACTGCCTGCAGTCAATTCAGCTACCGCGAAGACTACGCCGGCAATTTCTCTTTTTTGACGCGTCGCACGGTCCGCAATGCGGGATTTCCGGATACATCCAACGTCAGCTACAACGGGATCATCCGCGAATTTGGCAAGGATCAAGTTTTGATTCGTTTTCTGGTCGATGATTCCTTGGCGCCCTCATTGTCGGAGTCAGGAACTTTGACGGTCAATGGATTGCAAAATGGAGCAACCTTTGTCGGGGCGTTCACGGGCACGGACTCACTTTATTTCGAATCGACATTCACCAATTTTAGCGGAGATCAAATTTGGTTTCGGGTGGAAGGAAATCGTTGAATCAGAACTGCAAAGCTGATCCTGCTCAGCGATTTACAACATTCGGTGACTTGCTGTAACTTTGCATATCATGGACTCAAAAAGAATCGCACGGTACATTGTCAAGCTTTTCGGAACTGCAATTGCCGTTTATCTCGCTGCTTGGATCCTTCCCGGCATCAAAGTCGACAGCATCGGCTGGGCCATCGTGGTCTCATTTATCCTAGGCTTGTTAAACACATTTATCAAGCCCTTGCTCGCTTTGATCTCAATCCCTTTCATTTTGGTCACCTTCGGCTTGTTTTTGGTCGTGATCAACGCGATCCTGCTCATGTTTGCAGGTGACATTGTGCCCGATCAACATTTCATCGTCGAGGGATTCTGGCCCGCAGTCTGGGGATCCATCATCATTTCGATTGTCAGCGGCCTGCTCGAACCCAAAGACCGGAAAAAGGACGGCGAAGGTGGCGGCAATGGCGGCGTCAACATCCGGATCGAGCGGAGGTAATTTCGACCATTACACAATGTTCACTTCTGGCAAGACCTCATGAAAATGAGTGTTGCAAAGTGAATTTTGGGATTGAATCCTGAACATCGGAACCCAGTACGATTCGAAATATTCTCTCCACGGTGATTTCTTCCCGCGATTGAGACAAAAACAAAGGTCATTCCGTCTATCGGAATGACCTTTGCAATTGAATTCGGGAAAAATGACCTTATTCCACGATCAGCTTGGAAACAAACTGATTGTTCTGTGCATCAGAGATCCGAAGTGTGTACAGGCCTTTCGCGACATCAGTCCAGTCAAAAGTCTTGTTGTATTCGCCCGCAAAATCGGTGAGCGACTCAAAATACACACGCTGTCCAAGTTGATTGTACAATCCAATTTCCAGGTCGGTCGCTACTGCTTGATTGAAAACCACAGCAAAGCGGCCAGCATTTGGATTGGGGAATACGCTTACTGCACCTTCAAAAAGGTTGTCATCAACAGATACCACAACAGTGGTGTAAATCGTTGCATAAGCCGAAGAAACGCAATTGAAGCCGGTAAGCGTTGCAACTGCGGTATAAGTGGTGGTATCCGTGACGGTTGCGGTGGGGTTAGGGCAATTGTTGCAGCTCAAACCTGTTGCAGGATACCATGTGTAGGTGGTACCGCCAGTTGCCGTTAGCTGAACTGGTGTTCCTGAGGGTACGACGCTGGACGAAGGTGTGATTGTAACGGGAAATACACCTGAGTAAACCAATGGATAAATTGTAGTGGTCAGGTTCACGCCCCAACCTGTGCCGACCTCGCTGTAAGGGTGCCAGCTACTGTCACTCCATTGTTCCCAAGCAGTGCCTGGAATGGTCTTTCCATCTTCATTGGATAGGAGACCCACGGTATCACCTGTCACATACGTGATCGAGAACCCTACATAAAATGGTCCACTCACAGAAACTGGGCTTGGAAACCTCACCTCAATTTCACCTTGCTGCGCAATGATGTCCTGAATTCTGATATCCAAAGAGTTGAGAGGGGCACCTGGTTGACCAGAGACCTCTGGCCAAATATGGGCAATGATCTTGCTGTTACTGTCCGCAGCAGTTGCAGCTCCAAAGGAGAAGCGAGCGCCATAGACCTCAGTGTAGCCCTGCACGTTCACAACACGCTCTGCTTTACTCATATCCCCATAGTCATTGTGGCCACCAACGTAGCCCCAACCGCTGGAAGTATAAATCAATAAGGTATCGTCAACGGGGTAGCCAAAGGCAACCGTATCGCAGACGATGCCTTCAGGGGTTTCTGCCACAGAACCGACAGAAGATCCATTCATCCCAATGTTTGCCTTTGCAATACGACCTGACTGGGCAATGAGGCCACCGCCAATCATTGAAGCAAAAAGTGAAAGTAGAAGTAGCTTTTTTCTCATAACTAACATGATTATCAATATTATTCGAAGGCCAAATTTAATTCAAAGTTTGAAGCCATGCCAACTAATGTTGCCCCTTTCCAAGACAAGCCAACGTCGACGAGGCGTGAATACTTATTCAGGTTTGCAAATGTGCCAACGACGTTGAGGCTTGGATGCCTTATGTCAAGGCTCAGATTTCTCTGAAAGTGCGAATTGCAAGAGCCATCTCATTCAACGCACCGAAGGGCTGAACCACCCGGCAAAATTCTTCAGTGCACGGCTTTGAGAATAGCCCATTGCTACAATGGCATTGTCGCCACCGTTTTCGGAGCTTTCATCTCGTGAATGAAACGCTGGATTTTTTGTCGAATGGGAAGGCTTAGAACTTGATTTCCACGCCTTTGGCATCATGGTACCGCACCTCTGTGAAGCTCAATGCGGTATCGGGAACAACCTTGACCGGCTTTTTGTATTCCCACCACCATTTGCGCACCTGATTCCAGAAGCCGCGTTTAAAGTAGGCTTCTACAAGAGGGTGAACCGTCACCGTCAGGCGATCCTTGTTTTGACGCATGAGGAAATCGACGTTGTTTTTGATCTCGTCGATTAGCAGGATCGCTGGCTGGATCGTTCCGGTGCCGTTGCAACTTGGGCAAGCCTCGGTCGTCACAATGTCGATCTGCGGACGCACGCGTTGCCGCGTGATCTGAATCAGACCGAAGCGACTCATCGGCAGGATTGTGTGCTTGGCCAAGTCGCTCGCCATCGCATCCTTAAGATGTTGATGGAGCCGTTTCTTGTTTTCGACCTTCTTAAGATCGATGAAGTCGATCACGATGATGCCGCCCATGTCGCGCAGACGGAGCTGTCGCGCTATCTCCTCGGCCGCGACCATGTTGGTCTTCAGGGCATTCTCTTCCAACGTGTCACCACGCAGGTTTTTGCTGCCGCTGTTGACGTCGATGACGTGCATCGCCTCCGTATGCTCGATCACAAGGTAGGAACCATTCCGCATGGTCACCGTTTTCCCAAAGGCTGCCTTAATCTGCTTTTCAACACCTCGGGACTCAAACAATGAGACCTTGCCTTGGTGCATTTTCAGATTTTTGAGCTGCTCGGGGCTCGTGCGTTTGAGATATTCGCTAATCTCTTCAAACGCACTTTCTTGATCGGTCACAATGGAGTCGAATCCAATGGAGAGCATGTCTCGCAGGATACTTGCAGCACGATCTTCCTCCGCAAGCACGCGTTTGGGGGGGCGCGCTTCTGCAATCGATCGGATCATTTTGTCCCACTTATCCAGCAGGTCGTTCATGTCCTTTTCGATTGCCGCTGCTTCCCTTCCTTCTGCGGCCGTGCGGATGATCAGGCCAAAACCTTTGGGTTTTACGGCCTCCACGATAGACTTGAGCCTGCGCTTCTCGTCATTGGTCGCGATTTTCCGTGACACCGAAATGTCTTCAGAAAACGGAACCAAGATGAGGTACTGCCCCGGCAACGAAATCTCACAAGTAAGACGCGGTCCCTTGGTAGAGATCGCTTCTTTCTCAACTTGCACCAAAATGGGCTGCCCAGCCTTGAGCACAGTGGCCATACGACCATCTTTGCTGATGTCGGGAAGCGGAGTGATTTGGCCAAGTGGCCTGATATTTTGGGCAGAGGACTGCACAGCCTTGACATACCGTTGAAGGCTCATGACTTGTGGTCCTAAATCCAAATAATGCAGGAAGGCATCTTTGGGATGCCCAATCTCCACAAACGCAGCATTGAGACCAGGGACGATCTTGGTGACCTTGCCTAACAAGAGATCTCCAACAGAAAAGAGCGAATTGGTCTTTTCATGATGGAGTTCTACAATGCGCTTGTCCTCAAGGATTCCAATTCTCAACCCCTCCTCACTTGCGCTTACTATTAATTCGTTCACGAGTTACATATTACATGTGTTACAATCGAACGAGAAAGCAAGATCGCGAAGGCGCGATTGGAATGCATTACAGACCGCTTACTTCTTCTTCTTGTGACGGTTCTTGCGGAGGCGCTTTTTTACGCTTGTGCGTTGCAATTTTATGTCTTTTACGTTTTTTACCGCTTGGCATCTTCTGAAGTATTTTAGTGTTTATTCAAAGCCTCCTTGGCCAAGGCCGCAAGATTTTGATCTTGGGTCTGGATGGCGACTTCTGACATGAGTCGATTGAATTCTGCGGAATGGCCTAGTCGCTGCTCCGTGACGCCAAGATAGTACTTGGCACGCACATCTTCAGGATTGACCTCCAAAATCTGCTTGAAGCGTTGCGCAGCTTTTTCATCCTGGTTGGTATCGAGTGAAAACTTCCCGAGATGGTACAGTGCTTCTGTATTCTTCGGATTCTTTTCGGCTACCTCCCTGATTTTGAAAATGCCATTCATGCTGTTGGCTGGAATTCGTGATTCCACCATCGCAAGTCCGAGTTCGAGCTTGGCATCCTCGTCTTCCGGCGAGAGTTCCAAAGCCGATTCATCGTGTTGGATGGCTTCATCCGAGAGCCTTCTGAAGACATTGCTGTCTGCTTGGGCAAACTCCAACGAAGTGGCATTGCGAAAAAGAGCACCCGCTACGATGAAGTTTCGCGTCGTCGGGGCCTCTTGAGCCAGTGCCGACGCGTATACAGCAGCGAGATCGGTACGGCCGCCTTCGCGATAACCTTCAACGATTTGCTGGTAGATTTTCTCGCGTTCGGCTGCGACCTGCTCATCCTGAAGTGCGGTCCGGAGTTGGGCAATTTCGTTGGGGCTGTCATCTGCGGGCAATATTGCCAACAAATCACCCTTCACATCAACTTTGCCACTTCCGTCAGCAACTTCGGTTTTCCCTCCATCTCCAGCACGACCGCCCAAGGCAGAGCCTGTCTCGTCGTCTAGATTGGTCTTGTCCGCAACAAGCAAAAGAACGAAAACCAGCAAACCCATCAATAGCACTGCACCATGTTGCCAAGTGAATCTATTGATTGATTTGCTGGTATTAACCATTCAAGACATCGCCCCTTAGGCTTTAACAGCTTTCTTGGCGCTGGAATCCTTCACTTTGGAAACAAAAGTCTTCGCAGGCTTAAATGCCGGAATGTTGTGCTCCGGAATCACCATGGACTTGTTTTTGGAGATGATACGTGCGACTTTTTGTGCGCGTCTCTTCACCACAAACGAACCAAAGTTCCTGAAATAGACGTTTTCGTTTTCGGCAAGCGAACCCTTTACGACCTTGAAGAATGCTTCAATAGTGGTGGACACGTCTCCTTTGTCAACACCTGTCTTATTGGCGATCTCTGTGATAACTTCGGCTTTCGTCACTGTCTCTACAATTTAAATTTTTGAA
Organism: Bacteroidota bacterium; assembly: GCA_016718825.1. NCBI lineage: Bacteria > Pseudomonadati > Bacteroidota > Bacteroidota bacterium. The sequence continues at coordinate 102,960 of JADKCL010000004.1, read as the reverse complement.
CCAACATTACCAATTACTCCATCTAAGTCCCTCGTTTACAGCCTTTAGGCTATGGGAAAAAGATTGGACTGCAAAGTTAGTGGTTTTGGAGAAAGTAGAAAATATTTTTTTCGATTTAAGACCCTGATTTCAGCCTTTCTCAAAGATAATTTGAGATTTTGTTGAATTCAGGACCGATTCTCGCCTCTCCTCCACCTCCCGGATTGAAATTAAGTCATGTTCACGCAATTGGAGCACGACGATCGGCAGAATTTCTAGAACTTCGTGGCCTGATGCTAAATCCTTCGATTTCCCTACTACAATGGTATGCGCGTGAGGCCCGAGATTTGCCCTGGAGGCGTACCCGAGATCCTTATAAAATATGGCTGAGCGAGGTGATCCTCCAACAAACCCGCGTCGATCAAGGGCTTGGTTATTATTTGAGGTTTGTCGAGCGGTTTCCAACCGTCGAGGATCTTGCTGCCGCCGATACCGATACTTTGATGAAGTATTGGGAGGGGCTCGGCTACTATTCGCGTGCAAGGAACTTGCACCATACGGCCAAAATCATTGTAAACGACCATGCAGGCGTTTTCCCGGGTGATTTTCGGGACTTGCTCAAATTGAAAGGAATCGGACCCTACACCGCTCGAGCCATCGGTTCACTTGCCTTTGACAATGTCACGGGCGTATTGGACGGAAATGTTTTCAGGGTTTTGAGCAGGTATCTTGCTGACTATTCTCCGATTGACCTCCCTGCAACGCGAAATGCGTTTCAAGCCCGTTTGGATGCTTGGATCGAAGAGGCCACCCTGCAACAGGCAGATCCGCAGTTGCCCGGGAAATTCAATCAGGGCATGATGGATCTTGGCGCGACGGTTTGCACACCCCGAAATCCAGCATGTGATCTTTGTCCGCTGTCATTGCACTGCGAGGCCAAGGCCCGCGGAATCGTTTCAGAACTGCCGGTAAAGTCCAAAAAGCTCCAACGCAAGACCGTTTGGCAACATTTTTATTTGGTCGGCGTCGACCGCGGGTGCCTTTTTGTGCAACGAAGGCCGCCCCATGGTCTATGGCCCAACCTCTGGGAGATTCCAAATCTAGAGGTTGCCGAGGCCGATGCAGGGAAGGCTCAATCCGAAGGGTACCATACGTTGGGCACCTTCAAGCATGTTTTTACGCACCTCGATATGATGATTACCGTTTTTGCCGGAGATGCGCTTCCTGACGTGTTTGATGCGTCAACCGAAGGAGGGCTAAGGGAGATCCCATTGGCAGAGATCGGGGATTATGCCTTTTCAAGGGCAGTATTAAAAATTTTCGAGCGATATTTGAGCCGGAATGTTTATTTTCCCAAAGGATAGTCAATTGGATTTAGATGCTCGAAATCAGTTTGTTCAGGTCACCTTATGTTGGAAGTCGCCCGCGAGTCCAGCCTTTGGTGTGCAGCAACTACCTTTTGAGGCTGAGAATCCAAGCGAGAAGGACACCTTATATATGTGCACATTTTCAAGGTGACCTAAGATGAACGATTCCGCCCAACCAACCGAGTGCCAACGTGGATACTGACCCCAATAGTACAGTCCCTGTCGTTTCCAACTTATCGCTCTATTTCAGCAATGAGTGGCCGATGCTGGTGCTGATGTTGCTCCTCATGGTGCTTTCTGGTTTGGCCGCGATGGCTGAAGTTGCTTTTTTCTCCCTTCCGCAAAATGAACTCGGCGACTATAAAGAAGCCAATGGATTGGTTTGGCGCTTGTTGCAAAAGCCGCGACGGTTGCTCGCAACGATCTTGGTTTTTGGCAACCTGGTCAATGTCGGATTCATTTTCGTGGCGGTGATGGAAATTCAAGACCTGTTTGACCATACGGCATGGGCAGACAAGCCTTGGTTGCCGTGGGTGGTCTATCCGCTGGATGTGGTTTTCATTTCGTTCATGATCCTGCTTTTTGGCGAAATCACCCCAAAAATCTATGCAAGCCAACGTCGGGTACAATTGGTGAATCTGTTGGCGTACCCGATTGCCTTCTTCCGCTTTATCCTGAGTCCTGTTGCCACCTTGCTTGTTTCCACGACCAATTTTTGGGAACGCAGGATCAAAACGCATGGCGGAGCGGCATCTTTTGAGGATATCAAACATGCCATCGATCTCACAAGTGAGGAGGAATCTCCCGATGAAGAAAAGGAGATTCTGAAAGGAATCGTCGATTTCGGGAATACGATGGTGAAATCAATCATGCGTTCCAGGGTCGACATGGTCGCCATCGAGGAGACGAGCAGTTTGGAGGAGCTCTTGGAACTCGTCAATCTGCAAGGGTATTCGCGAATGCCGGTGTTTGAAGGGAATCTTGACAACGTTACGGGGACGCTGTATGTCAAGGATTTGATTCCGCTGCTCAAAGAAGATCGCCCAACGGTTGACTGGAAAACTTTGATAAGGCCTGCCTATTTTATCCCGGAGACCAAAAAGATCGATTCATTGCTCGATGACTTCAAAACCAGGCGATTGCATATCGCGATTGTCGTCGATGAATTTGGAGGGACTTCTGGACTTGTTACCTTGGAGGATATAGTAGAGGAGATCTTCGGAGACATTGCCGACGAATTTGATGATGTAGAGGTGGTTTTGTCCAAGGTGAGTGAAACGGAATACATTCTGGATGGGAAGATCCCGCTGGATGATTTGATCGCAACGTTGGAGCTTCCTGAAAACGTGCTAGACGATGTCAGGGGAACAGCGGATACGCTCGCAGGCTTGATCTTGGAACTTCACCGTAAGATTCCGGATCAGGGAGACGAAATTGAGCATGCGCAGTTCCATTTTACCGTTGAGTCCGTGGAGCAAAACCGCATCAAGCGTCTCCGTCTGGTTCTGGTCCCGCTTTCTGATGGTGATGATATTGAAAACGAAGTAGAATGAGCAATTTGGGAATCAAGCGCATCCGTGTCTGGATGGGAATCGGCTTTGCTACGGCAATCATGGTATTGATTTTGGGAGCATGTAGCCAAGCCAATGACCCGTTTCCACGACCCAAAGGCTGGCCGCGCATCGATTTGCCGGAACATTCCTACCAGAAATTTGAAAACCAAGTCTGTCCATTCACTTTTGAATACCCCCAAATCGGCCAAATCGAGCGGCAGAAGGCCGACAGTTGCTGGATGGACCTGTATTTCAAGGACTTCGAATGTCGCTGGCACGTAACCTATCGCTACGTTCCGGGATCAGGAAAGACGGTCGTGGACCATTTTGAAGAATACCGCAAGCTCGTATTCAAGCACATACAAAAGGTGCAACAGATCAAGGAAAACCCTTTGCAAGGAAAGAACGGCAGCGGGGTGATGTACGAATTGTTTGGAACCGTCGGCGTTCCGGCACAAGTGTTTTACAGCGACTCCGTGCACCTTGTCATGGCGTCGTTCTATTTTGATACTGCGGTGCGCAACGATTCGCTCGCACCAGTCATCGATTTCATGAAGGAGGATTTGAAGCATATGGCTGAATCCATCGTTTGGAAATAGTCCATTCCTGACAAATTGCCTCTACTTCAGTGTTTACCTTCTTTCATGGATTGATGTCCCTTGAGACACCCTGCATTTTTATCTTGTTGATGAAACAGCACAGCGAGGCATATTCTCAACGAAAGATTTGCTGCTTCACCGTTTTCAGAGGGGTGTTTGGAACATTCAATTTCCCAGGGAGCGTTTTCAAAATCAAGTCTGAAAAATTTGTACATTGGGCTTACAGGTTCAGAATGTAGATCAGTTGATTTTGCCGTTCTAGAGCACTTTTGTGGCGCCCGCCACCGATAGCATGATAAAAGTCAGTATTTATCATGGCAGAAGTCACTCATGCCGCGGAAATCAATTGCGAATGTTGTACATCGGTTTATATCAAAGCACAATGGAAAAGAGACAAAAAAAGATACTGGTTTCGGTGGATTTCACTCCTAGCAGCGAAGCAGCCATTGAGGTGGCATTGAAATTCGCCAAGATGCACAAGGCAGAGATGGTTTTGTTGCATGTCATCGAAGCGATAGCACCCATCGCCGAGTTTTTTGCAGATGGTGATTTGGCTGAAAAAAAGCGGACTTACAGCATGAAAATGCTCGACAAGTTGGTCGCGCAACATCATACCGATGCCGTTCCTGTTTCACGAATGGTGATGGAAGGCAAGCCTTACAAGGAAATCCTTCGTGCTAGCGAAGAGATTGATGCTGAAATGATTGTGATGGGTACATGGGGTAGCCATGCCATCGAAACCGGCATGATCGGTTCCAATGTAAACAAGGTTGTGCGTAGCGCACGGATTCCTGTCGTGACCGTGACGCGCCAACCTGCGGACGATTCATTTGGCAAACTGCTGATCGCTGTCGATCCAGAATTTGGTATCAAGGAATTGCGCCACCTGTTGCAGGTGTACCATGATGCCTACAACCCTGTCGTCGAGCTCGTGACGATTGCGGCCTCCGAGAAGGATGTTGAGGGCCTCAAAGCTTATCTCAACAAACAAACGGCTGCCTTGCACGAACAAGGAATCAAGAATGTCCAATCGGCAGTGCGCGTCGGCGGGATCATCAGCGATGCCATCCTCGCTTATGCCAAGGAAGGCAATCATGACATGATTTGGATGGAAACCCATGGTCGTCAAGGCATTTCGGGTTGGATTTTGGGAAGCATCACCGAAGAAGTGCTGCAGTACAGTCCAGTTCCTGTTTTGAGTTTGCACCCCGAGCGTGAGTCCAAGGCGTCTTACTTCTATCATGCGAATGCTCCCTTCTGAGTAGGGGGGAAGGCCTTTTGTCAAGTCCAAGGTTTGTTTACAATCGTCCACGCAATGTGGCACAGGCATGAGTATTGCCCAAATCAAAGCGGAAAAAAGCAGCGCGAGCCCTTCAGCGCCCAAAATGGAAAATTGTTTCCACTGTGGTGCTGATGTAGGTAGAAGTCCAATCAATGATGGCGAAAAATCATTTTGTTGCTCAGGGTGCTATACGGTGTATGGCCTCCTGAGCAGCCATCATTTGGCCGACTATTATCAGCTTCAAAGTCATCCTGGCCAACGCCCGGAGGGAAATGAAGGTAAATATGCCTGGCTCGCAGATCCTGTTCAAGCTTCAAAATTGCTGGAGTATCAAGACGCGAAGGTTGCGAAAGCGACCCTCAAATTACCCACAATGCACTGTGCAGCCTGCATTTGGCTGCTGGAACAGTTGTACAAGATTCAACCCGGAATTTTGCGCTCCGAAGTCGATTTTCCCAGGAGAGAGGTTTCCCTCAGCTACGATCCCAATCAGGTGACACTTGAAAAGGTGGCCACATTGTTGGATGCATTGGGGTATCCTCCTGCACTTTCTCTGGCAGATGCAGAAGAAGGGAAATCAGGAAAGAAGGATCGCAGTGGAAGGGTGCTTTGGTATGAGTTGGGCGTCGCAGGATTTTGTTTTGGCAATATCATGCTTTTGAGTTTTCCCGAATACCTGAGCCTGGACGATCCAACCTTGAGCAATTTGTTTCGATGGCTCAGCATGGGTTTGTCCATTCCGGTGGTGACATTCAGTGCAAGAAGTTATTTCAAATCAGCATGGTCGGGCCTCAAGCACCGCATGATCAACATGGACGTCCCGATAGCCATCGGGATTGTCATGCTTTTCGTTCGATCCTCGCTCGATGTAATCCTGAACACTGGGTCAGGATACTTTGACTCACTCGCCGGATTGCTTTTTTTCCTGCTGATAGGGAAGGCTTATCAACGGCAGACCTACCATATGCTCAGCTTCGAGCGCGATTACCGCAGCTATTTTCCCATTTCGGTAAATAAGTTGATGGGTACCAAGGACGTGATGGTTCCCGTTTCTGAATTGAAGCAGGGCGACCAAATCACGATTCGTAATGGCGAATTGATTCCTGCGGATGGCTTTTTGCTGCACGGAGAGGGCGAAATCGACTATAGTTTCGTCACGGGCGAAAGTGAACCTGTGCCCGTGCGATCAGGTGAGCGCATCTACGCGGGAGGAAGACAGACGGCAGGGCCGATTAAACTGGTGCTCGAACGGGAAGTGTCTCAAGGTTACCTCACCAAACTCTGGAACCACGAGGCATTCCGGAAAAAGCGGACGGCCGAGATCACGCAGCAAAGTGACCGGATTGGACAACGATTTACCCCGGTAGTGTTGGTGATCGCGGCCGTGGCAGCTATTTTCTGGGCCATCGTCGACAGCAGCATGATTTGGACCGTGGTCAGCTCCGTGCTGATTGTTGCCTGTCCATGCGCCTTGGCCTTGTCAACACCTTTTACATTGGGACACGTCTTGCGTGTTTTTGGTCGAAGGGGTTTTTATTTGAAAGGGCCGGCAGTTGTAGAATCGCTTGCAGAGGCCGAGGCGATGATTTTTGACAAAACAGGAACATTGACCTCCGTCGGGGAAGCTGTCGTAAGTTATACCGGGAAAACCTTGACGACCGTCGAGCAGAACATGGTGCGTTCTGTTTTGGCAGGATCGATACATCCGCTCAGTCGAAGATTGTATGCCCATTTTCCAGAGGATCAGCTGTTGGAAGTGGAGGATTTTGAAGAGGAAAAGGGCAAAGGAATCTCCGGCACAGCAATGGGCACTGAGATTCGCGTGGGATCGGCAAGCTTTCTTCAAATTTCAGACGAACGCAACGGCGGTGTATTTGTTGAAATTGGCGGAGATCTCAAGGGTAGGTTTGAACTTTCGAATGATTTGAGACCTGGAATCTCGGAAGTTTTGAAGGAATTGGGTGCTGGGATGCGGTTGGGGCTCCTTTCAGGGGATCATCCCGGTGCTGAGGCGCAGATGCGCGGGATCATGCCCGATGGCGCTACGCTCATGTTTAGGCAGGATCCTGCTGCGAAACTGGAGTTTATCAGGTCAATGCAAGCAGAAGGCCAAAAGGTGGCCATGGTCGGAGACGGTTTGAATGATGCAGGCGCCTTGAAACAGGCAGATGTCGGCATTGCCATCACCGACGACTTGGCTGCATTCACACCTGCAAGCGATGCAATTTTGGCTGCGAAGTCGATCCACAACCTCCCAGCCTTTCTGGAGGTCGCAAAAGGCGCATTGAAACTGGTGAAATACAGCTTCTTGGTCTCCTTCTCCTACAATGCGGTCGGAATTGCATTTGCAGTCTCGGGCCATCTCTCCCCGCTCGTGGCAGCCATCTTGATGCCGCTGAGTTCCGTGAGTGTGGTGCTATTCACCACCGCAGGCGTTTCCTTGTTGGCAAGGAAGAAGCTCACAAGTAACAAGTAGCAATTGCAATGCTGCTAATTGGCTTCGCCGAACTTCGTTTCTCCATTTTCCATTTTCCATTCTCAATTCTCAATTCTCAATTCCCCATTATGACCATCTTCTATTTATTAATCGGCTGCAGCATCGCGATGGCATTGGTTTTCTTGGTGGGTTTCCTTTGGTCCATCCGCTCCGGTCAGTACGACGATACCTACACCCCATCGGTGAGAATGTTGTTTGAGCCTGGCGAATTGCAACAAAAAGACCAAAAGACGCCAACTCTGACAGATGCCGCACCTACAAACCTTGAGCCAAGTCAGCCGCAAGCCTGATATTCATCATCCATTTCGATGAGCGACAACGAGAATTTTACCCTGAATTCAACGCAAATAATATGGCGGTAGAAACATTTTATTACGACAACGGGATTGTCCGAAAATTCGGCATGGCCACGGTCATTTTTGGGATCGTGGGGATGCTGGTCGGACTCCTAGTGGCCTTACAATTGGCCTTTCCTGCTCTGAATATGGGCATCGAGTACACCTCTTTTGGCCGTTTACGGCCTTTGCACACCAATGCGATCATTTTTGCATTTGTGGGCAACGGGATGTTCATGGGTGTTTATTATTCTCTCCAACGCCTCCTCAAGGCGAGGATGTTCAGTGATTTGCTGAGCAACATTCACTTCTGGGGTTGGCAATTCATCATTCTATGTGCAGCGATTTCCTTGCCGCTCGGTTTTACGACTGGAAAGGAATATGCTGAATTGGAGTGGCCGATCGACATCATGATCACTTTGGTCTGGGTGGTGTTTGGCATCAACATGTTTGGGACGATGATCAAGCGCCGTGAGCGCCACCTGTATGTGGCCATCTGGTTCTACGTCGCAACTTGGGTTGCAATCGCAGTATTGCACATTGTCAACTCCATGGAGTACCCTGTGTCGCTGACCAAAAGCTACTCCATGTATGCCGGCGTTCAAGATGCCTTGGTGCAATGGTGGTATGGTCACAATGCTGTGGCATTCTTCCTTACCACACCGATTTTGGGTTTGATGTACTACTTTTTGCCCAAGGCTGCGGGTCGTCCTGTCTATTCCTATAAACTTTCGATCGTACACTTTTGGTCATTGGTTTTCCTTTATATCTGGGCGGGTCCTCACCACTTGCTCTATACCTCCCTTCCAGACTGGGCCCAGTCTCTGGGAACCGTATTTTCGATCATGCTTATCGCACCAAGCTGGGGTGGTATGATCAACGGTTTGCTCACCTTGCGCGGTTCTTGGGACAAAGTGCGTCAAGAGCCCGTGTTGAAGTTTTTTGTGGTCGCAGTGACCTGCTACGGCATGGCGACATTCGAAGGGCCGATGCTCTCCTTGAAAAACGTCACTGCCATTGCCCACTTTACCGACTGGATTGTTGCCCACGTGCACGTCGGTGGCTTGGGTTGGAACGGCTTCATGACCTTCGGTATTCTCTATTGGCTCGTACCAAGACTCTGGAATACCAAACTCCATAGCACCAAACTTGCCACCGCCCACTTCTGGATCGGAACCATGGGTATCGTCGTCTATGCCGTGCCGATGTACATCGCAGGTATCGTGCAGGGTTTGATGTGGAAGCAATTTGACGGCAACGGCTTTTTGGAGCATCCCAATTTCTTGGAAACCGTGACCCAAATTGTACCGATGTACATGCTGCGTTCGTTAGGAGGTTTGCTCTACCTCATCGGGGCATTGCTAATGGTCTATAACTTGATCAAAACCATCAAGTCTGGCACATTCTTGAAAGAAGAGAAAGCTGAAGCGCCAGCCTTGGACAAGGGAGCGCATTCCGATACCTATTGGCACCGCTGGATCGAGCGCAAGCCAGTTCAGATGCTTGTTTTGACCTTGCTTTTGCTCCTCGTGGGGACTTTTATTGAATTGATCCCGACATTCTTGGTCAAGAGCAATGTTCCGACCATTGCGAGTGTAAAGCCTTATACACCGCTCGAATTGGAGGGTCGTGACCTTTACATCCGTGAAGGTTGTTACCTCTGTCACTCACAAATGGTACGTCCCTTCAGAAACGAGGAGTTGCGCTACCAAGGCGAATATTCCAAGGCTGGCGAATATGTTTATGACCATCCTTTCCAATGGGGATCCAAGCGTACCGGTCCGGATTTGCACCGCGTCGGTGGCCGTTGGGGAGATGACTGGCATTATCGCCACATGATTGACCCGCGTTCGGTATCTCCGGGTTCTATCATGCCGGCTTATGCACATATGGGCGAAAAAGAGCTTGACATCAGCTTGACAGCTACAAAGCTCAAAGCCATGCAGGCCATGGGAGTGCCTTACAGCGATAGCCTCATTGCCAATGCAGACGCGGTCCTGCACAATCAGGCACTGGAAATCCAGGCTAGCTTGGAGAAATCCAAGATCAAAACCTCGGAGACCAAGGAAATCATTGCCATGATTGCCTACCTGCAAAGATTGGGCAAAGACATCAAGGTAAAACCTGTGGTGCTTGCGCCGGTTGCCGAAACTGCTCCTGCCGCCCCCGCAGCAGTGCCTGCACCAGCTGATTCATCCGCAGTAAACCCACAATAATCAGGAGGATATTATGCGTTACATCAAGCATTTTTTCGAAGGTATTGCAGGGATAGAGATTTATCCGATGATCTCCTTGCTGATTTTCTTCATCTTCTTCCTCGGTTTAGGCGTCTACGTACTCCTGATGCGCAAGCAGCATGCCAACTATATGGCCGCAGTGCCGCTTGACCTGGAAGACAATGATTCATCTGCCACCACTCAACCTTGATAGCTCTATTATGAAAACGATAGTTCAATTTCTTTCGCGGCATTTCAGGGCAATATTGAGCGGTGCCTTCTTCATGCTGGCTTCCGTTTCGCTCTTCGCAGCCGAAAAACCTCCGGTGAGACTGGAGGAGAGTTTCTTGGGTGAAATCAGGATTCTGATTTACATCTTGGTGATTATTGCCTTGCTCATCGGCTATATCGCCACCGTCTTGACGGTGAAAGATTCGAGCCACCTGTCCATCAAATATATTTGGGACGGAATCGTCGGTCGAAATGCGCCTGACCCTGAAACCGACCATGAATACGATGGTATTCGCGAGTTGGACAATCCCATGCCGGCATGGTTGCGGTTCATCTTTATCGGATCCATTATTTTCGCAGTGGTTTATATGGTGCACTATGAATTCCTTGGCACGGGACCGACCAGTAAAGAGGAATATGAGCTCGAAATGGCAACTGCTGCTGAAACTTACAAGAGCGTGGAATTGCCAGATGATCAGTTGATTCTGGTTACAGATCCAGGTCGATTGACCGCCGCCGAGGCCGTGTTTGTTGAGAATTGCGCGACCTGTCACCGTAAGGATATGGGTGGAGAATCGGGCCCCAATCTCACTGACGAATTCTGGCTTCATGGTGGTGAAATCAAGAATCTTTATGCCACAATCACCAATGGTGTCCCGGGCAAATCGATGATTTCTTGGAAGGATCGGATCCCTTCCCAAGAGCGTCTCGCAATTGCGAGCTATATTCTGTCAAAGCAAGGTTCCAAACCCGCCAATCCACGTGCACCTGAGGGTGTTGTGGCAGGTGCCGAACCAGCTCAAGTAGCAGTAGATTCTGCTGCCAATGATACCGCGGTTACACAACCGCAATAATAAGCCACGTAATTTCGGAAGCATAAGGTGGGAAGTTTATCGCCGCCTTTGCTTCCGAATATTTTATTTGATCGAAGCGTTCTTGAAAAAATCTAGTCTATATGGAATCTGCAGAATTTCGCGATCAGCTCTACAATGTAAACAACTCTGGTCGTCGTGTCGGGTTCTTCCCCAAACGTCCGAGTGGACGGTTTTTTAATGCTAGACGGATCGTCAGCTTTGTATTACTGATCATCTTTTTTGGCATTCCGTGGATCAAAGTCAACGGTGAACCCTTCTTCTTGCTGGATGTACTTCAGCGCAAGTTCATCATTTTTGGCTTTGCATTCTGGCCGCAAGACTTTGTTTTGTTTGCCATCTTTGCCGTCACCTTTATCATTTTCATTTTCCTTTTTACCGCCATCTTGGGAAGAATATGGTGCGGATGGGCATGCCCACAAACCATATTCCTGGAAATGGTCTATCGCCGCATCGAATATTGGATTGAAGGTGATTATACCAAGCAGCGGAAGCTGAAAGCCCAGGATTGGAACGGGGAAAAGATTCGGAAGCGGCTTCTGAAACACACCATTTTCCTTCTGATCGCATTTTGGGTCAGCCATACAGTGATCGCCTTCTTTTTGGGGATGGATACGGTTTTGGGTTATGTTCGTGATTCCCCGATGGAGCATCCTCTCCTTTTCGGATTTGTGCTCATCAATACCGGCGTGTTCTATTTTGTATTCTCTTATTTCAGAGAGCAGGCCTGCATCTACATGTGCCCTTACGGTCGTCTTCAAGGTGTCATGATTGACCAAAATACCTTGGCCGTAAGCTACGACAATGTACGCGGCGAGCCGAGAGGGAAACTAAAGAAAAATAGCGAAGTTTCGACGACCGGAGATTGCATCGACTGCAAACTTTGCGTTGCCGTTTGCCCGACCGGCATTGATATTCGCAATGGCAATCAATTGGAATGCGTGGCCTGTACCGCCTGTATCGATGCCTGTGACGAAGTCATGGACAAAATTGGCAAGCCCAAGGGGCTCGTGAGATACGCATCCCACAATCAGATTGTCAACAACACCAAATTCAGGCTTACACCACGCACCTATCTTTATATGGGTGTCCTGACAGTTCTCATCGGATCCTTCATCGGACTCTTGGTGACCTCTGGAAACCTGAAAATGACCCTTCTCAGAGCGCCCGGTCAGACTTATGCCACAACCAATTCAGGCAATATCACCAATCTCTACAGCCTCTCTGTCGTGAATAAATCCAAGGAGGACCGCCATCTGGACTTCCGTTTGCACGATTCAAAGGGCAAGATTACGGTTTTGGGAGCGCCGCATTTGGAACTTGAAGGCGGAAAAGCCGCCACAGGTGACGTTTTGGTGGAACTTCCCAAAGAGGAAATCAAAGGAATGAGCTTCGATCTCGAAATCGATGTTGTTGAAAAGGGTGAGGTGATCCGTACCTTGAGTACTTCTTTTAGTGGACCAATGTTTTAAGATCATGAGCAAGAAAAAAAGAGAATGGTGGCCGATTGGAATTGTCGCTGCCTTTGCAATCTTCATCGGTGGAATCATCACGGCCGTGACCATTATGATCAACAATGATGTGCCGTTGATATCCGACGATTACTACGCCAAGGAGATTGCTTATCAAGAACAGATTGATAAGTCTATTCGGGGTATTTCACCAGCGCAAAAGCCTGTCATCAAGGTGCTTGCGGCAACCAAGGCCCTCGAAATTTCATTCCCCAATTTTTCCAAGGGTAACTTGAAAGGGAAAGTGACTTTTTTCCGTCCCTCGGATCCAACCAAGGACTTCAGCATTGATTTGCTCACCGACGAGTCGGGAATGCAATGGGTGAGCATGCGTGAGCGCGCCCAAGGGCTCTGGCAGATTCAAATCGAGTGGTCGGAGCAGGCAACGGAGTACTATTATGAGGAACAAATTCTAATCTGATATGCTCGCAGCCTTTCTCACCGGTTTGGTTGGTAGCCTGCACTGCTTGGGCATGTGCGGACCGATCGCCTTGGCTTTGCCGGGAACGGAAAGACAAGGGTGGCGCTACCTGTTGGGGCGATTGCTGTACAATGTCGGTAGGTTGCTCACCTACAGCATGCTCGGTGGCATCGTGGCTTTGCTCGGTGTCGCTGCAGCCATGTTTGAAATGCAACGTTGGTTTTCATTGGCATTGGGAGCCATTTTGATCCTGATTGCCCTCAAGCATTATGGGGTATTTGGTAAAAGAGCCCAGTCCAGTGACAATTTCCTGAACCGTGCTTGGCGGCGCGGAATGGGGAAGATCATGCAAATCCGTGGATTGGGAGGTCTTTTTGCTTTAGGTTTGATGAACGGCATCTTGCCTTGCGGTCTTGTCTATGCAGGGCTTTTCCTCGCAGCCAATTCGACGTATGCCTGGGAAGGAATGGCAAAAATGGCCCTTTTCGGTCTCGGAACTTTGCCGCTGATGCTCAGCCTGTCTTGGTCGGGAAAATGGCTCACGGGTTGGTTGCGCAACAAGTCACGCTTTGTCATGCCGGTCGTGATGACCTTCATGGGCACCCTCTTTCTGTTGCGCGGGATGGCACTGGGAATTCCCTACCTCAGCCCCAAAATGGAAGCCGGCTCCGAACCTGGAAAGGTGAAAATGTCCTGTTGTGAAAAAATCGAAGGTGGTAAGGCTAGTAGTCGAGCAAAATCGTCGACTGACTACACTGCGCCAGAAACACCGACCGAAAAAACGCCTTGATCTGACGGATGGAGCGATCATCGTTCAGTTGGTCGGTCATTCGGAAGACCCAAAAACGGGTCGGTCCTTCCGCATTCCGCAGTTCGGCAACTTGATATTCGATGCCGCTTTTGGACATGTCCGGAGCTTGGTCTTGGATCGTGAGTCCCCCTGTGAAGAACAGCAGGAATTGCTGGTGGACGTCGCCCATTTCGCCGACAGCAAAAAACATTTCCAACAATTGGTTGGTATCGATCAGCAACGGGGTGTTTTCGTCGGTTTCCACCTCAACCTCGATCGGAAACTCCGCTTCTAGGTATTTCGTGTTCTCGCTGGAACGCATTTTGGCAAACGGCTCGCCCGTAACGTTCTGATCGAGAATAAATTGTACAAGAATGCTGTTGGGCATCCCTGCCGAAATCGCCTTTGCTGCCATCCGGGCGATCCATTCTTCGGCAGCCTCTGAAATCGGATAATTGATCGAATCATAGCAGCCAAAAGGCCTGCCACCACTCGCAGGGCAGCCGCTACAGGCATCGCGATGGTCGTCGAGCAGTTCTGCTTGTTTGAACAGTGAACCGACCGTGACGGTTTCGACGCCGGATTCGCCGGAGGGCTTGACGGTAGAGATGCCAAACTTCGCGTTCATGGCTTCTTCGCGGCGCATACCTTGGTCCATAAACCGCTGAAGGAGTGCTTCTGCGCGACTCTTGGATTTTACAAGATGAATGATCGCCTGCTCATCAAGCTCCTGTTTTACAGGGCATTGGTGTGTGAGAATATAATCAATTGCCATCTTTGACGCCTTGTTTGTCGTGTGAATCGAGATCCTCAGAGCTGAATGGCATGGCACAACCGTTGTCGCAACGGCTGATTCCGAAAATGGAGGAAGCGGCCAACAAGCCACCAAAAACTGCGATTACAGGCTCATTGCCATCCATTCCAGCAGCAACAAACATCAATCCCATGGCCAATTTTACCCATCTGATGATGGGCCAATGCCGCAATTGTAGATTGATCTTGGTCGTCGATGCCATACCCATGAATTTGGACAAAGATAGGAAAATGTATTCCTGCACGAATTCTACAGCGGATTTTGCAGAAAAATCTTCCTTGCGAAGCAGATTGGCGCCACAAGATTCGATAGCTTTGAAAATGGCAGCACACAATGCAAAAAGAGAACTTTTATCCCGTGCGGATCTTGACGAATTGATTTTGGCATTGTACGAAAGATTGATGGTCGACCCCCAAATCGGTAGGTTTTTCACACAAGTTGTTCCGTTGGATTTAGCACACCATATCCCGAAAATTGCGAGCTTTTGGGAATCCCTGCTTTTCCAAACCGGGGATTATCAGGGAGATCCAATGGCGGTACATATCCATCTCAACCGCCTTTCGAAGCTGGATCGCGAAGATTTTGAGGTTTGGCTCGGTCATTTTGATGCAGCCGTGGATGAATTGTTTGAAGGCGAAAACGCAGAACGTGCCAAGCAGAGGGCAAGGTCGATCGCAACCTTGATGCAAATCAAAATCCAACGCGACGCTTGATCGCTTAGCGTGAAATAATTTAATTAGCAAATTGCTTGCAATTCCGGAATCGTGTTGTATATTTGTAGCATCATCAATGGAGGACGTCGACAAGTGGGGAGGAATTTGCGCGGCAAATTTGATGATGCTATTTCCTGAATAAGTGGTGGTTTTTGGGTCCAGCGGATCTAATACGTGCGTGTGTCGAAGGTTTTCCATTTGGTGCCAAGGAGGGGCGACAAGATGGAGAAGAGCCTGCGGCGTGCTTCAGCATTGCTGTCGTCTTTGGATTTCGGGATTGATGCGGGAATGGTGATTCCAATCAAGCTGGAAAAGGCGCGAAGTACCGCGTGGTTAGTAAAAAGAGGGGCGAAGGACCGAGCTTCACTTCGAGGGAACACGGACTTGGGTGGCAGAGAATGGACCAAATTTTTTCAATTCAATTAATACGTACACGCTGATGCTATGAAAATTCAAATGGTTTGTTTGGCCAATTCCACTGTGGAAGGAGGCCGGATTTTAGTCGGAATTTTGCTCCAAGATGGAATTCCCTTGGTCGATTCAATGGGGCCGAGATGGATCAGGCTCGTGATGGCGCCAAAAAGACCTTCGATTCCGGCCGGCCTTGTCGTTGACATCGTGCCGCGCGATATCCTGGAGTTTGAGGCATTGTCGGCACAGGATTTCCATGACTGCAAGGGCACAGTGGTTTTTGATCCCTACAGCCTGCGCTTCCGTGGTGTTATGGATGAGTCGCTCATTGTAAATTATTGCGCCAAAAGAAGCAGCAGCCTTCGGGATGTGGCGGGGAACGTTGCCAGCTTTGAAGGTTTCATGCTGCTCGACGCCCAATCTTGCAGTATCGAGGTCGGGAAGGAGCACCCTCGGAGCAAGCGGGTAGACCTCGAATTGAAATTCCAATTTGGTGGAATAGGTTACAGGTTTCGAATTGACGACCCTTGGTTTTTGGAGGTGGTTCAGGCAGATCCAGAGATTCTGGACCGGAAGCCACAGCACCATATTGTCTTGCAGGGAAGTCGTAAAAGGGGGCAAGCGCATTCCTTCTGTTCCGTCATGGCGGTCATGGTTTAGCTCAGCCAACTGCCCTCTGATCCTGAGCGTTAGGGAGAATTACCGGCGTTTGTCCTTCCCAAATCACCGCTTTAACAGGGATGCCGCTCAGAAATGAAGCAAGAATGTGAAATGGATGACGCAAATGCCTAAATTGCAGCCTTTACATGAGCACAGCCAATGGCCCTGGAGTTACTTTTTACGTTTTTTTTGGTTTTCCTGAATGGCTTTTTTGTCGCGTCGGAATTCGCAATCGTCAAGGTGCGCGCTTCTCAACTTGAAGTACGTGTCGCAGAAGGGCATCGTGCAGCTAATCTAGCGTCACACATCGTCAATCACTTGGATGGTTATCTCGCTGCAACGCAGCTCGGGGTTACTTTGGCAAGTCTTGGTTTGGGTTGGATTGGCGAACCTGTCTTTTCCAAGGTGTTTTTGTCGATCACCCATGCGCTTGGGATAGAGATGGATGAGCACTTGGCGGAGAACATTGCTTTCGTTTTTGCCTTCACCCTGATGACGATGTTGCACATCATCTTTGGCGAGCTCGCCCCCAAGTCAGTGGCGATTCAGCGTGCTGAGAAGGTGACACTCATTGTTTCTTTCCCGTTGCGGGTTTTTTACCTTGTTTTTAAGCCTTTCATTTGGGCACTCAACGGGATTTCCAACGTGCTCTTGAGGGTGGCAGGAATTGCTCCGTCACACGAAGTAGAGGTCCATAGCAACGACGAATTGAAATTTTTGATGCAGCAAGGGCAAAAGACGGGTGCCATTGAAGCGACGGACTACGACATCATCAAAAATGCCTTCAATTTCTCGGAGCGTACAGCAAGACAGGTGATGGTTCCGCGCACGCAGTTGCTGGCAATCGATTTGGAGGACTTTGACGATCAGAAGTTGGAGGAAATCCTTGAGGCACGTTTTTCGCGGATTCCCTGCCACGCGGGCGGGCTTGACAATATTGTCGGTGTCGTTTACCTCAAGGACCTCCTCTTGAAAATCCGCCGAGGGGAAAAATTTGAAATTCGTGATGTCATGCGCCCAATGCCGGCAGTACCGGAAACCAAAAAAATCGGTCCGCTGCTCAAGGAGTTTCAACAAAAGCATGAGCAGATCGCCGTGGTCGTTAACGAGTACGGAGGCACAAGCGGCATTATCACGATGGAAGACATCTTGGAAGAGCTTGTAGGCGAGATTCAGGATGAATTTGATGACGAGGCACCGTTTGTTGAAATGATCAAAGAAGGCACCTACCATGTCCTTGCAGGAACGGCCCTCGATGATATCAATGACATGCTGCCGCACGCGATCAAGAAGGACGAGCATTATGAAACGCTTGCCGGTCTGCTCAGCTTGCGGTTTGGGTCAATTCCTGCGGTGAACGACAAGATCGAATTTGATGGGTATGAGTTCACCGTATTGAAACGGGACAAAAATGTGGTAACCTTGGTTCAATTGGTCGATTTGGCTTGATTCAGGTCGATTTGCCCATTGAGCAGCTTTGGAATCGGGTACTTTTTAGGTGGAACACAATCTATGCGGTAAAGCGGCCATGAGTGCCGTTTGATCGATGATCCAGGACGGCAACCGATCTTCCATAAGGAGGAAAATCATTGCTTTATAGTTCAAAATCACCCTTTGCCGTTGGCGCAATCGGTTCATTCACCCTAACTTTGCAACATGGAACATACATCTGCGTTGATTGAAGCCTATAAGCGGCTTGCATTTGAAAAAGGAACGTTGCCGGTTTCGAGGATGGAAATAGCTAGCGCTGCCTCCCTCGACATCGTTGATTTTGAGACAACATTTTCAACCTTGGAGGCATTGCAAGAGGCCGTTTGGGTTCAGTACCTGCGTACAACACTCGAAACTCTTGAGACCTCTGAAGAATATGCCCAGTACAGCGTGCGCGAGAAGATGCTCGCATACTATTATACCTTTTTTGAAAACCTGGGAAAAGAAGACGAATTCGTCAAAATGTTTGCCCCAAAGTTGGGGATCTGGAACTACAATCCCACGTTTTTAGGGGGATTCAAGCATTCCTTCCTGATTTTCGTGAACGAATTGTTGAAGGAGGGCATTGAATCTGGAGAAATTGCAGAACGGATGATGATCGGTGACGAATACGCAGGCTGGCATTGGCCGCAGATGCTTTTTTTGCTCAACAAATGGATCACAGATGAAAGTGCCAACCATACGGTCAGTGATCAAGCAGTCGAAAAGGCTGTAAATCTGGGCTTCGATATCATGGGCAGGAATGTCGTGGATTCGGCGTTTGATTTTGCGAAATTCATGGTCACAGGCCATTGATGCAACGGTCCCTAACGAAAGATTTGTCGCTTTTAAATTGTGTTTTTACACAGAATATCCTTAATTTTCTTCCTTTGAATACGGAATTTGACGGCATGATGCGAAAATCAACACATTTTCATCGATTGGGGCTTGGAGTTTTGTTTCTGACATTTATCCTGTCATCTTTTGTTGTGAAAGGACAGGGGGTCCCGAATGCCATCAAAAATGTGACCAATACGGTAACAGCTCCAATGAACACCACGCAGCAGGTGACAAAGGAGGTTGTGCAGCCCATCAAGGATGTTCGTACTGACGTCAAGACCATCACGAATGCACCAAAGGAGATAACACGTGAGGTGGATCAGACGAAGAAGGCATTCGAAAGTGCAGGCAATGAGGTGGATAGAGCAAAGAGCGATCTGGAAAAAGTCACAGGTACAGGCGATAACAAAAAGGAATCCGAAAAAGACAGCACCGCAGCCAAGACGGCCGATGCCAATTCCGTGGATGGAAAATCAGCATCCGATGGCAAGGCCCAAGAAGCTGATGCCAAATTTGTCCCGCCTGATTATGTGCCAGAAAAGAAGGCCACTCCGACTACCGCCACAAAGGTTTCCGGTTTCGATCCAAGAGATGTGCCCCGTCCTGTGCCACCGGGAAGTCGCGACAACAAGACCCCCAGCGGGCCGATGCCAGCTGAAACTGCAATTGTCGAGAAAAAAGATCCTGACCAAGGTGTCGCACCCAAGGTTGATCTCGAACCCAATGACATAAGGACTTCTGACCCAGAAGCAAGTGACAACAAGGGTGCCAATTCCGTAGCAGGGGAGGCCACGGTAGATTCAGGTACTTCGAGTACGATTATCACGAATCCTGCTGCCGAATACACTTCCGTTTCTGTTCCTCCGAGTACCAAAACAGCGGATCCCTCCGTTGGCGATGGCGCGGCGATGGGCAATTCGGCAGGTGCTGCGGGAGCCAATGAGGCTGCTTCTGCGGCATCGGCAACGAGCGAGCAGGAAGGAAAGTATGTGGCATTAACCCCCGTCGCTGGTGAAGGAACCAAGCGTCCCAAGCCAGATTATAGCCTTAGCCCGGCAAGAATTGCCTTGGAAAAAGCCGAATTTGACATTGAAACACTTGAGCAGTTGTTTAAATACTCAAATTGGGAAGGTTTGGAGCGCGAACATACCGTTCGTGCGGTGGAGTATGCACTCAACGAAATGCAGCTTTCCATTGTTGAAATCAAAAAATTGGATCCCGGTTTTTCAACTTGGAGATTCGAGGAACGATATAAAGAAATGCGTGCAGCCTATCAGAAGGCCAAGCAGCCTTGATTGTAAGGCAATTTCTTAGATAAAATAGGGATCGGATGTCAAAATTGTCGTCCGATCTTTCTTTTTTCTACCTCCATGGTGCTCCAGCAAATTGTCGATGATCAAGGTCATCAAACTAAATGACCCGCACTCCGTTAATCATTTGGCGAAAGACAACTAACATCGTCTTTTGACCCTTGAATGAAAGAACAAGACAAAATTCCGTCCTCAAAAGTGCAACGTGCAACACGTTTCATTCGCACAGGAGCCAAAGTAGGACGTAACTATGCGGTCCACTACACCAAAAAGATTTTTGACAAAGACCTCGATCGCTCCGAACTGGATGCCAAAAATGCCGAAGACATTTACGGGGAACTCAGCCAACTCAAGGGTGGGGCATTAAAAATTGCCCAAATGCTCAGCATGGACAAAGGAATGCTTCCGCGCGAATACACCCGCAAGTTTGCCAATGCCCAATACAGTGCGCCACCGCTATCCGCACCCTTGGTCGTGAAGACTTTCAGGGAGCAGTTTGGCAAGTCGCCCAATGAGATTTTTGACGAATTCGATTTGCATGCCACCCATGCCGCCTCGATTGGTCAGGTACACAAGGCCAAATTGAATGGCAAAACGCTGGCTGTCAAGATTCAATATCCTGGCGTCGCAGACTCCATCGTCTCAGACCTGCGCATGGTCAGGCCCATCGCAAGACGTGTTGCCAAAATTTCAGATGCAGATATCGGTAAGTTTTTTGATGAGGTACAGGCAAGACTTATCGAAGAAACCGATTACCGCCTCGAACTTAAAAATGCCATGGAAATCGGGGCAGCTTGCGCCCATATCCCCAATTTGCATTTCCCAAAATACTACCCCGAACTCAGCGGAGAGCGCATCTTGACCATGGAATGGCTGGAAGGAATGCACATGCGCGAGTTCATGGAGACGAATCCTTCAGCTGAAATTCGGAATCAAATCGGGCAAGCACTCTGGGACTTTACGACCTTTCAACTGCACGTTTTGGGAAAGGTGCATGCCGACCCGCATCCGGGCAACTTCCTGCTTACGCCCGACGGAAAGTTGGGGGTTCTGGATTTTGGTTGTGTGAAAGTTGTGCCCCCGGACTTCTACAAGGCCTATTTTTCCGTGATTCACCCCAAAGTGCGCAACAATCCCGAGCGGTTGCTGCAGGTTTGCTACGCCTTGGAGTTGCTGAATGAGGAGGACACGGAATCTGACAGGGATTTTGTGTTAGGGATTCTGAATACCTTTCTTTCCTTGGTCGAAAAGCCATTCTTCTCGGAAACTTTCAATTTTGGCGACGATTCCTACCTCGATGAGTTGTATAAATTCGGGATGGAAGTCGGCAGAATCAGCGATGTGCAGCAAAAACATGGCGGGCGAGGTAGCGCGCACGCCATCTATGTGAACCGTACATTTTTTGGTTTGATGAGTTTGTTGAATGACCTCGATGTCACCATCAATGCGCATGACCACTATATCCTTAAAATGGACATCGACTGATTGAAGTTGCGATGAATTGATCCGAAGACCTGAAAAATCCGTATCTTGGTCTAGGTTTCGGTTCCAAGAATCGTGTTTCCACCTCAAAATCGAATAAAAGATGAAAATGGTATCCAAATTGTTGATGGTCTGCGGTCTGATGATCGGCGGATTGATGATTTCCTCACAGGCATCTGCACAGGCGCCTTCGCATTGTACAGGTGCAAAATCTGCCGCTGCCGGTCATGGCTGCTGTGCAAGCAAAACCGCTGCAAGTGGTAGCACCACGACAACAACCACCAATGGTGGCTCCGTTGCCAAAACCAGCTGTGCCAACGCCGCTGCTGCTTCCAAAACGAGCTGCCAAGGCGCCGCTGCGAAAACCAGCTGCAGCCATGCTGCCACCAAAGTCAGCACCACAGGCAGTTCCGCTGCCGCTGCAAAACCTGAAGAGACCAAGTAATTGGGCGCCTCCGCAGGAGGCCAATAGAAAGGCATCCGCTTGATTCGGATGCCTTTTTTTATTGCTGCTCTGGGCAATCCACTTTAACTTTGGCCGTTCAATTCTTCTCTGAAAGCAACGCCCTGTGCGAATGATCAAAGCCGTCATCCCGGTCGCGGGTGTGGGTACCACACTCCGGCCACATACGCATACGCAGCCGAAACCGCTCATACCGGTGGCGGGTAAACCCATTTTGGGGCATATCATCGAAAACCTGATGTCGGTAGGCATCAAGGATTTTGTCTTTGTGATCGGCTACCTCGGGGAAAAAATCGAGGAGTTCGTGCGTGCACGTTACGCTGGCCAAATCAACATGGAGTTTGTCGTTCAATCTCCGCGTGAGGGGACCGGCCATGCCATCTGGGTGGCACGCAATTCGTTCATCGAAGCCGACGAAATCCTGATCGTACTGGGCGATACCATCTTCGATGTGGATTTGGAAGCTGTTTTGCGGTCATTGGACAGCACCGTCGGGGTTCAGGTGGTCGACGATCCGAGGAAGTTTGGCGTGGCGATGCTGGATGAAAACGGCTATGTCACAAGCGTCGTGGAGAAGCCGCGCATTCCCAAAAGCAACCTTGCATTGGTAGGATTGTACCGCATCAAGGAGGTGACGGCGCTCGTGGATGCCCTTCAAAACTTGATCACCAACAAGGAGCGGGGTGACCGCAACGAATATCACCTGACCGATGCGATCATGAAGTTGATTGCCGCCGGGGTGCGCATTCGCACGCACATGGTCGACAATTGGTTTGACTGCGGCCAAAAAGAAAGTTTGCTGGAGACGAATCGCATCCTCCTCGAACGCATCCAACACCTGCCGGATTACAATTTTCCAGATTGTGTGATCTTGCATCCGGTGCATATCTCGGAGAATTGCACGATCGAAGGCAGCATCATCGGTCCCAATGTCGCGATCGCTGAAAATGCAGTCATTCGGAATTCCATTGTGAAGAACTCCATTTTGGGCGCTTATTCGCAGTTGGATTCGATCGTGCTGAACGGCTCTGTGATCGGCAACGATGCCTCCCTCCGTGGCAAAAGCAACAGCGTGAACATCGGCGACAACACCGAGATTGACTTCAATTCCTGAGAACTTCGTCCGAACTTCTCAGGAATCAAGCGTTTCAAAATCAAGCGATGACGTCGAGGCAATCCCCTTCACGCAAGGTGAAGGGCGTCACAGCCAAACGGCCCGTGGCAGGATCAACAATGCCCAAGCCAAAGATGACATCTCCTTCGTAGTAGGTCGCGCCTGCGGGAACATCGAGGAATACGCTTTCCACCCAGGCGGTTCCATTGATCCATTCGGTTTTGACGAAAGGTGCTTGGAGGGGGTCCTTGGTTCCCATGACCCGCTGGGATCCTTCAGATAGTGTGCCTTTTACGATTCCTCCCCCAAGCCGCAGCGGATCAGATTGGTTGGGTGCCCATGGGAAAATATAGTTGACATCGATGTTGGACCCATCAGGCAAATAAACAGCAATGCTTGACGGAACTGGAACGATTTCCCTCGAATTGTAATAGTTCAAATCCCCTCGGATCGTATTGTTCGCGGCACGATTGGGGTCGCCATTGATGCACTTGATGGCAACGTTGAGGCTGGAACCCGTCTTTTTGGCCACTGCGGCCATTGAGAAACCAGGATTGGAGGAAGCATCTCTCGGCAATGCTGCAGTTGTCTCTTTTTTTCCGTCCTTGTCTTTTTTTTCTTTCTTGTTGGAATCGGGTGTCTTCATGTTGATTTACGTTTTTTATTGTAGATGCAATAAGCTATAAAAATGCACACTGAAACCAGTGCCAAAAGGCCAAACAGCCATGTGTTAGAGTGGTAGGGCGTTGCCAGATCGATCGGTTTCATATTTCCCATTGGAACAAATGCAGCCCAATAGAAGGGAGCACCTTTGTCTCCAGTCGTTTGCGAAAGGAAGTCTAATTTGGCTTGCTGCAAAGCGTGGTCGAGCGACAATCCCGACTGAACCCCATGGTAGAACCCTTCCATCAATTGCTGACCTGAATTGTCGTCTACCTCCCAAAGGCTCATAAGGACTGAAGGGACACCGATTGCAGCAAAGCCACTTGAAATACTTTGAATTCCTTCCCCCTGAATCAATTTCCCCCTTCCAGTTTCGCAGGCACTCAACACGGCCAAACGTGCCTTTAATTTTAATTGAAAAAGCTCATGAAAGTGAAGCACACCGTCCTCTTTATCATCTCCTGGGCTGGGAAACAGGATTTGTGGATCTGATTCCGATGCACGGGCATGAAGTGCCAAGTGTAGTATCCCATAGCGCGGTGCATTGGATTTGAAGTTTGCCTCTGAAGCCGCATCTGCCAGGAAATATTCTCCAGCCACGATTTTCTCGAGCATTTTGAGTTCAGTTTCTGTACCTGCTATACCATTCAACGGCTGTGGAATACCCGGTAACGAGCTGGTGGTTCTTTTTCCCCAGCCTAATCCAAGACATTCCAGCGGCTTGGTCGATAGTAGATCCTTTTGTTGATCCATCCACAATGTAGCAGAGGCTGCATAAGAACATCTGAAATCCCGCATCAAAAAGGGGAATTTGGATAAGTTTCGGGCCGTTGGCTTTGGGGATTGTGTCAAAAGTGCTTCAAAGGGAAGATTTCCTAAAACGCCATCTGGAATGATCAGCAGTTGTGTATAGTGATCAAGCAGGGCCATTTCTGGCGCTAACAAAACCTTATAAATTGAGTGCCCCAGCCTTGCAAATTCTATAACTTCTTCCTCTTTTTCCAGCGGTTTTCGGCATAATCCAATCCACTGCTCCAGACTGTCGATAAATCCCTTTGCAAGTGCTGTCTGCCGGAAGTTGATGTCTTTTTTTGTGGCAAGAATAACAAAGATGCTGGAATCCGAAAGCGCATACGATACGGCTGCAGCATGATCTGGCAGTTGATTTCGGAAAGAATTCAGTGGCACAGTAGTCTGATCCGGATTGGCAGTTTTGAAAATTTGTGACTGAGTAGAAAGTGAATCCTCTAGAGCATGCATTAACAACCTTTTTTCGAGCAATTCAGCTTTATATTGCTCAATAGAGTCCTTTATGAGGCTCTCGTTCGACAGGCTGTAGTCAAGCTCAGCACACCTCTGTCGGAAGGCATCCAATCGTTCGACTGTTGACTTGCTGATTTCATCCGAAATTTCTACTTTGGATCGTCTGAAAAACTCCAATAGAAGCTGGAATTTGCAATTTTCCATTAGTTTGAAGGCGGTGGAAACGTGCAACGATTCACCAGTCGTATCCCAAAGTACAAAAGCAATAGACAATGCATCTTGCAAGAAAGTGGAGCCTCTACCGCTAAGGAACAACTTGTCATCTTGGTCTTGGTATTCCAAACGTAATCGATTGGTCAACTCTGCAGCCCTTTCGTACCCCTTAAGACTGGCCCGAAGCAATGGTAGCTTCAAACCATTTTTCCGAGCTGTTTTACCCAAATAGCGAGACTTGCCAAGGATGATTTGTTGCATCAGCAAAGGGTGTTTAGTGGAATTGCATTCAGGGTAGAAAGTCCAATCCAAAACTTTTGCGTTCACCGTGGAAATCGCACCTATCGAGGCTTCGAATTCTTGAAGCACCAATTGTTGTCTTGCACCTGAATTGTCAAGTACCATGGCTTGGATAAACCTAAAAGATGCGATCCTTTCGCCATTTTTGATTCCATGATGCTGATAGATCCGCTCCATTTCCTTGAGCGCACTTTCTGCCAAGGCGAATTGGCCATCGTAGGAATAATCCAGTGCCAAGCTTGACAAGTAGTCAACCAAACTCAATGCGAATGGGCCATTCAGTTGTTTTTGAATAGTAATCGCTTCAAGGTGGTAGGCAATTGCCTCATGATATCTTCCAAGCTCGCCATAAGTAGCTGCAAGATTCCTGATAATGTCTGCAATGGTCAATTGGTCCTCCGGGGCCGAAGTCCGCATGATTTCCAAGGCCTCTTGGTAGGCTTGGGAAGCATTTTCGTATTCATCAGAGTAGGCATACGCATTGCCAAGATTCCAATAGGCAAAGCCGACACGTGGATGAAGCTTCCCGAATATCCGCTCCCGCATGGACAAGGATTGCTGATAGAGATCAATTGCACTGCTGTATTCGCCGAGACGTGTCGCGGCTTGCCCCATGCATTGCAATACGATCGCCAACTCGACACTGTCCTTTTCCGGAATCAGCAGCCATTCGCGGTAGGCACTTTCGTAAAGCTCCTTTGCTGCAAAACCATCCTCCGCCATAAAATAGGCCACCATGCCACGTTGCCGTAAAATGCGGGCACGCAATTCGGAGCCTTGACGGTCAATCGTTTCCAGCATTGAATCGGCAGTGTACAATGACGATTGTGCAAGGGCGGTATCCCCTTCGTAGTAGGCCGCATAGCCGATCTGGAAATGAAATTCGGCCAGCAAACGTCGAAATTCGAGTCCTTTGTGGAGCCGGATCGTGGGGAGCAAGGCCTGAAGCGTATCGCTTGCGGCTTCATGCTGCTTTTTGGAATTCAGTGTAGCCCCCACCTCCAACCGCGTCTGCAACTGACAATACAAACTGTCAACATGCAATTGCCCAAATCCCGAATGCGCGCTCAAAAGCAGCGTCAGGCCGGCCAACAAAGCTGTCCATTTTGCCTTCAAACTGCCGTTCTTGACACCCTCTGAATTGTACACGTCCCAATTTAGAGCCTTGAACTGAGGATTCGAAGAAAATTTTGTCTTGCGTCGGTTCACAGCGGATTCAGGTATTTTTGCCGGATGGAAAATCAGTCCTTCCCCCACAATCGTATCACCCGGCTTTTTGGCATCGACTACCCGATCATCCAAGCGGGAATGGTATGGTGTTCAGGCTGGGAACTCGCCGCAGCCGTCTCCAATGCCGGTGGATTGGGCCTGATCGGGGCCGGTAGCATGGATGCCGAGACCTTGCGCACGCACATTCGCAAGTGCAAGGCCGCGACTTCCAAACCATTCGGAGTCAATACGCCTTTGCTCTATCGTCACATCGAATCCTTGATGGAAGTCATTGTCGAGGAAAAGGTGCCGATCGTCTTTACTTCCGCGGGAAATCCCAAAACTTGGACAGCTTTGCTGCAATCCAAGGGCATTCAAGTCGTGCATGTCGTCGCCAATGTACGTTTTGCAGAAAAGGCCACGGAAGCCGGGGTGGATGCCTTGGTTGCCGAGGGTTTTGAAGCCGGAGGCCACAATGGACGCGACGAAATCACGACGCTTTGCCTCATTCCGCAGGTGCGGGCGGTGACCAACCTACCCCTGATCGCCGCAGGCGGCATCGCGACTGGAGGCTCCATGTTGGCCTGCATGGCGCTTGGGGCCGATGGCGTGCAAATCGGGACGCGTTTTGTTGCTTCTGTCGAATCGAGCGCACATCAGCAATTCAAGGAAAAGGTCATCCATACGCCAAGCGACGGCACCATGCTCGCGATGAAGGCTGTCACCCCGGTGCGCCTGATCAAAAACCAATTCTATGAGGAAATTCATGCCATTGGAGGAAAACGGCGCCTCCAAGGAGGAATTGTTGGCGCATCTCGGTCGCGGGCGTGCCCGCAGGGGCATGTTTGAAGGCGATCTGGACGCTGGCGAATTGGAAATCGGCCAAATTAGCGGTGCCATTCACGAAATTTTACCGGCAGCCGACATTGTAGCAACCATTGTTACAGAGTACCAACAATTGAAGGCGGAAATTGCACAAGGTTTTGGACGCTTCTGAGTAGTTTTGGCCGTTCATTCGCCAGAATATGATGCACAAAGGGAAAATATTTCATCTCGTAACCCCCAAGCGTTGGGAAAAGGCCTTGATCGAAGGCCGTTATCGTCCCGATTCGCTCAAAACAGAAGGCTTCATTCACTGCTCGACCTGGGATCAACTTTTGGAAAGTGCCAATCTGCATTTCAAGGAAGAAGATCAATTGGTTGTGACCTATATCATAGAAAAGCACGTGAAGAAGAACTTGGTTTGGGAAAAGGGCAGGAACGAGCAGGACTTCCCGCATCTTTATGGCGAATTTCCATTTGCGGCTGTCGAAACTACACGAATGCTCGTCCGAAATGCGCAAGGACAATTTGAAATGTTAGAAGAATGAGTACGCACAACATCTTTGTAGAATGGACCGGCAACGCAACCGAACTGATTGGCCACAATCCTGATGGTCCCACAGTGGTCATGGACAGCGATAAAACCAAAGGGACAAGCCCGATGGTATTGCTCTTGCATGCCGAGGCAGGTTGTTCCGGTTTGGATGTGATCTCCCTGCTGGAGAAGATGCGCCAACCGCTCAAGGGCCTCAAAATCGAGGTCGAAGGCATCAAAGGCGATGGCGAATTTCCGCGCATCTGGGAAAAAATTCATGTGCGCTACATCATCACAGGCCCGATTGACCCCGAAAAGGCCCACAAGGCCGTCGAATTGTCACTCACCAAGTATTGCTCCGTTTCAGCCATGCTCGGCAAAGCCGCTGAGGTCACGCACGAAGTTGTGCTGATCGCGGAATAAATCCCTTTTTTGCTGCAAACCTGAAAGCTGCGACGCCGGTCTCGTTATCTGTGAAGCCATTTTTGTTGCCATTCTCTTGAAAAAGAAGGAGGGCATGGTGGACACGTGTGAAGTTTTGGGGTGCATCCATACAAATCTGCTTTTAGAGGTCAATCGCGTCAGGTGTTGATTCTTCAAAGAATTAACTATGTAATAATTGTTACAAACGATCGTTCGCCGCGCAGCGATCGGAAGGCAGGTTTGTCTAGAATCGCATTCAATTCAGTGTTGAGGCCTATTTGCCGATGGAAACTGATTTTGGTCGGTTTTTAATTCTGATGTGAATCAGTGCTTTGCTGATGTGGTGTCATGTTTTCAGATGTTGGGCCAAGTGAATTTTGCAACATTCTGAATAAATGATATACTATGCATGTACGAATTCCGGTTAAAGGATTGAGGGCGATGGGGGCGTTATTGCTCTTGCTCGCGCTGTTTTCAGGTGGGCTTCGGGCTCAAGTTCCGGGTTGCGGTGCCTCAGTTCCCTACGAATTGGTGAATCTGACTGGCAATCCTGACTCCATTTGGATTTCTGATCCTACTGTGCGACAAGGGCAGTGTTGCGGGGTGTCAAATCCGATTCGCTGCGTTTCCTACGAGATCATTCTCGATCCGAATGCAGCGGGAATTGTGATGAGTTCCAGCGAGGGGGCTTTGCCTCCCGGTTCGTATTTCTACCAAATCGGTTGCGGGCCTACGCATTATCTGGATTCAGTGATTTGTTTGACCGGGGTCGGTCCGCACTACATCACCTTCTGTAAACCTGGCGGCAACACCAATATTTACCAGATCGCATCCGTAGGAAAGCCAACCTTTCCAGCCGATGATTCGACCCGGATTGGTTGCACCAAGAAGATCACCACCTACGGTTTGGTTCAGTCATCCGTCACGTGGAACTCTGTATTTCCCGGTGCACCCGGTGCTTTCAACAGTTACTTGAGTGCGACTTCCAATGCAACTGCGGTCAATTTTTCACCCACTGCAGGTGCGCCGGCCTTCATCGACTATCAAATCTGTGGACAGCCAAGTGCCGACGAATGCGGGTATATCCTTTACACCTGCGACACGGTGCGCATGTACGTCAAAGCAGCCTTGGGTGTAACCGTTTCGCCCAATCCTGCTAATTTTTGCGCTTCAGGGTCAGGGGTCACGCTAACCGCCTTCCCATCGGGTGGTGATGGCAATTATACCTACGAATGGAAAAATCCGCTTGGTGCTGTCGTCGGAACGGGGGTATCCATCGTGGCCACTTTGGCCGGGAACTACAGTTTGGAGGTTAATGACGGAATGAGCGACGCGAGCTGTGCGGGGGTGAATGTGACCGTCAACGTGTCGATCACTTCCAATCCGGTCGTGAATGCGGGGCCCGACCAAACCTTGTGCCCGGTTGCTCCAGTTGCGGTGTTGAATGGAACAATCACCAATGCACCTGCAGGTGTATGGTCGGGTGGGGCCGGGATATTTTCTCCGAGTCCGAATGCCATTGATCCGACCTACACCCCGACACCCTTGGAAATTGCGGCGGGGTCTGTGACACTTACCCTCACCTCATCCTCCGGAGGAGCCTGTCTGGATGTCGCCGATAATGTGACGATTTTCTTTGGAGATACGCTCAACGTGAGCATCCCTCCGCAAACAATATTGTGTTTCGGCGACAGTGCGACCATGACGGCGACCGTGGGAACCGGAAACGGGGGCTACACCTATTTGTGGAATACAGGAGCCACGACGCCATCCATCAATATGCCTTCCGGTGCTTGGTGTGTCACCGTCACCGATGCTTTGAATTGTACAGACAACGCCTGCTTCAACCTGTTGACCCCACCGGTACTCACGGCAGCAGCCTCCGCCACCGACGCCAGTACGCCTGCCGGCAGCGACGGGACTGCCAACGTTGTGGCCGCAGGTGGAACAGGGCCCTATACTTACCTCTGGAGCACCGGCGCCACAACTCCGGGCATTTCGGGTCTTTCCATGGGCGTCTACACCGTTACCGTCACGGACAATAACGGATGTAGTATTGTGACCTCGACGATCGTCAACGACCCGCGCTGCCTCGGATTTTCGGCATCAGCAACGGGTTCGGATTTGAATTGTTTTGGTGAAAAGAATCAAATTGCATTCGTAGACAATGTAACTGGCGGGGTTCTTCCTTATTCGTTTCAATGGCAGACCAGTCCAGTTCAGTCCAATGACACTGCTTTTGGCCTCGGTGCGGGTACATATATCGTGATCGTTCGCGACGGGATTGGATGTTCGCACATGACCAGCGCAACCGTCACCGAGCCGCCGCAAATCACCAACCTGATGACACAAACCAACAATGCGGTCATCGGGGGAACCAGCGGAACCGCGACTTCCAACCCTGGCGGCGGTTCGCCGCTCTTCACCTACGTTTGGAGTGATGGGCAAACGACACAGACCGCAACAGGACTTGCAGCCGGCTTATATTATTTGACACTCACGGATTCTCGGGGATGCAAAATGACCGACAGCGTGTTGATTGCTGAGCCGCCTTGCAATAGTCTGAATGTTATCATTTTGCATACGGATGTCAGCTGCAGAGGTGGGAGTGATGGCGTTGTTACAGCCTCGGTAACGGGTGCAACGCCGCCTGTTACTTACTTATGGAATACTGGCGCGACAACCTCCTCGATTGTGGGTTTGCCTGCAGGTAACTATTCGGTGACCGTGACTGACAGTCTCAACTGCACCAACTTTGCCTCGCATACCTTGACCGAGCCGACCTTGTTGTCGATGGGCATGGTCCTGACGAATGTACGCTGCTATGACGGCAACGAGGGTTCGATCGACATCACTGTTTCGGGCGGTGTCCCGCCGTATCAATTCCAATGGTCCAACGGTTCGGTTTCGGAGGATTTGAGCCTCTTGCTGGCCGGGGTCTACAGTGTTACAGTCACTGATGCCAACAATTGTACGGTAACTGGATCGCGCACCGTGACCCAGCCTGCATTGCTGGTGCTCTCGGCCTTGTCTGACAGTGTCACCTGCCACGGCGGGGCTGATGGCGCGATTGACCTAAGCGTCACCGGCGGGCAGGTTTTGTACGCCTACCTCTGGAGCAATACTGCCACCACACAAGATATTTCCGCATTGCATGCTGGCGGTTATGCCGTCACGCTTACCGATGGCAACGGGTGTATTGCCACGGACGTGTTCAGCGTCAGTGAGCCAGATTCCATGATCGTCGATTCAATCATAGCGGATTGTCCCTTGCCTGGCGGATCGACTGCGAATGTGACTGTATTTGTCTCCGGCGGAAATGGCACTGCCTACCAAGTTTCTTATGACAACGGTACGACCTGGGGAACTGCGGGTGATTTGACCGAATCATTGCCTGTGGACAGCACGTATTTAGTGATTGTCAGGGATGGTATTGCATGTTTTTCGGCAACCTTTTCGCTGACCATCCTTCCTGCGGTCGTGATCGACAGCGTCACATTTCCGCTGTGTTCGGCAATCGGAACTACAACTGTGACAGCTACTGCATTTCCGGCCGGCGGAGACGGGGGTCCCTACCAAGTCAGCTTTGACAACGGCGCCACTTGGGGCGTAGCAGGAGATTACGACGCTACGGTCAATGTTGCCACGCCGATTTCAGTGATTGTACGCGATGCACGTGGTTGTTTGAGCGCGACGACGGTGGTGACCGTTCCCGGCCCAATGATCACGGTTACGGATGCAGTTTCCTCATTCAACTGCGGATTCAACATTTCCTGCAACGGAGCATCGGATGGATCCATTCAAATTTCAACAACGGGAGGCACGGCACCCTATACTTATCTTTGGAGCAATGGTGCGGTGACCGATGACATTTTGGGACTTGTTGCCGGAAGTTATTCCTACACAGTCACCGACGGCAACGGCTGTACCAATACAAATACGATTACGCTGACCGAACCCGTTTTGCTGGCCAGCAGCGGCATCCCTGCCACCTTCAGTTGCGGTTTCAACGTGTCTTGTAACGGCGCGACGAATGGCAGCATCAACTTCACAGCGACGGGCGGCTGCGCACCTTATGCGTTCCTCTGGAGCACGGGTGCGACGACCGAGGACGTTTCGGCCTTGGGAGCAGGCACTTACGGCGTGACGGTCACCGACGCGAACGGTTGCACGACAACCAACAGCTTCACCCTCACGCAACCTGTGATCCTTTCCAGCAGCGGTGTCCCTGCCACCTACAATTGCGGCTACAATGTCAGTGCGGCTGGAGCCACGGACGGCAGCATCAACCTCACAGCGGTGGGTGGATGCGCTCCGTATACCTATCTCTGGTCGAATGGTTCCACTTCGGAGGACGTTTCGGCCTTGGGTGCAGGCACCTACGGAGTGACCGTCACCGATGCCAATGGCTGCACTTCGACCAGCAGCTTCACGCTGACCGAGCCTGCGATCCTGGCATCGAGCGGCGTCCCTGCAACCTTCAATTGCGGCTACAATGTCACCTGCAACGGTGCCACCAACGGCAGCATCAACTTTACAGCCACGGGCGGCTGCGCACCTTACGCCTTCCTCTGGAGCACGGGTGCCACCACCGAGGACGTTTCAGCCCTGGGCGCAGGCACTTACGGCGTGACGGTCACCGATGCCAACGGAATCACGACCACCAACAGCTTCACGCTGACACAGCCATGGTTTGCCAGCAGCGGCGTCCCTGCCACCTTCAGCTGCGGTTACAATGTGACCTGCAACGGTGCCACCAACGGCAGCATCAACTTCACAGCCACGGGCGGCTGCGCACCTTACGCCTTCCTCTGGAGCACGGGTGCAACGACCGAGGACGTTTCGGCCCTGGGTGCAGGTACTTACGGCGTGACGGTCACCGACGCCAACGGTTGCACGACGACCAACAGCTTCACGTTGACTGAGCCGGTGATTCTGGCCAGCAGCGGCATCCCTGCGACCTTCAGCTGCGGTTACAATGTCACCTGCAACGGTGCCACCAACGGCAGCATCAACTTCACAGCCACGGGCGGCTGCGCACCTTATGCGTTCCTTTGGAGCACGGGTGCGACCACCGAGGACGTTTCGGCCTTGGGTGCAGGTACTTACGGCGTCACCGTGACCGACGCGAACGGTTGCACCACAACCAACAGCTTCACGTTGACTGAGCCGGTGATTCTGGCCAGCAGCGGCGTCCCTGCAACCTTCAGCTGCGGTTACAATGTGACCTGCAACGGTGCCACCAACGGCAGCATCAACTTCACAGCCACGGGCGGCTGCGCACCTTATGCCTTCATTTGGAGCACGGGTGCAACGACCGAGGACGTTTCGGCCTTGGGTGCAGGTACTTACGGCGTGACGGTGACCGACGCGAACGGTTGCACGACAACCAACAGCTTCACGTTGACTGAGCCGGTGATCCTGGCCAGCAGCGGTGTCCCTGCCACCTTCAGCTGCGGTTGCAATGTGACTTGCAACGGTGCCACCAACGGCAGCATCAACTTCACAGCCACGGGCGGCTGCGCACCTTATGCCTTCATTTGGAGCACAGGTGCAACCACCGAGGACGTTTCGGCCTTGGGAGCCGGCACTTACGGCGTGACGGTCACCGACGCCAACGGTTGCACGACAACCAACAGCTTCACGTTGACTGAGCCGGTGATTCTGGCCAGCAGCGGTGTCCCTGCCACCTTCAGCTGCGGTTTCAACGTGTCTTGCAACGGCGCGACGAACGGCAGCATCAACTTCACAGCCACGGGAGGCTGCCCACCTTATGCGTTCCTCTGGAGCACGGGTGCGACGACCGAGGACGTTTCGGCCTTGGGAGCGGACCGGGTACGTGACCGAGCCAACGGGCACCACCACGCTCCGCCACCCCCCTCCCCGGGCGCCCCCCCCCCACCGACGTTTCGGCTGGGTGCCGGCACTTACGGCGTGACGGTCACCGACGCGAACGGTTGCACGACAACCAACAGCTTCACGTTGACCGAGCCGGTGATCCTGGCCAGCAGCGGTGTCCCTGCCACCTTCAGCTGCGGTTACAATGTCACCTGCAACGGTGCCAGCAACGGCAGCATCAACTTCATAGCCACGGGAGGCTGCGCACCTTATTCGTTCCTCTGGAGCACTGGTGCGACGACCGAGGACGTTTCGGCCTTGGGAGCAGGCACGTACGGCGTAACCGTGACCGATGCCAACGGTTGCACGACAACCAACAGCTTCACGTTGACCGAGCCGGTGATTCTGGCCAGCAGCGGTGTCCCTGCAACCTTCAGCTGCGGTTACAATGTGACCTGCAACGGTGCCACCAACGGCAGCATCAACTTCACAGCCACGGGCGGCTGCGCACCTTATGCCTTCCTCTGGAGCACGGGTGCGACGACCGAGGACGTTTCGGCCTTGGGAGCAGGCACTTACGGCGTGACGGTGACGGATGCGAACGGTTGCACGACAACCAACAGCTTCACGTTGACCGAGCCGGTGATCCTGGCCAGCAGCGGTATCCCTGCCACCTTCAGCTGCGGTTACAATGTCACTTGCAACGGTGCCACCAACGGCAGCATCAACTTTACAGCCACGGGCGGCTGCGCACCTTATGCGTTCATTTGGAGCACGGGTGCGACGACCGAGGATGTTTCGGCCTTGGGAGCTGGCACTTATGGCGTCACCGTGACCGACGCGAACGGTTGCACGACAACCAACAGCTTCACGTTGACTGAGCCGGTGATTCTGGCCAGCAGCGGTGTCCCTGCCACCTTCAGCTGCGGTTACAATGTCACCTGCAACGGTGCCACCAACGGCAGCATCAACTTCACAGCCACGGGCGGCTGCGCACCTTATGCGTTCATTTGGAGCACGGGTGCGACGACCGAGGACGTTTCGGCCTTGGGAGCAGGCACGTACGGCGTAACTGTGACCGATGCCAACGGTTGCACGACAACCAACAGCTTCACCCTCACCCAACCTGTGATCCTTTCCAGCAGCGGTGTCCCTGCCACCTACAATTGCGGCTACAATGTCAGCGCGGCTGGAGCCACGGACGGCAGCATCAACCTCACAGCGGTGGGTGGATGCGCGCCTTATGCCTTCCTCTGGAGCACGGGTGCAACGACCGAGGACGTTTCGGCCCTGGGTGCAGGTACTTACGGAGTGACCGTCACCGATGCCAATGGCTGCACTTCGACCAGCAGCTTCACGCTGACCGAGCCTGCGATCCTGGCATCGAGCGGCGTCCCTGCAACCTTCAATTGCGGCTACAATGTCACCTGCAACGGTGCCACCAACGGCAGCATCAACTTTACAGCCACGGGCGGCTGCGCACCGTACGCTTTCCTCTGGAGCACGGGTGCCACCACCGAGGACGTTTCGGCACTGGGCGCAGGCACCTATGGCGTGACGGTCACCGATGCCAACGGAATCACGACCACCAACAGCTTCACGCTGACACAGCCGGCGGTTCTTGCCAGCAGCGGCATTCCTGCCACTTTCAGCTGCGGTTACAATGTGACCTGCAACGGTGCCACCAACGGCAGCATCAACTTCACAGCCACGGGCGGCTGCGCGCCTTATGCCTTCATTTGGAGCACGGGTGCCACCACCGAGGACGTTTCGGCCTTGGGAGCAGGCACTTACGGCGTGACGGTGACGGATGCGAACGGTTGCACGACAACCAACAGCTTCACGTTGACTGAGCCGGTGATTCT
Organism: Bacteroidota bacterium; assembly: GCA_016718825.1. Lineage (NCBI taxonomy): Bacteria > Pseudomonadati > Bacteroidota > Bacteroidota bacterium. The sequence goes on along the minus strand of JADKCL010000004.1, from coordinate 66,899 downwards.
GGCCAGCAGCGGTGTCCCTGCCACCTTCAGCTGCGGTTACAATGTCACCTGCAACGGTGCCACCAACGGCAGCATCAACTTCACAGCCACGGGCGGCTGTGCACCTTACGCCTTCCTCTGGACCAAGGGTGCAACGACCGAGGACGTTTCGGCCCTGGGTGCAGGTACTTACGGCGTGACGGTGACGGATGCCAACGGTTGCACGACAACCAACAGCTTCACGTTGACCGAGCCGGTGATCCTGGCCAGCAGCGGTGTCCCTGCCACCTTCAGCTGCGGTTACAATGTCACCTGCAACGGTGCCACCAACGGCAGCATCAACTTCACAGCCACGGGCGGCTGCGCACCGTACGCCTTCCTCTGGAGCACGGGTGCCACCACCGAGGACGTTTCGGCCTTGGGAGCAGGCACTTACGGCGTGACGGTCACCGACGCGAACGGTTGCACGACAACCAACAGCTTCACGTTGACCGAGCCGGTGATTCTGGCCAGCAGCGGCGTCCCTGCCACCTTCAGCTGCGGTTACAATGTCACCTGCAACGGTGCCACCAACGGCAGCATCAACTTTACAGCCACGGGCGGCTGCGCACCTTATGCCTTCATTTGGAGCACGGGTGCGACGACCGAGGACGTTTCGGCCTTGGGAGCAGGCACTTACGGCGTGACGGTCACCGACGCGAACGGTTGCACGACAACCAACAGCTTCACGTTGACTGAGCCGGTGATCCTGGCCAGCAGCGGTGTCCCTGCCACCTTCAGCTGCGGTTACAATGTGACCTGCAACGGTGCCACCAACGGCAGCATCAACTTCACAGCCACGGGCGGCTGCGCACCTTATGCCTTCCTCTGGAGCACGGGTGCGACGACCGAGGACGTTTCGGCCTTGGGAGCAGGCACTTACGGCGTGACGGTCACCGACGCGAACGGTTGCACGACAACCAACAGCTTCACCTACCCAACCGGATCCTTTCCAGCAGGGCCTGCACCAAAGGGCTACAAGCGGCGAGCCCGCGGCGCCACCGGCGCCGCCCGGGGACGGGCGCCCCGCACCGCAGCCTGCGCTGCCCTGCACCTTCCCCGCCGCCACCAAGGCAGACAACTACAGCCACGGGCGCGCCCTTAGCACGGGCACCCCGAGGACGTCCTGGGCGCAGGCACCGGCGACGGTCACCAGCCAACGGATCACGACCACCAACAGCTTCGCTGACACAGCGGCGGTTCTTGCCAGCAGCGGCATTCCTGCAACTTTCAGCTGCGGTTTCAACGTGACCTGCAACGGTGCCACCAACGGCAGCATCAACTTCACAGCCACGGGCGGCTGCGCGCCTTATGCCTTCCTCTGGAGCACGGGTGCGACGACCGAGGACGTTTCGGCCCTGGGTGCAGGCACTTACGGCGTGACGGTGACCGACGCGAACGGTTGCACGACCACCAACAGCTTCACGTTGACTGAGCCGGTGATCCTGGCCAGCAGCGGTGTCCCTGCAACCTTCAGCTGCGGTTTCAACGTGTCTTGCAACGGTGCCACCAACGGCAGCATCAACTTCACAGCCACGGGCGGCTGCGCGCCTTATGCCTTCCTCTGGAGCACGGGTGCAACGACCGAGGACGTTTCGGCCTTGGGAGCAGGTACTTACGGCGTGACGGTGACGGATGCGAACGGTTGCACGACAACCAACAGCTTCACGTTGACTGAGCCGGTGATCCTGGCCAGCAGCGGTGTCCCTGCCACCTTCAGCTGCGGTTACAATGTCACTTGCAACGGTGCCACCAACGGCAGCATCAACTTCACAGCCACGGGAGGCTGCGCACCTTATGCGTTCATTTGGAGCACGGGTGCGACCACCGAGGACGTTTCGGCCTTGGGAGCAGGCACTTACGGCGTGACGGTCACCGACGCGAACGGTTGCACGACGACCAACAGCTTCACGTTGACTGAGCCGGTGATCCTGGCCAGCAGCGGTGTCCCTGCCACCTTCAGCTGCGGTTACAATGTCACCTGCAACGGTGCCACCAACGGCAGCATCAACTTCACAGCCACGGGCGGCTGCGCACCTTATGCCTTCATTTGGAGCACGGGTGCGACGACCGAGGACGTTTCGGCCTTGGGAGCAGGCACTTACGGCGTGACGGTCACCGACGCCAACGGTTGCACGACAACCAACAGCTTCACGTTGACTGAGCCGGTGATTCTGGCCAGCAGCGGTGTCCCTGCCACCTTCAGCTGCGGTTACAATGTCACTTGCAACGGTGCCACCAACGGCAGCATCAACTTCACAGCCACGGGCGGCTGCGCACCTTATGCCTTCATTTGGAGCACGGGTGCGACGACCGAGGACGTTTCGGCCTTGGGAGCAGGCACTTACGGCGTGACGGTCACCGACGCGAACGGCTGCACGACAACCAACAGCTTCACGTTGACTGAGCCGGTGATTCTGGCCAGCAGCGGTGTCCCTGCCACCTTCAGCTGCGGTTACAATGTGACCTGCAACGGTGCCACCAACGGCAGCATCAACTTCACAGCCACGGGCGGCTGCGCACCTTATGCCTTCCTCTGGAGCACGGGTGCGACGACCGAGGACGTTTCGGCCTTGGGAGCAGGCACTTACGGCGTGACGGTCACCGACGCGAACGGTTGCACGACAACCAACAGCTTCACGTTGACTGAGCCGGTGATTCTGGCCAGCAGCGGCGTCCCTGCCACCTTCAGCTGCGGTTACAATGTGACCTGCAACGGTGCCACCAACGGCAGCATCAACTTTACAGCCACGGGCGGCTGCGCACCTTACGCCTTCCTCTGGAGCACGGGTGCGACCACCGAGGACGTTTCGGCCTTGGGAGCAGGCACTTATGGAGTGACGGTCACCGACGCGAACGGTTGCACGACAACCAACAGCTTCACGCTCACCGAACCTGCATTGCTGGCTACATCCGGCATTCCAGCGACCTTCAGCTGCGGTTACAATGTCACCTGCAATGGTGCCACCAACGGCAGCATCAACCTGAGTGTGACCGGCGGCTGCGCACCTTACGCTTATCTCTGGTCCAACGGTGCCACCACCGAGGATCCGAGCAGCTTGGGTGCAGGCACCTACGGTGTCACCGTGACGGATGCAAATGGCTGTACTTCGACGAATAGCTTCACGCTCACCGAACCTGCATTGCTGGCTACATCCGGCATTCCAGCGACATTCAGCTGCGGTTACAACGTGACCTGCAACGGCGCGACGAATGGCAGCATCAACCTGAGTGTGACCGGCGGCTGCGCACCTTACGCTTATCTCTGGTCCAACGGTGCCACCACCGAGGATCCAAGTGGCTTGGGGGCAGGCACCTACGGTGTCACCGTGACGGATGCCAACGGCTGTACTTCGACCAACAGCTTCACGCTCACCGAACCGACAACGGTGACAACGGTTTTGGTACCCACGGTTTTTGCAGGTGGATTTAACCTCTCCTGCAATGGGGCGAATGATGGAAGTATCGATTTGACCCCATCCGGTGGCTGTGCACCTTACACCTACCTTTGGTCGAGCGGTGATGTAGTGGAAGATCCTTCTGGACTTGCCGCTGGCTGGCAAATGGTCACCGTGACCGATGCCAATGGCTGCGCTGCAATCGATTCTGTATTGCTCATTGCTCCGGATACCCTGAATTCAACAATGACCCCATTTGTCTTCAATGGCGGATGGAACATCAGCTGCAACGGGCTATCCGACGGATTTGTGAACTTGGAGGTCAATGGAGGATCGGGAACATATTCCTATGCATGGTCAAACGGAAGCACGAATCAGGACATTCAGTTAGTGGCAGCAGGTACGTACATCGTCACGATCACGGATGCAAACGGCTGTCTCCTTGTGGATTCAATATTGTTGACTGAGCCGGAGCCCATTACCTTGGTCTTGGTGCCAACAGTCTATGGCGGAGGCTTTAATATCAGTTGCTACGGCGCATCCGACGGGGCCGTGGACCTTACCGTGAGCGGTGGTACCCCGGGATATGTTTATGCTTGGTCCAACTTGAGCTTCAATGAAGACCTCGTCAATGTCGCAGCGGGCACTTACCTGGTTCTTGTGACGGATGCGAATGCCTGTACGATGGCAGACACGATCAGCCTCACGGAGCCGCAACCATGGGTCACCAATACCGTTGTCTCGCCGACCTCCTGTGCTGGCGGTGCTACCGGTTCGATCGACCTCACGGTATCGGGAAGCGTACCACCTTATACCTACCTATGGTCCAACGGTGAGATCACGGAGGATTTGACCTCCTTGACCGTAGGATCCTACACAGTAACCGTCACCGATGCGAATGGGTGTTCCACCACGTTGACTGAAACCATCTACGTCATTAGCCCAATTTCGCTCAGCATGGCCGTCACTCCTGCGACTTGTTTCGGATTCCAGGACGGGGCTATCGACCTGACCGTTCTGGGTGGTTCGACACCTTATCAGTACAATTGGTCTAACGCGGCCAATACTGAGGATCTCGTGGGGCTTCTTGCCGGAACCTATACGGTGATTGTTGTCGATGCCAACAGTTGCACCGACACGTTGAGCGGAACGGTCACCGAACCGCAAGCGATCATTGCCAATGCCGGCCCAGATTTCTCCACCTGCGAACTGGATGTGGTGCTGCATGGAAATGCACTCGCTGCTGGACAGACGGGGTTGTGGAGCAATGTTTCAGGTTTCGGAACGCTGAACGAACCATTCGATTCCACTTGTACGGTCACTGGCATCGGCACGGGTAGCAATCAATTCCAATGGACGATCACCGAAGGGGCTTGCCAAGGCGTTGATACCGTCACGGTAACTCTGAGAGCACCAGTGGATTGTGAGCCGATACCTTTGGAAATGCCGACTGCATATTCACCCAACGGCGACGACAGAAACGATTTCTTCGTGATCAAGGGCATTGAATATTATCCCGACAACGTCTTCACGGTCTTCAACCGTTGGGGGAACCTGATTTACACCAAGGATTCCTATCACAACGAATGGAACGGGCAGACACGATCGGGTGACCGGGTTCCCGACGGTACCTACTTCGTGATCCTCAGGGTCAACGATGGCGAAATCGAATTGCACGGATACGTAGACTTGAGGCGCTAATCATTCACAAGGAGAATACTATTATGAAACGCATATTCATCATTTTCACGCTCCAATTTGCCCTCTTTGCCAGCGCGTTTGCGCAGCAAGACGCCCTTGTGAGCCAGTACATGTTCAACGGCCTGCTGCTGAATCCGGCGTATGCCGGCAGCAAGGAATATTTCAGCACCACCTTGCTGCACCGCAGTCAGTGGACCGGCTGGAAAGGTGCCCCCTCTACACAGATTTTCACCTTTCACAGCTTGTTGCGTGACAAGGTTTCTGGCGTAGGGCTTACGGTTTCCAACGATCATATCGGGGTGACCAACCGCACTGAAATCAGCGGTCATTATGCCTACCATATCCCGTTAGGTGAAAACGCAAAACTCGCATTCGGTCTCAAAGGTGGTGTCTCGAATTACAAGGCAAAATTGAACGAACTGATTTATTGGGATACCGACGATCAGGTATTCAACCAAGGAGTCATCCGCAATCTCGTTCCCAATGCCGGCGTCGGGGCCTATTTTTATACCAACAAGTTCTATGCTGGGCTTTCCGTCCCGCAGTTGTTGAGCTATGATCCGAGGGAGATGTTTCATATCGGGGAGAACATTGCGACCCTGCCGCATGTGCGCAGGCATTATTACCTCAATGTCGGGTATGTCATCGAATTGAGCCCCTCCGTGGCATTAAAACCCAGTGTTCTGGTGCGGTATGTACATGGCGCACCGATTCAGGCAGACCTGAATATGAACGTGTTGCTGAACAACATGTTCTGGATCGGGGCATCCTGGCGCACTGGCGACTCCTTTGTGGGCATGCTGGAATTCCAGGCCACGAAACGTCTGCGGGTGGGGTATTCCTATGACTACACACTCACCGACATTAGTCGCTATTCCAATGGGTCCCACGAGATTATGCTCGGGTACGACTTTGGCTACAAAGTGCTGAAGATGAAATCACCACGTTATTTCTAATCCGGAGGACAAAACAATGAAATCAAAACTATTTTTAACAATATCGTTGGTTGCAATCCTCAGCGGTTGTACCATGCTCCGCCGGATGCAAGGTGACATTCACTACACCAATCTCTACTACCAAGATGCCATTATCTCCTATTCGAAGGTCTTGGAGAAGAAAAGTGATTATGGCGTAACGCAAAGGTTGGCAGATTGCTATACGCGCACCGGGGACAAGAAGATGGCTGAAATTATGTGGAAAAAGGCTGTTTCCTATCCGCAGCATGCCCATTCAGATTTGTACAATTTGGGACTTGCCTTGATGCAGGTCAAAAAATATGATGATGCAAAGGTGGCTTTTGGCCGCTACCTTCAACTTGCGCCCAACGACCATTTGGCAACGCATCGCATCATCTCTTGCGATAGTGTCACGGCGTTTCAGCAGGACAGTTTTCTTTATGCGGTGTCCAAAGTAGCGGGCCCTCTCAATAACGAAGTGAGCAATTACAGCCCGGCGTGGTATGGGGACGGCGTTGTTTTTACTTCGGAACGTACCTCCGATCCTAAGCCCAAAATTGCCGAATGGACACACCATCCCTACACCGATCTTTATGAGGCAGTGCTGGATGGCGACAGTGTGCGCGTCGCCCCGAAGCAATTGAATGGCACAATTGACGGTTTGTACCATGAAGGCCCTGTGGTATTCACGCAAGATCAAAAAATTGTCTATTTCACTCGAAGCAATTATGTCAAGCGCAAGCGCGGCAAGAGCGATGATTATGTCAACAACCTGAAGCTATTCCAAGCCGAAAACAGGAGCGGAATGTGGATGGATATCACCGAGTTGCCGTTCAATAGCGACGATTTTTCTTGTGGTCACCCGGCATTGAGCAAGGATGAGCAGGAGCTCTATTTCGTCTCCGACCGTCCAGGAGGTTTTGGCGGCACGGATATCTGGAAGGCAAGAAAGACAGCAACCGGATGGGGAAGTCCCGAAAATCTTGGAAAATCGATCAATACTGCTGGAAATGAAATGTTTCCATGGATGGGAGACGGCGAGGTGCTGTATTTCGCATCCGACGGTTGGCCTGGACTTGGGGGATTGGATGTATTCCGATTCTCGATGCAGGCGGCAATGAATCAACCTGAGTCCGGAGGACATACCCCCATCTCCGTTCAAGAGCCCGTGAATATGAAATATCCATTGAATTCGCCGCGCGATGACTTTGGATATATTGCGGATGCAGAAAATAAGACAGGCTATTTTTCCAGCAACCGCAACCGCATCGAAGGAATTGACGATATTTTCTACTTTGCCACAGTCCCCGTCGTCCTTCAATTGGAGGGAGATGTCGTCACAGTCAAAGGGCAGCGCCCGGTCAGGGATGCCCTTGTCGAATTGCGCTTCAAGTCCGGACAGGCCATCATTGCGGTCAAAACCGACGGAAACGGCCATTTTTCCTTCCCGCTCGAGCAGTCGATGGGGTACAGCATTCACGCTGCCCGCGAAAACATGTTCGGCAAGAGCGATACGCTCTCCACCTTTGGTCAGCGCCGCTCTCGCACATATTATGTCTTGCTCCAATTGGACAGCCTGGAAATCGGGAAGCCGATTGTGCTCAAAAACATTTATTATGACTTCGACAAATGGGACATCCGCCCCGATGCTGAGCCTGATCTCAACCATCTCATCTCGGTCATGATGGACAATCCCGGAATCTATGTTGAGTTGGGTTCGCATACTGACTGCCGGGGCAGTGATAAATACAACGCGAAGCTCTCACAAAAACGTGCCCAAAGCGCGGTGGACTTCATCGTCGCCCATGGCATCGCCAAGGAACGTATTTATGCCAAAGGTTACGGTGAGAAGGTGCCTGTCAACTCCTGTATCGATGGTGTCAAATGCGAGGAACCTGAACATCAGGAAAACCGCCGCACCGAATTCAAGGTCGTGAAGGTCTTACCGGTGGAAGAATAGGAATTCCTTCCAATGGAAATGCAACTCCGTGAGGCAATTGGTTTTGGCTCACGGAGTTTTTTTTCTGCGAAAGCCATACCGATGCGTTCATTCTCCCGCTGGAATTTTTGCTTGGCCAATCGCCTTTTTACCTTCACAATCCGCTCAGCGATTCAAAAGGACCCTCGCCCATTTGTTATGTAACCCAAGTAGCCCATCCTAAAACGCAGGCTCCCGTACTTTGTACCATGAATCAGAAGCAAGATTGGGTAGCAGCAGCGGGGAACATCCTCAAACGATATGGGTTGATCCTTGTCGGTGTCGCACTCGGCGCTGTCGGCGGGTATCTCTATTACCATTTCGTGGGCTGTGCGAGCGGAAGCTGCGCCATTACCTCAAGCCCGGTCAACAGCACGCTGTATGGCGCGGTGATGGGCGGATTGCTTTTGAACATTTTCAGGACCAAGAATTAAAGAGCAGATTAAACAAGAAGAAAATGGAAAACTTGATCAAAGAGAAAAAGGGAACAGTGGTGGATGTACGTACGCCAGGCGAATTCATGGGTGGCCATGTTGCGGGTTCGATCAACATTCCCCTGCAAGAATTGATGCAGCGGATGGACGAGCTCAAGCAAATCAAGCAACCTTTGATTCTTTGCTGCGCATCCGGAAATAGGAGTGGGCAGGCCCAAGGTTACCTTTCCAGCCAAGGCATCGAATGCTACAATGGTGGTTCATGGCTGAATGTCAACCGCCTGAGCGCCTAAGCCATTCTGCAAAGACAACAACGATGAAAGAAAGAATTTTGACAGGGTGGACGCTTCAACGCTTGGTATTCCTAGGCGTTGGAGCCTACCTGCTCATCTCCGCGGCGATGGCGCAGCAATGGGTGGGGGCGATTTTGGGCGCCTATTTTGCCTCAATGGGCTTGTTTGCATTCGGTTGTGCGGCTGGCGGTTGCGGAACCGGCAACTTTGGCAGCAACAAGCAGCAGGCCGTTGACGTAGACCCCAGCACGATTGAAATTGAATTCGAAGAAATTAAATCAAAATAAGATGGCAGATTCATTCTCAGAAATCATCAAAAGCGACATTCCAACCCTCGTGGACTTCTCAGCCGAATGGTGCGGTCCCTGCAAAATGATGGCCCCGATCCTCAAAGATCTCAAGTCACAGCTCGGCGAACAGGTGCGCATCATCAAAATCGACGTCGACAAAAATCCGCAGGCGGCAAGTGCCTATCAAATTCAAAGCGTGCCTACGCTGATGATCTTCCAAAGCGGGAAAGTCCATTGGCGCGAATCGGGTGTAGTACCTACTGCGAAACTCGCTTCCTTGATTCAGGCTTTGCCGCAGTAAATAAGCCCTGCTTCAAATCGGACATTGGTTGGGGCAATACTGTGCCTTTTGCGCGATTGACCCCAAAATCAAACTGGTGAACCCCTTGGGTGCTTGACCCAAAGCGTTCACCAGTTTCCTTATTCAGTAAACTGAGCGCGTGAATTCGTTACTCTACCACCAAGCGAAACACCTTGCGTTGCCCCTTTTTGGAGGTCACTTCCACCAAATAGGTGCTCGCAGCCAAGTTTCTGATTTCAAAAATCTCTTCTTGGGCCAAGTGGGAAAGGGTTCTTGCGAAGAGTTCCCTACCATAGAGGTCGCGCACAGTGACCGTCAGCGCATGGCCAATCGGCATTTCCGTACGCAATTTGAACTCATCGCGGGTCGGATTCGGATAGATGCTCAAACCCGTCCATTGACCGGTTGGATCTGCCATTCCCACAAACACCAGGGTATCGGCATTTGAAGTTCCCGCGCATCCGTTGGTGTCGGTCACTGACAAAGCATAGGTTCCCGATTGCGCCACCGTAAAGCTGCTATTGGTTGCTCCAGGAATGGCGTTTCCACCCAACAACCATTGATAACTCGACCACGTCTGCGTAGATGTGAGCGTGTTGCCAGATTGGCTGAAGGTCGGCAAAGGCGTTGGCAACGTAGCGATCGTGATGGACCTGGAAACCGTGCATCCGCCGGCATCGGTCACTGTAAGGTTGTAAATGCCAGGGGTAAGACCGGCAACGGATGCTGTTGTCGCGCCGTTGCTCCATTGATAGGTTGGGCTTTGGCAATCGTTGCCACCCGTTGCAACTGCGGTAATCGTACCCGTTCCAGAACCTTCGCAGCTATTGGTGGATGCTGTCGTGACGTTGAAAGGGGGAGGCGTCGTCAGGGTAATCGTGCTCACGATTGTGCCGCCGTTCACGTCTGTGACCGTTACGGTATGCGTACCTGCGCCAAGTCCGGTCGCGGTTGCACCCGATTGCCCGTTGCTCCAAAGGTATGAGTAAGTGGGGCAACCACCCACACCGCTTGCTGTTGCAACGCCATCACTCCCTGCAAAGCAGGAAACGTTGAATCCGCAAGAAGTTGTATCTGCAAGGATCGCTACGGCAACCGGCGACGAAGTGACGGTCACCACTGCCGAACAGGTGCTTGAATTGCCGTTTTGGTCTGACAATGTCAGCACGACGGTGTTTGCACCCAAGTTCCCGCAGTTGAAGGTCGTCGGCGTTACCGCATAATTCAGCGAGGTACAATTGTCAACCGAATTGTTGTCAACTGCCGCAGTGGTCACCGTAGCCGTCCCCGTGCTGTCGAGTGGCAGGATAATGTTCTGACAAATCGCCGTCGGCCCTTCATTGTCCGAGACGGTCACGGTGAAGCTACAGGTCGTAGAGTTGGAGGAGACGTCGGAAACTGCGAAGATATTGGTCGTCGTTCCAACAGGGAATGCACCGCCACTTGGCAATCCGGATACCAAACTCGTCGTCGTTGCAGAGCAATTGTCAATCCCGGTTGGCGCAGTGAAACTCACGTTTGCGGCACACATTCCGGGGCTGTTGGGCACTGCAATGTTGGCTGGGCAGGTGGCAGTCGGTGCTTCGCTGTCATTCACGGTAACTGTAAAGCTGCACGTCGTCGAATTGCCACTGCCGTCTGTGACTCTGAAAATGTTGTTGGTCACACCAATCGGGAATACGGTGCCGCTGTTTTGACCTGAGATGCGCAGCGTCGTGGCACCTGTACAGTTGTCGGTGCCAGTCGGCACGGTATAAGTGACAGTTGCATTGCAGGTGCCGAGCACTGCATTGGCAGTGATATTGGCGGGACAATTGATCACAGGGGCCTCATTGTCATTGACGGTAACGGTGAATGAGCAGGTTGAAGCGTTTCCTGCTCCATCCGTCACTCTGAACGTGTTGAGGACGTTTCCTCTCGGGAACGATGCTCCACTACCGAGTCCAGCGATTTGTGTGGTCGTCGCACCACCACAGTTGTCGATACCCGTAGGGGTCGGGAATGTGACCGTGGCATTGCAAAGGCCTGGATTCACTGTTGTGACAATGTTGGACGGACAATTGATCGTTGGGAACTGATTGTCGACCACGTTGACGGTAAACGAGCAGCTGGCAGTGTTGCCAAATACGTCCGTTGTGGTAAACGTATTCGTGGTGATACCCGCAGGGAATGAGGCACCGCTTGCGAGTCCAGCCGTCTGCACTGTTGTCGGACTTGGGCAGTTATCGGTGCCTACCGGCGTAGTGTAATTGGCAATACCTGCGCATTGACCGGGAATTCCGGTTGCGGTCATATTGGCCGGGCAATTGACCGTTGGGGCCAAGTTGTCCGTGAAAATCAGGACATCATCAAAGGAAGGATTGCACGGAGGATTGGTGACCGTCCAACGCAAGTTGTAGGTAACCCCAGCGGTCAAAGTGAATGGGGATGTCGGGCTGGATGGATTGGCGATGGAGCCTCCGGCACCTGAGACGATGGTCCACAATCCACTGCCCAAGGCCGGCGTATTGGCTGCCAAGGTGGTCGTGGTGGCGCAGAGAATCTGATTCGGACCGGCATTGGCGATGGTTGATGCGCCATTCAAGACGATCAAAACGTCATCGGCCGTTTCCGTGCACGGTGGATTGGCAATTGTCCAGCGCAGTGTGTAGGTATTGCCTTGGATGCCAGAAAACCCGGATGTTGGGCTGCCAGGTGTAGCAATCGATCCTCCAACGCCCGCGACAATCGTCCATGTACCAGATCCTGACGTTGCTGGGTTACCTGCCAAGGTTGCGGAGACACCGCATACATTTTGGTCAGGACCAGCGTTGGCAACCGTTGGGGCACCTGTCAACGTAATCACAACATCGTCGATGGATGTTGGACAGGGCGAATTGGCAATTGTCCAACGCAAGGTATAAGTGGTATTCGCGTTTCCAGTAAATTGAGAGTTCTCATTGGCCGGATTGGTTACATTTCCCCCTGATCCTGCAATGATCGACCAAGTACCGGTTCCGTTGCTTGGTGCGTTTCCTGCCAGGAAAGCGGAGGTTCCGCAAATGGTTTGGTTTGGACCCGCATTGGACACTGTGGTTGCCGGAGTGAAGTAAATCTGCACATCGTCGGTGGATGCTGCGCAGGGTGGATTGGAGATCGTCCATCGCACCACATACAATACACCGGGTGTACCCGAGAATCCTGAAGATGCACTTCCTGGCGTCCCAATGCTGCCGCCAGCGCCGGAGACGATGCTCCAAAGCCCTGTTCCGACTGCCGGTGCATTCGCGGCCAAGGTTGTGGAAGTTGCGCAAAGCACTTGGTCAGGACCAGCATTGGCCGTAGTCGGCGCACCCACAAAAGTGACGAGTACATCATCGGTGGATGAAGCACAAGGCGGATTGGCAACCGTCCAGCGCAAAGTGTAAGTGGTATTGGCTAAACCCGAAAATCCCGAGGATGCGCTTCCAGGGGTGGCAATGGAGCCACCTGCACCGGAGATGATCGACCAAGATCCTGTGCCACTTGCGGGCGAGTTTGCGGCCAATGTCGTGGAGGTACCGCAAAGCGTTTGATTCGGTCCAGCATTAGACGCTGTAGGGTTTTGTGTGACGTTGACCGTCACGGCAGTACGTGGAGATGTGGTGCAAGAAACCCCCGTCCAACTGATCACCACCTGACCATTGCCAGACTGTACACCAGCCGTCGTGGAGCCGGCTGTAACGCCTCCGATGTAAGAAGATCCGCCGCCAGCGTGACCATCCTCCGCCGATCCTCCGCCACCGTAGTAGCCGCCGCCACCGCCGCCAGCGTGACCTGCAGGGTGATTGCCTGCAATTCCACCTTGGCCAAGTGTACCTGTACCGCCATTGTAGCCTCCGACGCCGCCGGCACCGCCACCAACTTGAGACGCTCCTCCACCATTACGAGGATTTACGCCGCTTTCGCTTCCAGTTCCGCCTGTAAGGCCGCCGCCGATGCCACCGGTACCATTGCACGCAGAATATTCCGTTCCGCCGCCTCCGGCGCCTACGATGACCCTATTGGCCAAACCTGTTCCGCCAGCTCTCACGTCAGAGGCGCCGCCACCTGATGAACAAGTCGATGTATTGGAGCAACCTGCGCCGCCACCATTGAAGCCGCCCGCGGAGCCGGGCAAACCGCGTCCGCCGACGTAGACTGTAAGTACTTGTCCGGGTACAACCGCAAGATTTCCTGTTGCAGATCCGCCCAAGCCGCCGATCAGTCCACAACTTGTGCTGTCATTTGTACATGTGCCTCCGCGTGCACCTCTTGCGACAATTGTCACAGAATTCACTCCTGTGGGAACCGTAAACGTCTGGGCACCGCCCGTGAAATTGAATGTTTGGCTTCCGGGACCGACACTAATGCCGTTGGCTTCAGCATAGTAAGTGGTCGTCGAACCAGGCGTAACACCAAAGTTGGCACCGCTCAAACTTGTGCCGATGGGTGCACCACCCGAGGGGACGGTGTACCAACTGATGGAGTTGCCCGTCGAGGTTGCATTGAGATTCGCAGTAGATCCGGTACAAATGGTTGATGGACTGGCCAAAACGCCCGTGGGCGTAGCGCATGGACTTGCTGTGATAATCGGCGTGATGATCACTTGACCATTTCCAGGTTGAAATCCCGCTGTATTGGCCTGTGAGGTTCCACTGTTATAGGATCCACCACCGCCGCCGTGGGTAGGGTCGGTACCGCCGCCGCCGCCGGAATATCCGCCGCCGCCGCCGCCGCCACCGTAGTGGTTGCCGCCACCGCCGCCGCCGCCATATCCTCCTACGCCGCCACAGCCGCCGCCGCCACCGCCGCAAAAGCCAGGACCACCTGTCCAAGTATTGTATCCGAGGCCGCCGTAAGGGCCACCGCCATTGGAATTCCAGCCAGTTCCGCCGCCAGCACAGGGTACGCTTGACCATAGGCCGGCAGGTCCGCCAGCTCCGCCAACGCCGCCAGGATTTCCGTCAGAACTTGCGCCCCCAGCAGTGCCGATTTGGCCAGCTGCTGCGGGGTGTAATGGAGCTGAACTCGTGTAATTGCATTTTCCGCCGCCGCCGCCAGCCGCTACCAAGAGCGAAGGACCGGCACGGAAGACAAAGGTTCCGCCACCGCCACCAGAACTATTCTGGACTTGACCGCCGACTTGCAGCAGACCTTGTTGACCCACCACCACCGATAGAACTTCGCCAGGGGTTGTTGCAAATGTGCCCGTCATACGTGCCCCCAATCCGCCAGCACCACCGAAACTGCCACCGCCTTGTGCGCCGCGCGCATCAATCGTGACGGAAGTCGCTCCGACAGGAACCGTGTAACTCTGCACAGTGCCGGTGAAATTGAATGTCGTTTGGCCCTTCAATGCAACGACAGACAGTAGTAGGGCCCAAACAAATATGGCGCGACTGCAATAGCGCGCCAATGTCCGTTTGGCATAGGCTTTCCTCAGGTGATAATTCCTCATAATTCTAGAATAGATGAATCTCTAATGCTCTCTTAGTTTCCTTCCGTAAGATAGCATATTCATTTTGAATTTCTTCTAAGGCAAAGCGAAATTCCTAGGCAACAGATTCCAGAGCCAGATGGAAGCACCTGAACCACAATAATGGATCACCGTGGGGTGGGGCAAGTTCGTGACGGTGCAAGCTGTTATTATCCATGATTTGTCGTGTGGAGGCCTTGAAGCAGTATTGAGAATCCGGCATTCTGGAGAAAATGAAAAATGGCGGCAATCATGAGATTGCCGCCATTTTCCCTTGAGCACAGCTCCTTTTACTCCACGACCAATCGGAACACTTTGCGTTGTCCCTTTTTGGAAGTCACCTCGACCAAGTAGGTGCTTGCCGCCAAGTTCTTGATGTCAAATGATTCTTCAAAAGCCAAATGGGTGAGATTTCGTGTGAAAAGTTCCCTGCCATACAAGTCACGAAGGGTCACTGCGAGGGCATGACCAATTGGCATCTCCGTACGCAATTTGAATTCGTCACGCGTAGGGTTGGGATAGACCGTGAGTCCGGTCCATTGTCCCGTCGGATCGGCAATTCCTACAAATGTCAGGGTGTCTGCGCTAGACAACCCTGTACAGCCATTGCTGTCTGTGACTGACAAGGAATAACTTCCGGATTGCGCGGCAGTAAAGCTGCTGCTGGTCGCTCCCGAAATTGCATTTCCTCCGAGTAGCCATTGGTAAGATGTCCATGTCTGCGTCGACGTCAGGGTGTTGCCCGACTGCGTGAAGCTTGGCACAGGTGTCGGCAAAGTAGCAATCGAAATGGATCTTGAAACCGTGCATCCGCCAGCATCTGTTACTGTCAAGTTGTAGATACCCGGGGTAAGCCCAGTTTGCGTTGCAGTTGTTCCACCATTGCTCCATTGGTATGTCGGACTCACACAATCATTGCCGCCTGATGCAATTGCGGTAATGGTGCCGGTTCCCGACCCTTCGCAGCTGTTGGTCGAGGTCGTTGTGACTGCAAAGGGTGGAGGAGTGGTGAGTACGATGGTGCTGACAATCGAAGCACCGTTGATGTCCGTTACCGTCACGGTATGCGTTCCTGCGCCCAATCCCGTTGCCGAAGCACTATTTTGGCCGTTGCTCCAAGCGTAGGTATAACCGGGGCATCCACCCAGGCCACTTGCAGTTGCGACACCATCGCTTCCTGCGAAGCAGGAGACGTTGTATCCACAAGAAGTGGTGTCAGCCACAATCGCAACGGATACCGCCGAGGAAACAACCGTGACGACGGAGGAGCATGAACTGGAGTTTCCATTCAAGTCAGACAGGCTCAGGACGACCGTGTTTGGTCCGAGGTTGCCGCAATTGAATGTCGTAGGAGTCACGGATGCAGAAAGGGAAGTACAGTTGTCAACGGAGTTGTTGTCAACGGCCGTTGTCGTAACGGTCGCGGTACCTGTACTATCCAATTGCAACGTGATGTTTTGGCAAATCGCCGTGGGGCCTTCATTGTCGGAGACCGTGATCGTGAAGCTGCACGTCGTGGAATTGGACGATACATCGGTTGCAGCAAAGGTATTGGTCGTGGTTCCGACAGGGAATGCACCGCCGCTGGGCAAACCGGTAAGCAAACTCATCGTGGTCGCCGAACAATTGTCGACACCGACCGGGGTTGCATAACTTACGTTTGCTGCGCACATGCCTGGACTGTTGGGCACAGAAATGTTGGCAGGACATGTGACTGTAGGAGCCTCACCGTCATTGACCGTTACCGTGAAGCTGCATGTCGTCGAATTGCCAGCGCCATCGGTGACACGGAAGACGTTGCTGGTCACGCCAATGGGGAAGGAGGTGCCGCTGCTTTGTCCGGTGATCCTTACCGTCGTTGAGCCAGTGCAATTGTCTGTGCCGGTTGGCGTTGTGTAGGTGACGATGGCATTGCAGCTTCCCAAGGTTGCGGTGGCCGTCAAATTGGATGGACAAACAATCACAGGGGCCTCGTTGTCATTCACGGTGACCGTAAATGAGCAGGTTGCTGTGTTTCCTGCAGCATCGGTGACACGGAAGGTATTCAAGACGTTTCCTCTCGGGAAGGCTGAGCCGCTGTTCAATCCTGAGGTTTGTGTGGTCGTTGCGCCTGCACAATTGTCGGCGCCGACAGGTGTAGCGAATGTGACCGTGGCATTGCAAAGCCCGGGATTCACCGTTGTGACAATGTTGGAAGGGCAAGTAATGGTCGGAATTTGGTTGTCGGCAATCGTGACAGTAAATGAACAGCTTGCCGAGTTCCCAAAGGCATCCGTAGTCGTAAAGGTATTTGTGGTCGTTCCCGATGGAAACAACGCTCCACTCGCCAACCCAGCCGTTTGGGCCGTCGTTGGGCCTGCGCAGTTGTCTGTGCCGACTGGAGCTGTGTAATTGACTGTACCTGAGCATTGTCCAACATTGCCACTCGCATTGATGTTAGCGGGGCAACTGATGGTCGGGACCAAGTTGTCGGTGAAGATCAATACATCATCCGTGGAAACGGCGCATGGAGGATTGGTAATCGTCCAACGAAGGTTGTACGTGACACCAGCCGTCAAGTTAAACGTCGAAGTCGGGCTGGACGGGTTTACGATGGTGCCGCCAGTTCCCGATACGATGCTCCAAGATCCCGTTCCGACACTTGGCGCGTTGGCGGCAAGGGTGGTGGTCGTGGCGCAAAGCATCTGGTTGGGGCCGGCATTGGCCATTGTCGAAGGTGCCGTAAAAGTAATCACAACATCATCAGCAGTCTCTGTGCAGGGTGGATTCGCAACCGTCCAACGCAGGGTGTATGTGTTGCCCGATACACCAGAAAATCCTGAAGAAGCACTGCCCGGCGTGGTGATCGAACCGCCTGTTCCAGTTACAATTGTCCAAGTACCTGCACCTGACGAAGGTGTATTTCCTGCCAAGCTTGTGGTGGACCCACAAACAATTTGATCTGGACCAGCGTTCGCAATTGTGGGTGCCCCTGTTAAGGTGATCACAACATCGTCAATCGTTGATGGACATGGCGAATTGGCAATCGTCCATCGCAGGGTATAAGTCGTATTTTGATTTCCAGTGAAGGGTGAAGTTTCACTGGTTGGGTTGCTCACGGTGCCTCCAGCGCCCGAAATGATCGACCACGAGCCGGATCCATTGGTAGGCTGATTTGCCGCCAATGTTGTCAAAGTTCCGCAGAGCGTTTGGTTTGGACCTGCATTGGCAGGCGTTGTGCTGGGCGTGAAATAGATTTGGACATCATCTGATGAAACCGCGCAGGGTGGATTGGAAGTGGTCCAGCGCAAGACATACAACACTCCTTGGCTTCCGGAGAAGCTGGAAGTAGCACTCGAAGGTGTTCCAATGGTGCCACCTGCACCCGACACAATGCTCCAAGACCCAGTTCCAACACCGGGCGAATTCGCTGCCAATGTCGTAGAGGTCGCGCACAATACTTGGTCAGGACCAGCATTGGCTGTGGTGGGTGGACCCACCAAGGTGATCAATACATCATCAGTCGTCGAAGGACATGGCGCATTGGCAATGGTCCAACGCAGGGTATAAGTGGTATTTGCACTTCCAGAAAAGGATGAAGTTTCGCTTGCAGCATTTCCAATTGATCCACCTGCACCAGCAATGATCGACCAACTGCCAGTCCCATGGATCGGGACGTTGGCTGCCAGATTGGTCGATGTACCACACAACGTTTGGTTGGGACCGGCGTTGGCCGGGGTCGTTGTCGGTGTGAAGGTGACCGTCATGTCATCGGATGTGGATGCGCATGGTGGATTGGACGTCGTCCACCGCAGCGTATAGGTTACACCCTGTACTCCAGAAAAGCTTGAAGTCGGGCTTGACGCATTTCCCAAGCTTCCGCCTGCACCCGAGACGATGCTCCAAGAACCTGAACCAATTGCAGGGGCATTGGCTGCCAATGTGGTGGATGATGCGCAAAGCACTTGATTGGCTCCAGCGTTTGCAGCAGTTGGGTTTTGTGTTACGGATACGGTTACGGAGGTACGCGAGGAGGTAGCGCAGCCTCCCGATGCCTCGGCATAGTAGGTCGTTGTCGAAGAGGGTGTTACGGTGAAATTGGCTCCGCTAGCTGTCGATCCGAGTGGTGCACCGCCAGAGGGAACCGTATACCATGTGATGGTGTTGCCGGCTGAGGTGGCATTCAGGTTCACGGAGGTTCCTACGCAGACGGTAGAAGGGGTTGCAGTCAGGCTTGAAGGCTGCGCACAGTTGCCAACGGTGATGATGATCACACCGTTTCCTGCGCGTACGCCTTGTGAATGGGCAACGCCCGAAGCACCTGCGAAAGCATAGTTGCTGCCGCCGCCGCCGCCGCCGCCTTCCCAGTTGCCAGTAGCGGAACCGCCGCCGGCTCCGTTGATACCGCCCCCATTGCCACCGGCAATTCCGACGTTCGTTCCAAATTGATTATTGGCAACCACTGCACCGCCAGCACCGCCTGTGCCAGCCGAGCCAGCCCCGCCATTATTGCCCCCGGCAAACCCGAAGGCGCCGCCTGCACCACCGCCACCAGCTGTACCACCGCCGCCGCCGGTTCCATTGTAGGATCCGCCGCCGCCGCCGCCAAACCAGCCGCCGCCGCCGCCGCCGCCGCCACCAGGACCGCAACCAACAATACGTGTGCCGCCGGCACCGCCGCCGCCGCCAGCGACGATCAGAGCGTTCGTACCATTAAATGTATAAGGCGAACGCATGATGCTACTCATACCGCCTCCGCCACCACCAGCAGCCGAACCGCAGTCTGCAACGCCAGCATTGCCGCCGCCGTTAAAACCGCCGCCCGTTCCAGAACTGCCACCACCGCCCACGTTGACTTGAAGCACTTCGCCTCCGACCACGGAAATGGTTGCGGAAACCCGGCCGCCCAAGCCGCCAGAACCCTGCCCCGAAGTATTGAGACGCCCTTGGCCACCGTAGACATCCACGATCAAGGTCGTGACACCAAGTGGAACGGTGTACGTCTGAACGCCGCCAGAATAATTGAAAGTTGTGGTTTGGGCTGCCACTTTCCCTTGGCAGATCACCAAAAACAGCATTGCAGAGACAAGGCAAATGCGGGTAAACCTATTCATACCTAACTGATTGTAAACTCAACGACCCATTAAATCCATATTCCGGGAGGTGAAAGCGATTTCCAGCCTTTGCCGACCTGCAACGTTGCTTTTCCCAGCCCTGTCGTAAAAAATGCAAGAATGGATGAGAATTCCAACCTGTTTTCACAAAATTCAGGATTCGGTTCGATGGAAATTCCTCTTGCAACCGATGAATGCGGACTTTTTTCGGACAAACTGTTTCAGGTTGTTCTTCTTCCTGCCCTTGCTTCCGACTCCGCTTGGAGAAATCGGAGCCATTTTGCCATTCCAGCTTCTAGATTTTTCTGAAACATCCTCCGCAACAACGTCACGAGCCAGCCTTCCATACTTTCGGTAACGGTGACTTCCGTTTCATTGCCGTTTTCAGTCAACGTCCAGTTATGGATTGCAAATGTACCCAAGGCTTTGCCTGTCCAGCCAAATGCACAATGCGGTTGGACCGTGTGCAACGTGGAATGAATCTTTGCACCCCCGGTTTTCCAGACAAATGCTGTTCCGACTTCCAACGGTCCTTGGAGCTTGACCTTGCTGATGTCTGTTTGCCATGTCGCCCATTGAGCGATATCGGTCAATGTCATCCAAACCTCTCCTGGATTTGCTTGAATACGAATGGATTTGCTGCATTTTACTGGTGCGAGTACGTTGATGTTTTTCATTTTCAATTCGTGTTTTTTGAACGCTGTTGCATTTTGATGGAACAAAGTTCAAGGCGAATTGAGGCCTTCCACTTGACATAAATCAAGAAGTGTGGTTGGTTGAGAACAGCAAAATTCGTCGGCTTAGCCTACCCAGCGGATTTTTTCCGCAATCGGCTGAGCGTCTCGGGAGTCATGCCCAGCATGGAGGCGAGGTATTGCAGGGGGACGGTGTTGAAGAGCTCTTTGTTAAACTGGAAAAGTTGCTGATACCGTTCCTCAGCGGTCATGGAAAGGTGGCTCACAATCCGATCCTCAAGGGTGGTAAAGCATTTGGCAATGAACAATTTTTCGAGTTCGGGCCACTTGGGGACGACTTGGCTGATTTTTCGATAGTCTTGGAGGGAGATCACCGAGATCTCACAGTCTGTCAAGGCCTGCAAATTCATCCTTGCCGGCCGATCAAAGAGAAAACTTGCCAAATCGACCACAAAATACCCTTTCGTAGATATCCATTTGGTCACTTCCCGATCACCGAGATTCAAATACTCACGCAAAATTCCCGCCTGCAAGAATCCCAATCGGTCCGAGCGCTGCCCAGAACGCAGGAAATGATCCCCTTTTTTCAAACTCACCGGCTGAAAAAAGCCCGAAATCGCCGCAAGATCCTCCTGCGTCACACCAAAGTGCGCTTGGATGTATTTCTGGAGTTCTGTGAGGTGGGGGCATGGGAGAAGGTTTCAAGCAGACAAAGGTTGGGGTATCCTAAGCGAGAAGGCGTTTCTAAAGATACTGAGAGCCGAAATCTCCTGACAGGTTACGTTTGATTTTCAATAATTTCTTTTGCTTGCCTCGAAATTTACCGATGAGCCAAGTCAATGTATCCAGCTGATCTTTACTTGGTGCTCTCCTTAATTGTGCAAGAAGCTTTATGGCATCCGGGCGATTGAGCGTGAAGTTGGAGGCACCTTCATTACAACCGAACAAATTGCTCTCAAATTGGAGGCATCATCGCCACCACCCATGGATTTATCAACGATGTGTCCCAAATGAAGTCTTGTCTTCCTTCCGGCGTCATAAGGATGTGGCTCCCCAGCTGCAGCCCCACACATTTGACATGTAAATCCGTTTCTGTCTAGAACGAAAGCTCTAGTTTCTTTGGAAACTCCTCGCTCAAATGACGGTTTTATCTTCAAGTCCATCAAACAATATTCGCCAGGCTTGAGATCGCTCCTGTCGTTGTGTGTAACGATGTTCATTCCTTCTTCATTGCGTAATTCTCTCACACGCCGTGCCCATTCACTAGTTCCTGCTACCTGTCGAAGAGTCTCCTGATTGACCGTTTTACCGCAATTCTCTAAAAAAAAGCTACGCAACTTTGCCCTTGATCCGATTCTTTTTGCTTTCATTTTCATATGACCTTAATGCACGAATGATAGACTCTCCGATTGCCTGTGCAACTGGTGGAGGAAAAGCATTTCCGACTTGGCGATAGGCAGGCGTCTTTTTTCCTACAAACTTCCACTCCTTTGGAAATCCTTGCACCAATGCTGCCATTGCCAATGTTAGCCTTGGCATTCCATGATCACCTGGCTGTGGCGCTAAATTGGCAAGACCTTTCCCATCAATACCCAAATTAGCCCA
Source organism: Bacteroidota bacterium (assembly GCA_016718825.1). NCBI lineage: Bacteria > Pseudomonadati > Bacteroidota > Bacteroidota bacterium. The sequence goes on along the minus strand of JADKCL010000004.1, from coordinate 44,661 downwards.
AGCCTTTCTCGCTCGCGTAGGACCTAAATCTGCCCCACCATGTTTCTTTGATCCTCCGACAATAGTTGGGGCAATTCCATCGGCCTGCAGCTTCCACTCTGTTGCCTTTTCCCACCCTGAGGAACTCATCTCTTCAAATAACAAATCTCCAATCGATTTTGGGACCACCTGATTACGTTTTGGCCACCCAAAATATTCAAAGTATTCGGTTTTCATTGCAACCAGAATAGCCCTAGGCCGCAATTGGGATACCCCGAAGTCTGAAGCATTCACAAGTTTCCAATCCCCCTTGTAGCCAAGAGAAGTAAGAGTGTTCAATATTTCACTCCGGTACGCAAGAAACTTCGAGTCTAGAATTCCACGAACATTCTCCAATAGAATGGCTTTAGGATCACATTCTTCGATTAATCTTAAGGCCTCCGGAAAAAGATCCCGCTCATCGTTACTGCCGAGCTGCTTACCTGCAATCGAAAATGGAGGACAAGGAACACCACCAGCAAACAAGTCCACAGACCCGTGGTAGCGTTTTGAAGAAAACTTCCTTACGTCCCCTTGGAGTACATTCCATTCAGGACGGTTTTCGAGCAAAGTTCTGCAAGCCAACGATTCTATTTCTACAAGTGCTAAATGTGAAAATCCTGCATGCTCTAGTCCCAAGGCTTGCCCGCCAGCTCCAGCACATATTTCAATTGACGTGTATTTCATATGACCCATTCCCTCATTTTCGACCAAATACCTGCCTTTGGTGTAAAATAAGTGAAAAAATCCTACAATCTCCAGAAGATCAATACTTGATGTGGATAAAATTCGCAAAATTGATTTCATGCTGCTAAATAAGTTGGCATCCCGGGAGTGTTTTTCAATATAAGAGCGATCTGGGATACGCTATTCATTGCAGAATTCGTTTCTGATTTGGATGCTTCTTACCACCAATTCAGCACCAACACCAACCCCGATTCTGTAAATTAGCTTCGCTGATCTGCAAATTCTGCCCCAAAAAAGACAACCACCCCCAGGCGGTGGGAGTGGTGTCTCGCTGAATTAAGATTACTATTAAAAAAGAGCTGCTAAAATCGGATCAGAATTCACAGAATTCTCAGAATTTCCAGAATGATCAGAATGGTCCAGAATAGAAGTTCGATTCCGGAAATTCTGAAAATTTGGAGAATTCTGATTCAGACAATTCTGCTCTCAGTCGACGTTGTCGTGCAAGTACGTGTTGTTGTCGCTGAGGGTGAAACGGGTTTCGTCCACGTCTTCCAAGCTCAGCTTGCTGAGCTTTGGTTCGCCGCGCTGCTCCTCTTGGAGGTTCACGCTTTTGCGAAGGTAGGCGGGCATGTCTTCCATTCCCTTGAGTGACTCAGGGTTGTGGTAGTTGTAGTCGGTGCTGCGCAACTTGCGCATACGTTCTTCCAACTCGGTTTCTTTCAACGACCTCGGTGGTTCCTCGCGGTGAACCGGCGGCAGGCGTTCTTCAAACAAATTGGCTTGCACCGGTGTCACCGGGGTGACCGGCGGCTTCGTGTTTTCCAATTCGAAGGTGAATGCCGGACTGCTCGTGATGCTGAAGTCTTCCAAGTTGTTGACGGGCTTGCGCTCCTCAGGCTTGGGTTGGGGCTTCGGCTGCACCGGGGCATTGATGTCGAGCACTTGCTTATTGGGTTGACCTTGGTTGGCACCAGTAAAGCTGCGCTTCTCATTGTCAAATCCGGTTGCGATGACCGTGACGCTCAACAGGTCGCCCATGTTGTCGTCGTACACCGTACCGAAGATGATGTCGGCATTGTCGCCTGCGGCTTCTTGGATGTATTCGACGATGGTCGTGGTCTCATCGAGGCGCAGGCTTTCGGCTGCAGCCGTGATGTTGACGAGGATACCGCGTGAACCATGGATGTTGACGTTGTCAAGCATCGGGGAAGAAATGGCGTCTTCGGCTGCGCGAATGGCCCGGTCTTCGCCGGAGTAGGTTGCAGTACCCATAAGGGCCGTGCCGCCGTCTTTCATGATCGTGTTCACGTCGGCAAAGTCCACGTTGATGTAGCCTTCGTTGGTGATGATCTCGGCGATGCCTTTGGCGGCGTCACAAAGCACGGTATCAGCTTCTTCGAATGCCTGTTTCATCGTGACATTCTTCCCGAAAACCTCTGTGAGGTTGTCGTTGTTGATGGTCACAATGGTATCGACGGCAGCCTCAAGGGCTTTGATGCCGGCGTAGGCTTGACCCATGCGCTTTTTGCCTTCGAATCGGAACGGGGTCGTGACGATCGCAACCGTCAAAATGCCCATTTCCTTTGCGAGGCCTGCGATCACAGGCGCTGCACCCGTGCCCGTGCCACCACCCATACCGGCAGTGACAAAGACCATTTTGGTATTCGTTTTCAGGACTTCGCGGATTTGCTCCAGGCTCTCGATGGCGGAAAGGCGACCGAGTTCTGGATTGGCACCCGCGCCAAGTCCTTCTGTTTGATTGGCTCCGAGGCGAATCTTATTTGGAACGGGGCTCATGTCGAGGGCTTGTACATCGGTATTGCACACGATGAAGTCCACGCCTTTGATGCCTTTGCGGAACATATTGTTGACCGCATTGCCGCCCCCACCGCCCACGCCGATCACCTTGATGATCGAGTTGCGATTCTTGGGCATTTGAAATTCAATGGATGACATATCTCTCTTTTTTTAATAGTCTTAATTTGAGTTAGCAGTTAGCAATGAGCAGTTAGCAGTGGCAGAATGGATACTGCTAACCGCTAACTTCTAACTGCTCACTATTCAATAAAGTCCCCTGTGTTGGTCATGGTGTTTTCAAACCAGTCTTTGACACGGCCGATGAAGCTCACATTGGGGCGCTCGCTCGGGGTGCGTGGGGGAGTGGTTGGAGGCGTTTTTTCCTTTTTGGCGGATGGACGCTCTTCAACGGCAGGCTGACGGTGTTCGTGCTCGCGGGCAGGAACTTCGCCGGAGTGCAGGCCTTCGATGACCAAACCGGTGCTCGTGGCATACATCGGGCTGTTCACTTCGTCGACCAATCCGCTGGCAAGGTGCTCGCCCGGCATGCCGATGCGGGTGTCAATGCCCGTCACGAATTCGATGAGTTGCTTGGTATGTGCCAACATGGAGCCACCGCCCGTGACCACAATGCCGCCTACCAATTTCTTCTCGTATCCGCTGTGTTTGATTTCAGCAGCCACAAACTCCACAATTTCCTCCATCCGGCTTTGGATGATGTTGCTGAGTGTGCGACGGCGAATTTCCTTGGGTGGACGACCTTGCAAACCGGTGATGGTGATGATTTCGTCGTCTTTCATTTCGGTGGCGAGGGCGCTGCCGAAACGCAGTTTGAGGAGTTCGGCTTGGCGACGCATCACCGAGCAACCCTGCTTGATGTCTTCGGTGACAATATTGCCGCCAAAGGGAATCACAGCCGTGTGGCGGATGATGTTGTCTTCAAAGATGGCCAAGTCGGTCGTACCACCGCCGATGTCCACGAGGCACACGCCTGCCTCGCGTTCTTCGTCGGTAAGCACAGCCGCGCTCGATGCCAATGGCTCCAAAATGAGCTCACGGGCTTCCAAGCCTGCCTTGCGCACGCATTTGTAGATGTTGTTGGCAGCCGTTGTCTGTCCGGTTACCACGTGGAAATTGCCTTCGAGGCGCACGCCGCTCATGCCCACGGGGTCTTTGATGCCCACTTGGTTGTCTACGGTGTATTCCTGTGGCAATACATGCAAGATTTCCATGCCGGGAGGGGTGGCAATCTTGAACATATCGTCGTGGAGACGCTTGACATCCATCGCACTGATTTCCATGTCTGGATTGCTCAGGGTGATGATGCCTTTGTGCTGCATCGAACGGATGTGTTCGCCGGCGATGCCGACGTACACCACGTTGATGTCCACGCCGCTTTGTTTTTCGGCCTCGGCCACAGCCTTGCGGATCGCCTCGACGGTCTTGTCGATGTTCACCACCACGCCGCGGCTCACACCATCAGACTCCGCCTTGCCAAAGCCCAAGATGTTGATCTTGCCAAATTCATTTTTCTTGCCCACAATGGCACAAACCTTTGTGGTGCCAATGTCGAGCCCGACTACGATCTTTTCTGTGCTCATTTCTTTTATATAGTAACTTAATTCAATTCAATTCTATGCTTCGTTCACCTTCGCCGCTGAGGTGGAGAGTGAGAGTTGAAAGTGGAGAGTTCCAAAAATGCCAACTCTCAACTCTCCACTTTCAACTCTCAACTGCCAGCCATTCTCCATTCTCCATTCTCAATTCACCTCCGCGCCACCACCTGATTTTTATATTTCAGGCTGATGCTTTTGTATTTTCGCCATCCCACGCGGTTCAAGACCTTGTGGTAAAACAGTTCCATGTTGCCGAATTTGTCAGCGACTTCATCCGGCTTCCCGAATTCGATCACGACGTCGCCTACCTCGGGGTAGATCACCAAGTCGCCGTTTTTGCGCAGCACGACTTCGGAGATTTGTGAACGCAAAAACTCAGAGTGATCCACGAAGTCCAAGAATTCGCGGAGGCCATTGAGTTGTTCACTTTTGACGGTGTCCCGTGGCTCCAACGTTTCGCGCTCCACCCCGCGCAACAGCAGGGTATTGGCGCTGTAGGTATGCGAGAGATCGACTTTGCGAAAGTCCTTGTCGAGGTAAAACCCGCTGCCGTCATCGTACATGATCCGCGCAAGCGGCTTGCGCAATTCCAATTCGACGACGACGCTACCCGCGATATCTGTATAGGCTTCGGCGGTTTTTACGTAGGGATTCGCCTTCAAAGAACTTTCAATTTCATCCGTTTTGACCTCGCCAAGGCGGCATTCCTCGATGGGTCGTTCCTGGATTTCCCTAACCAACTTTTTCACGTCATCCATTCCAAGGAAATGATTGTTTTCCTCGTTCAGAATGCGCGGTTGAAGCGTCGTCACCAATTCCCTTTTGGAGCGCGCTGCGCCGAGCCCGACGATCATCCAGGAGAAGACCGTGAGCAGGGTATAGAGCAATATTTGGAACTTCAACTTCTTCATTTCACCAGCGGGCTACCATTTGCCGTGTTGCTTCCACTTGTGTATCAATATTTCCGGCCCCGATGGTCAAGACCACCACAGGCTTCGATTCATGTTTTTTCAGGGCTGCACCCAACCCTTCGAGGGTCGAGAGCTCCTTTTCCGGCTGTGTGACCAGGTCCAGAATCATTTGACTCGTGACACCGGGCATAGGCTCCTCGCGGGCCGGATAGATGTCCAACAAGACCACGGCATCGGCTTTGGACAACGCAGCTGCGAATCCGACATGGAAGTCGCGTGTGCGGCTGAAAAGATGCGGCTGAAATGCAGCGACAACCTTGTGCCTTGGCAACATGTCCCGTACCGCACTCAACAGGGCTTCAATCTCCGTCGGATGGTGGGCGTAGTCGTCGATGTACACCACATCGTCCGTGCGATGACGGATGTCAAACCGCCGCTTGATGCCCGTGAAACTCTCCAATCCCTTCCGAATCGCATCTTCGCTGCCACCCAAAGCCACCGCCACCGAGATGGCTGCGGTTGCATTTTCGACATTATAAGTGCCCGGCAAATTCATGCGCAGGCGCTCGAATTTGGCCACCGGCGATTGGTAGTCAAACGTGACTCCCAAACCCCTGTGATTCAATTCGACCGAACGGAACCGCCCGATTTCGACCCCGTAGGTGTACACCTTGCGGTTTTGATCGAGTTCGTCGACGCTCAACGTATGGTGCAAAAACAGCGTTCCTCCCGGTTTCAGGCATTCTGCGAATGCCCGGAAGGATTCCTGTACCGCTGCTTCCTCGCCGTAGATGTCCAAATGATCGGCATCCATGCTTGTGATCACCGCGATATCGGGGCTCAATTGCAAGAAAGAACGGTCAAATTCGTCGGCCTCGACCACCACCCATTCCGAACCGCCATCGAGGAAGTTGGTCTGGTAATTGTTGGTAATGCCGCCGATGAAGGCGGTGCAATCAATGCCACAACTGCGCAGCAGGTGCGCAATCAGTCCGGTTGTGCTGGTTTTGCCATGCGTTCCCGCAACGGCAATCGTTTTGTAAGCCCTTGAAATCATGCCCAGCAATTCGGCACGTTTCATGATCGGCTTCTGCAATTCCGCGACGCGGGCAAATTCAGGGAAACCCTTGGGGACGGCCGGTGTGTACACGACCAAATCCGCACCATTCACCATTTCCGGACGCGCTTCATAGTACACCTCGATCCCTTCGGCCTCCAAAGCCTCGGTCAAAGGGGTGCGCGTCTTGTCGTAACCCGAGACGATCTTGCCACGGCGGTGCAGGAACCGCGCAAGGGCGCTCATGCCGATGCCGCCAATGCCCAGCATGTGCACATGATGTACCTTATCGAGTTCCATATTAGCTGCCATGACCGTTGTTTTTGATCAGACTCAGTATTTCAGTGGCGATTTCGTGGGCAGAGTCGTGTTTTTCAACCGCCTCGATGCCCGCTTGGAGCGCCTTCAATTTTTCAGGGTGCTGCAAAATGTCCAGAACGACACCTGCAAGTGTTTCCTTGGCTTCGACATCCTTGACCAAGATCGCCGCGCCACGGTCGGTGAGCGAACGGGCGTTTTTGGTCTGATGGTCTTCGGCAACGTTGGGCGAAGGGATCAGGATGGCCGGCTTGTTGAGCAGGATCAATTCAGAGATCGTGCTGCCACCGGCGCGGGTCACGACAAGGTCGGCAGCCGCGTAGGTGCTCGACATGTCTTCGATGAAGGCCGCCAAGTGCAAATTCGGATGCTTGGGGAGTCGGGCGTTCAATTCGTCGTGGAAGCGCTTGCCGCATTGCCATACGAGTTGGATGCCTTGGTCGGCGAGTTGTTTCCAACCTGCTTCCCATGCTGCGTTGAGGGTGCCTGCGCCGAGGCTGCCTCCGAGGGACAGCACGACAGGGCGGCTGCCATCGAGGTTGAAAGCTGCCAAGCCTTTGTTGCGGTCGCCGCTGAGCAGCGTTTCACGCACCGGGTTGCCGGTAACCTTGCTTTTAGACTTGTCAAAGTACTGCTGCGCCGCCTCGTTGCCGAGCAGGATGCGGGCCGCCTTTTGCGCCAACAACTTGTTGGTGATGCCGGGATAGGCATTCTGCTCGCACAACACGACCGGAATACCTTTGCTTGCCGCTGCGCGTCCGACGGGACCGCTCGCGTATCCACCTACACCCACCACCACGTCGGGCTTGAAGTCCCGGATGATGCTGCGCGAGGTCATGAGGCTGCCGATCAGCTTGAAGGGCAGCATCAGGTTTTTCAAAATATTCTTGGGCGAAAAGCTGCGCATGATGCCGCTGATCTTCACGCTCAGGATTTTGTAGCCGTATTGTGGTACGACACGCATTTCCATGCCGCCATCTGCCCCGACAAACAGGATTTCGATGGTGCTGTCGATCTTCTTGAGTTCGTTGGCAATGGAGATCGCTGGGAAGATATGTCCGCCCGTGCCGCCACCTGTGATGATTACGCGCTTGCTCATGCCGTTGCGAACCCTCCTTTCATTTTGGTTTTGCCAGCGGACTTCTTGTCTTCCAATGCCGTTGCGCTCACGCTCAAGATGACACCCAGCGAAAACGAGGTAAACAGGATGGACGTGCCACCCATGCTGAGCATGGGCAAGGGTTGCCCGGTCACGGGCATCACCCCGACGGCGACGGCCATGTTGGCCATCGCTTGCACGACCAGCAGGAACGACAATCCCGCCGCCAACAATGCCCCGAAGGTCTTGCTCATCGTCACGATGCCGACCGTCCGGAAAAGCAACACCAAGTACAGGCTCATCACGATAAATCCGCCGACAAAGCCGAATTCTTCGAGAATGATCGCGTATACCATGTCGCTCGTCGCATTGGGCACATAGTTGCGCTGCGTACTCTTGCCGGGGCCTTTTCCGAAAAATCCACCCGTGGCGATGGCACCGTACGACTGCGTCACTTGATAACCTGGATCGTAATCGCTGTCGGTCCAAGCCTTGGTGTAAGTCTCGAAACGGTGTTCCCAGGTTTCGGCGCGTTTGGCGGTCTTGAAGAGGATGAATCCGCAGACCAAACCGATCAAAAACAGCGAACCGATATACTTAAGGTGTACCCCTGCGATGAACAGGAGGATGATGCTCGTCGCGAATAGGAGCATGGCCGTGCTCAAGTTCGCGGGGGCGATCAGGCCGCAGATGATCACGACCCAAGTGATGGTCGGCAAAAAGCCTTCCTTGAAGTCTTTGATCACCTCCTGCTTTTGCGTGAGCATCTTGGCCAAATGGATCAAAAGCGCCACTTTTCCAAGGTCAGACGGCTGAAAGCTGAAGCCGAAAATATAAATCCATCGCGACGCACCATTGATGTCCCTTCCCCAAATCAATACATACAGGAGGACGGGGATCGACAGGTAGAGAAGGTAGTCACTGATGCGCGCGAATGTGCGGTAATCGAATTTGCTCACGAAAAACATGATCGTGAAGCCAACGCCGAGCATAAGGCTATGCTTGAGCAAAACAAACGTCGTACTGCTCTTGTCGGCCAAGGTCGGCGACCCGGCACCCGTATAGACAGCCAACAAGCTGACCATGCTGATGAGAAACACCACCAGCCAAATCCACTTGTCGCCTTTGAGTCTATGTAGGATGTAATCGATCATATTTGCTGTGTATTATTGAGAATTGAGAATTGAGAATTGAGGACATTGATTGTCTCCATCTTTATCAATCCAATTTGAATTATCACTTTCATTCTCAATTCTCAATTCTCAATTCACAATTCTTTGACTGCATTTTTGAATTGGCGTCCACGATCTTGGTAGTCTTCAAAGAGGTCAAACGATGCGCAAGCCGGAGAAAGCAAAACGCAGTCGCCTTTGTTGCTCATGTGGTAGGCCATTTTGACACACTCTTCCATGCTGTTGGTGTTCACGATCATGTCGACCTTCTGGCTGAAGGCTTTGTGAATCTTGAGCACGTCGTTTCCGAGGGCGATGATGCATTTCACCTTCTTTTCGACGAGCGGGATCAAAGAAGCATAGTCATTGCCTTTGTCGACACCGCCGGCAATCCAAATCACGGGGCGATCCACGCTTTCAAGGGCGTACCATGTCGAATTGACATTGGTGGCCTTGGAATCGTTGATGAATTCGACGCCGCGCACGACCGCGACCTTTTCGAGGCGGTGCTCTGCATTTCTAAAGTCTGAGAACGCATCCCGGATCTTGTCCTTGCGCAATTCGAGGACGGATCCTACCACTGCGGCTGCCATTGTGTTGTAAACATTGTGCCGACCTTGAATGGTCATGGCATCAATCGAGAAAGTAGAGTGATCAAGCTGCATCTCAAGCCTTATTGTATTGTTTTCCACCCATGCCACAGTTCCCGGCAGCTTGTCGTAGCTGAAACCGTGGACCTGGGCTTTGATATTCTTTTGAGGAAGGATCTCCGCGGAGATCGGGTCATCCATGCACCAGATAAAATGATCTGCTGCAGTCTGATTTTCGGCGACGCGAAATTTGGCGTCGGCGTAGTTGCGCAATTCGTAGTTGTAGCGATCCAAATGATCGGGCGTGATGTTGGTGAGCACTGCGATATGGGGCTTGAAAGTCCGGATATCGTCGAGTTGAAAACTGCTCACTTCCAGCACGTAGTAGGGTTTTGGATCGAGGGCCACCATGCGGGCGAAACTGTCGCCGACATTTCCTGCGCATCCTGCATCGAGCCCTGCCTTCACCAGCATGTGGTGGATGAGCAGGGTAGTGGTCGTCTTGCCATTGCTGCCTGTGATGGCGACAATGGTGCTGTCGGTATGACGGGAGGCAAATTCGATTTCGGAGGCGATTTCAATGCCTTTTGCGCGAATGGCCTTGATGATGGGCGCCTTCTCGGGGATACCCGGGCTTTTGACCACAAGATCCGCGTCCAACACTTTTTCCTCGGTATGGCCGCCCTCTTCGAATGCAATTCCGTGGGCGTTCATCTCGGCCTTGTATTTGTCCGGAATCGCGCCAAACTCACTTACCCAGACGGCAAAGCCGAGCTGTTGAGCGAGGATTGCCGCGCCAACACCACTTTCTTTTCCGCCAAGGATTGTGATTTTCATTTTCGGATTAACGTAGTTTCAGGGTTACAAATGCCATGATGAGGAGCATGATGCTCACGATCCAGAAGCGCACGACGATCTTGGTCTCATGGAGGCCTTTTTTCTCGAAGTGGTGGTGGATCGGCGCCATGAGCAGCAAACGTTTGCCTTCGCCTGTTGCCGAGCGCCGTTTGGTGTATTTGAAGTAGCCGACCTGCACGATGACCGAAAGCGATTCGACCAAAAAGACCCCGCAGAAGATCGGAATCAGCAATTCCTTTTTGACCATCATGGCCAAGACACCCACGGCGCCACCGAGCATCAAGCTGCCGGTATCACCCATGAAGACCTGGGCCGGATAGGTATTGTACCAAAGGAAGCCCACGCAGGCCCCAATGAGCGCCCCGCAATAAATCGTGAGTTCCGCGGCCTTGGGGATGTAGCTGATGTTCAGGTATTCGGCGAAGATCACGTTGCCGGAGACGTAGGCGAAGATCGCCAAGGCCACCGCCGCGATCGCCGTCGTGCCGGCCGCCAATCCGTCCAATCCATCTGTCAGATTGACTCCGTTGGAGACCGCTGTCACGATGAAAATGCATATAAGGACATACAGCAGCTTCCCAGCCATGCCGCCTTCGGCCTTTTCCCAGAATGCAATCTTGGAGTAGTTGAAGACGTAGTTTTTGAGGAACGGGACATTCGTTTTGGTCTCAAACGAACTTTCACGTTTCCCATGCAAAGCATTCCAAACATCGATCACTTCCAAATCCGCGACCGTGATCGCCTTTTGCTCGGTGCGCGAAAAGCCGTTTTCGGTGACCATGCGCTCGATGATATAGGTATGGCCTGCCGTCGAAGCGGTCGTATCAAAGCGTTGGCCGTCAATGGTGAGCAAGCGGTCACCCTTCAGAAAGCCTTTGCCTGCGAGATCGTCGTTGACGACGAGCGTGCCATTGTCATTGATGCGGCCTTGTGGACCTTTGAAGTCGCTGTGGAAGACCATCGTCAAGCCGACAATCAGGCCCAAGCCGACTTGACCCATGATTTTGAAGCGTCCGGCAAGGCCCGCTTTGTTCTTTTTGAAGACCTTGATGTAGTCGTCTGCGAATCCGATGACAAACATCCAGGCTGTTGCCAGGAGGATCAACAAAACATAGGCATTGGTCAGGTTGGCCCAGAGCAGGGTCGGGATCATGACCGCTGCAAAGATGATGATGCCGCCCATGGTGGGGGTTCCGGCCTTGAGCTTGTGGCTCTCAGGTCCGTCTTTGCGGATGGTCTCGCCAATCAGACGCGCTTTCAAATAGGTAATGATGCGCTTCCCGAAGACGATCGCAACCACCAGCGAGGTGATGATGGCAAGGGCTGAGCGGAAAGACAAGTACTTGAACACCCCGAAGCCCGGGATGCCACCACTTACCTTTGCGTTCAACCATTCCAAAAATGCGTACAACATCAGCTTTCGAGGGTAATAAAGGTTTCTGCCAATACCTGCCGGTCGTCAAAGGGGTGTTTGACACCTTTGATTTCCTGATAGGTTTCGTGGCCTTTGCCGGCCACGAGGATGATATCTTGCGGTTGGGCCAAGCGGCAAGCGACGCCGATGGCTTCCTTCCTGTTTTCGACGGTCATGACCTTGCGGCGGCCATTGATGGGCACACCGGCGACCATTTGGGCGAGGATTTCTGCCGGATCCTCGTCGCGGGGATTGTCGCTGGTGAGCACGACTTGGTCGCTCAGGCGCGTGGCAATCTCTGCCATCACCGGACGTTTGGCGGCGTCGCGGTTGCCGCCGCAGCCGACCACTGTGATGATCTTGCCCCCGCCATGGCGGATGTCGCGAATCGTCTCCAATACATTTTTCAAGGCATCGGGCGTATGCGCATAATCCACGATCGCAGTGCGTGCGCGCTGTGGTGAAGTGATCGTCTGAAAACGGCCATTCACCCCGTCGATGTCGCTCAATTCCTGGAGAAAGCCTTCTTCGTCGAGTCCCATTTCCTTGGCCACGCCATAGACGGCGAGCAAGTTGTAGGCGTTGAAGCTGCCGATGAGCCTGAACCAAGCCTCGCGGCCGTTCAATTCCATGCAAAGCCCTTCGAAGGTGTTTTCCACGATGCGGCCTTTGTATTCGGCCATGCGTTGGAGGCTGTAGCTGAGGCGGCGACCCTTGCAGTTTTGCAACATCACCAGACCGTTTTTGTCGTCGGAATTGACAAGACCGAAGGCGTTTGCACCCAAGTCGTCAAAGAGCAATTTCTTGGCTTCCAGATAATTTCTGAAAGTGACATGGTAGTCGAGGTGATCGTGGGTGATGTTGGTGAACACCGCCCCGGCAAATTTGATTCCGGCGACGCGCTTCTGAACCAAGGCGTGACTGCTCACTTCCATGAAGCAGAATTGGCAGCCCGCATCGACCATCTTGCGGAAGGTCTGATGCAATTGCTTGGCATCCGGCGTGGTATGTGTTGCAGGCATTTCGTCTTCGCCGATCATCACGACCACCGTCGAAAGCAAACCGCTACGTTCGCCCATCGCTGTAAACAGCTTGTAGAGCAATGTTGCCGTGGTCGTCTTGCCGTTGGTGCCGGTGATGCCGACAATTTTGAGCTGATCGGCTGGATTTCCGTAGAAATTGGCGGCGATATGCGCCAGAGAAAGGGAAGCATCGGCCACCTTGACCCAGATGACATTCGCAGCCATCTCCGCAGGAAATTCCTCACAGACGACGGCAGCAACACCTTTGACCACGCTCGCAGCGATGAAATTGTGTCCATCGACATTCACGCCGCGGGTAGCCACAAAAAGGCCCCCTTGCACAACTGCGCGCGAATCAAAGTGAAAGTCCACGATCCCCGTTTGGAGATCGCCTCTCACTTCTACGAGCGGGCATTTGTACAATATGTCTTGAAGCGTGATCATTTAATTGAGTCCTAGAATAATGGATGTATTGCCGCTGATGGGTTCGCCGACGCCGACGGATTGTGACCTGACTTTGCCGTGGCCATTGAGGAGAACCTTCATGCCCAGGCCTTCCAGCAAGACAATGGCGTCTTTGGCGCTCATGCCATAGACATTCGGCACGCGGCCTTGCTTGATTTCGAGTTTGGAAAATTGAAGTTTGCCCTCAACTTCGGTGCTTTTGATCCAAGTGCCTTCGGCTTCAGTTGGGCCTTTGCGTTCAAGCTGCTTGTAGACAGCCTGTGCATTGCCTTGATGCATGATGCGCGTCATCGGGGTGCTGCTTGCAAAGGCAGGCGCGGAAAACTCGGGCACGAGGTCCATGTCACTCGTATACACCTGCTGCGCAATCTCCGCGAAAATCGGCCCGGCAACGGAAGCGCCATAATATTCGTCGCCACTTGGCTCATCGACCATGATGTACAATGAGTAACGTGGTTTGTCGGCAGGGAAATACCCGCAAAACGATGCCTGATAACGGGATTCGTAGGCTTTGGTGATCTTGTTGATCTTTTTAGCTGTACCCGTTTTGCCCGCGATTTTGCAGTCGCCGATTTGCACATGTTTGGCAGTACCGCGCAAAACAACGCCTTCGAGGAGTTTCCGAGCCTCGGCAATGGTGCGCTTGCTTGCAATGGAAGCATTCAAAAGTTTCGATTCGTATTCGACCAGAATCTTTGCACCATGACGGATGCGTTTTACCAAGATCGGCTCCATCATGCGGCCATCGTTGGCAACGGCATTGTAAAATGTCAGGATTTGCAACGGCGTCAATTGCGAGTTGTATCCGATCGCCATCCATGGCATCGTGATTTTTGTCCAGTCGTTGTCGTCAGGCCTTACATAGGTGGGTGCGGGCTCACCAACAATGTGTTCCTGCCGCATGACCGGTTTGGTCAAACCAAATTTTTCCAAATGCGCAAACCATGCTGCCGAATTGCGGCCGTAAATGGAATCCACCATGCGTGCAGTGACGGTATTCACAGACTCTTCGAATGCATCGCGAAACGAAATCTTATGGTATTCCAAGTGGTCCTTCATCGTTGCATCATAGAATTTCCAGATGCCACGCTGCGCGTCGATGCTGTCGTCCAGGTTAATGCGGTTGTCTTCCAACAAGGCCATAAAGGATGCCAATTTGAAGGTCGAACCGGGTTCGCTCCGGGTTGCCAATGCGTGGTTTTGTGTCTCAGGATAATTGGCAACGGCCTTGATTTCGCCGGTGCCGACTTCCATGAGGACTGCAACGCCATATTTTGCGTTGGTGCGCAGGACGCCTTTGCGCAATTCGGTTTCGACAATGTCTTGGATACCGACATTGATGGTGGTCTCGATGTCGTCGCCGTCTTCGTCTTCTTGATAGACTTGCAACGGCAATTCATGGCCACCTGCGATGCGTTGCACGAGCGAAATGCCTTCCTCGCCTTTCAAATATTTGTGGAATGCGAATTCCAATCCCTTGAGCGGCAATGAGTCATGCGCAATCACGCCGAGCGTGATGCGGGCAAGGCTGTCATAAGGATAAAAGCGGGTATTGTTGAGCTTCTCGACCATCAACCCACCTTCAAACTTGCTATTGCGCAGGATCGGCCATTCACGCACCATGCGGTAATCTTCGAAGTCCACTTTTTGGCGCAAGACATAAACGTGGCGGTCAGGCCTGCCACGCTCATCCCGGAACCGGATATGGCCCATGAGGAAGTCGTGGTAGTAGTTTTCGTCGTGCAATTCGTCCCCGAAATGTTGGCCGAGCAATTTGCAAAGGGAGTCAAACTGGGCTGGAAAGGTCAATTGCGTGGTGTCGACGCGCGAAGGGTCGATGGGCAACATGTAAAAAGGCTGGCTTGTGGCAAGCACTTCGCCACCGTCGGCAAGGATGTTTCCACGTGCTGCAGGGATGTGCTTTTCGTACACTCGCTCCTTTTCCACGGCATTGATCCACTTGTCGGCCTGGAAAAATTGAATTTGCGCCACCCTGCCCAAGGTCAGGACAGCAAACAACGCCACCGCCCCGAAGAGGAGGTAAACGCGTTTGAGGATATTGTCCGAAACCTTGTTCATTTTGATTTTGTGAGCTTAAAAACGTTGGTATTGGTGGAGCGTAGGCCCAGCGAATCGACTTTTGAAAAAATGACCTGCCTGCGTGTGCCTGAGCTCAGGCGTGCATGCATGGTTTTGTATTCGGCCTTGGCATCGGCAATCTCCTTGCGGAGCCTGGCTTCCTCCTTGACCTGCTTCTCGGCGATGTGGGAGTTCCAGATGTAAACCATGCCCACAAAGACCACAAACAGGATGTAGCGGATGTATCGTCCGGCATCTTTGGACCGGAGTGCACCCCTTTTCAACCAAGAAAATGGGCGTGCCTTCTCCACAGGCGCTTCAGCTTCCACTGTCGCTTGTGTTTCTTTCACACGATTTTCATTTTCCATTTGAGCAGCAAGGTCCCGCAAGGGGACGGCGATTTTTGACTACAATTCTATTTTCTCCGCGGCCCGCAGCTTTGCGCTACGTGACCTTGGGTTTTCTCTTTCTTCCTGGGCCGAGGGTACGACCGCCTTTTTTGTGACCAGTTTCCAGGGGCAGAGCGAACGTCCGAAGAAGTCGCGCTGGTCTTCGCCTTTGAGGTTGCCTGTCTTGAAGAATTGCTTGGTGAGCCTGTCTTCAAGGGAGTGGTAACTGATGATGGCCATGCGTCCACCGGGACGCAAGAGCCGCAGACCGGACTCCAACAACGCTTCCAAAGCATCCAACTCGCCGTTCACTTCGATCCGGATGGCCTGGTAAACCAGGGTCAGGATCTTGGTGAGGTTTTGGGCGGCGATGACGCTGCCTACAACCCGCTCCATGTCGCCTGTCGTTTCGATGCGGCGGTTTTTGCGTGCCGTGACGATAGCGGCGGCGATCTTACCCGCTTGCTGCACATCGCCCCACTCCTTCAAAATCTGCCGCAAATCGGCTTCGGAGTAGGAGTTGAGCAGGTCGACCGCGTCAAAGGCCGCTGACGGATCCATGCGCATGTCGAGGCGTGCATCAAACCGGAAGCTGAAACCGCGGCTACCTTCGTCGAATTGGTGGCTGGAAACCCCCAAATCGCCCAGAATGCCATCGACTTGCGTGATGCCCTTGGAATTCAAAGCCTTTTCAATGAACCTGAAATCCTGATCGATCAATTGGAACCGGGGGTCTTGGAGGAGGTTTTGTTGCGCGTCAGGGTCCTTGTCAAAGGCAAACAACTTGCCGTTTGGGCCCAGCCTTCTGAGGATTTCGGCGCTATGGCCTCCACCTCCAAAGGTGACATCGACGTATGTGCCGTCGGGTCTTACGCTGAGCAAATCAACCGTTTCCTGCAAGAGGGCCGGCCGGTGGTACTCAGCCTTCATCTTGCGTGTCGGGGAGATTGCCCATCACCTCTTCCGACAAGGTTTCCATGTCAAATTGCCCGCTGCCGAGCCATTCTTCATAAGTGGCCTTGTCCCAGATTTCAATGCGGTCAAACGAAGCCACGACAATCAAGTCCTGGTTGATCTTCGCATGTGCCGCCAACCGCTTTGGGATCAGTACCCGGTTGCTCGCATCGAGCTCCACGGGGAGGGCGCCACTTTGGAACATCCGGGCAAAAGCCCTGTTCTTGGCGACGTACTGATTTTTGGAGTGGATTTTCCGCAACTCAGCTTCCCAGACTTTCACTGGATAAAGCACGAGGCAGTCGTCCAAACCACGGTTGAGAACGAACTCTTTTTGCTGATCGTCAGGCAATTGTCTCTTAAGCCCCGAGGGAAAGGCAAACCTTCCCTTGGAGTCCAATCGACATTCATATTCCCCGTAAATGGGTCTCATAAGGCCACGACCTTCAGCAATGATAGGCCCAAAGTTAAATCACTTTCAAGAAACTCTCCCACTGTCTGCCACTATTTCCCACCGTTTGTGGAAAACTTTTAGGTAACAGGCCTCAAAACCATTGATTTAAAGCGTTTTTGAGGCATTCACCGCAGTGGCAGCCGTCCCCAAAAGGGGTGGGATGCGGGGCAAAGATGCATCAGTTTTGAAGAATGTGGTAATGTTTTTGAGGATATTTTGGGCATTGGCCTGAAAATGGGTCAGTGAGTGGAGGAAAGTGGGGCATTTGCGTCGCTGGTGCTACCCGAAGTGCGGTGTGAGGGCCGATGACGTTAATTTGGATTTGGAGATGGGAATTGGAGACGGGCAGGCGATTGTGGCACGAGATGACCAATTGGCAATGCTGTCAAGGCATTGGGTTGCTCGATTTGGGATTCATGATTAACTTTGGCTTATGGGAGATGCAGCAAAAAAATTGTTGACAACCAGAGCTGAGTTTCTGGCTTACTTGGACTCCATAGAGGGGAAGGCGGAATTTCTGGACGGCGAAATCTATGACATGGCAGGCGGAACGGCTGCCCATAGCTTGATTGCAACGAATATTACCAGCGAACTGCGCGGTCATTTGAAAGGTTCGGGCTGCCGGGCTTACAACAGTGACCTTACCTATGAGATCGAAGCTGATGGCGCGATTGTCTTTCCTGATGCTTCAGTGATTTGTGGTGACCTGCAGGCGACCCAAGACCGAAACGACATTTTCACCAATCCCACCTTGATCGTGGAAGTGCTATCCGCAAGCAATTGGCGTTACGACCGAGGTGGAAAGTTGCGGAAATACATGACCATTCCAAGCCTGAAAGAATACGTGATCATTGAACAGTTGATTCCGCAGGTGGATGTGATGACGCTCACTGAAGACGGTGGATGGCGGTTTGCGACCTATCAGGACATGACCGATTTCGTGGTTTTGCATTCCTTGGGCATTCAAATTCCGCTGACTGAGATTTATCTGGATGTTGTGTTTGGATGATCGGCTCGATGTAATTCGATGCAACAATTGGGAGGCTTCACAGCATCGCCTTCTGACTACAAAAGCGCCTGCCACTTTTTACCACCCTACCTACAGCTTGCTCCATCCACGATTTCTGACGAAATTCAGCCCATGCGCTGGAATCCAAAGTCCGTTGTTGTTTTGCCCCTCTTCGTCTTGCTTGCCGGTTTGGCATACGGGCAGAGCTACGTGCTTTTCAAGAGCGATGTGGGTTGCACGGATTCCATTCCCCTTTCTGATGTTTTCATGCGCCTGCAGGTAGACACGCTCGACAAGGAAATTGGTTGGCTGGAATGGGAAGTGGCAGGCCATGTCCCATGCGAAAATTGGCAGCCGGAGGCAGAAATTCGAAATGTTTCTATCCGAAATGATGGTTTTCCGATCTACCTCATTCAAGGAACACTTTATTTCAAGTGCAAATGCGGATTTGCCAGGGATGAAATTTTTTCCTTTCCCGATGGTTCTGATTCAACAAGCCGCTTAAATCATATCCAATCCATTGGCTCCACCCAACGAAGATTAAGTCAAATACGCGTTTGGGCAAAATATTTCGATGCGGAAACGAAAACGGTGGTCGATGGCCCATTGGATGTGCGTGTCGAAGCCGTAATTGACCCGAAGGACGTTGACGCGTTGATTCTTGACCGCATGTGGTAAGACCCACTCTTACAACTTCATTGCCAAGCGGTAAGCCGACACCACAACCCCAAGAAGGTCGGCGTCGTCGGCATTGGTGAGGACAATGGCACCGGTTTGGTTGTCGGGATTGAAGGCGACGACCGTGCTCACGCCACTTTCTCCGCCTTCGTGGCCCCAAAGATTCTCCGATGCATGTTGGATGTAAAAGCTCAAACCTTGGGTCTCATCGAGGTCTGAAATCTGCAATTTCAGCATTTCAGCAACGGTGGATGCTTGAAGTATGCGGGTGCCGTTGAATTCGCCGCCATTGGCGATGGCTGCACAAAACTTCATCATGTCCAGCCCATTGGAGCGCAAGCCGCCGTTGGGGTAATCGGTGAATGTATAGTGCTGCAAAGGCTGGAATTCGCGGCGGTCGTAGGTGTAAGGGCGCACGATGGTGGTCGTGTCGATTTCGCTGAGGCGCCAAAAAGTGCGCGTCAGGCCCAGAGGTTGGAAAATATTTTGCTTGCAATAATCATTGAAGCCGATTCCGCTGATCTGCTCTACCAACACGCCCATCAAAGCTGATCCGATGTTGCTGTATTCGTAGCCTTCGCCAGGCTCAAAGCTGTCAAAATTTTGTTGCGCATCATAGAATTGGCCGGAAGGTGTGAGGTAGTCGCGCATGTAAGTCGCAAGCGGAACGGGGCTGTCTTGGCCATAATAGTATTGATCGTCCGTAGAGGGGCCGTCGATGATGCCCGAGGTATGCGTGAGCAAATGCCGGAAGGTGATCGGCGTGCTGAAGTCCGGGTGAATGACGTCGAAGTCAAGGTGATCGTTGATCGGTGTTTCCAAGGTAAAGCGGCCTTGGTCAAACAATTGCATCAAGGCGACAGCTGTAATGGTCTTGGAAACGGAAGCCAACAAAAAGACCTGATCGGCATTCAATGCAGTTCCGTTTTCCCGGTCCGCCAGGCCTTCATATTTTTCATAGAGAACTGAATTGCCCCGGAAAAGCACCACGGAGGCAGCCGAAATATGCTGCGCATCCATTTCATCAGCCAAATAGGCTTCAAAGTCTGCAGCATCCTCCGGGTCGATGCTTTTGTCTTTGTTGCAGCTTGTAGCGGAGAGGCAAACAAAAAACAGAAGTGCCGACCAAAGGCCATACTTCAGGGTTGAGGAACTTTTCATGCTGTAATTTACAAGGAATCCCGGTGCAAAAGGAAGGCCGATTCTCCCAAAATTTCCATTCGAAGGAATCCGATTGCCTCGTTTTGATGTTGTCGGCAAGTTTGTTAGCGAAATATGGGCACATCCGTGATGGATGCAACAATTCCCGGACTGCATGTAAGTGATCGCAGTTGTTGCTGTCCCACCTTTGCAATGTGGAAATGGTTCCACACTTACGAAAAAGATCATGAATTCTACTGTAAAAGTAATTTTGGGCGTATTGGCTGGCCTCGCTGTCGGCACCATGTTAGGCGTATTGTTTGCCCCAAACAAAGGAACAGACACCCGCAAAAAAATCACCAAAAAGGGTGAGGACTATGTAGATTCCATCAAGGAAAAATTCTCGGATTTCCTCGAAGGCATCACCGATCGCTTTGAGAAAGCCAAAGAAGAAGGCTCGGAAATGATTTCCAATGGCAAAGCCAAATTGGAGCATGCTGAACGCGAAGCTAAATCAGTCAGGGCCTAAGCCTTAACGATTCAGGATACCGGGGCGGCCAATCTTTTTTGACCGTCCCGAAACCCTGTAACTCGGCATTTCCAATCAACAACCCCAAAAACAAGGGCATGGAATCTCCGCAAAACTCCATTTTGGCCGATCATATCGAAGAAAAAACCGCCTTGGTTGAGCTTCTGATCGAGCGTGCCACGGATTATGGCAAGACAAGCTATCAGCTCATCCGGCTAAAGGTGCTTTCCAAGACTTCGGATGCCATTTCGACGTTGCTGCCGCGGATGTTGGTGGGAGTGCTGGTGATGGCCTTTTTGCTGTTTGCCAGTTTGGGTTTGGCAGATTGGCTCGGCGAAGTGCTGGGCAAGCCCTATTATGGCTCCTTTGTCGTCGCCGGTGCCTATGCGCTTATCGGGATGTTTGTCGCGGTGTTTTTGCATAGACGCCTGAAACGCATGATCTCCAACTTCATCATTTTCAAGGTCCTTCAATAGTCTTGTATGAAAAACAAGGAATATTCCTCCGCACTGGACTCCACCATCGAATGGCTCGAAGGGGAGCAAGCAACCAAGCGCGAACTACTCAGCGAACGCTTTCGGGAAGGTTATGACAGCCTCAAACCGATCAACTTGATCAAAAGTACCGTCAAGGATTTGACAAGTTCGTCGACATCGATGGATGACCTGATCGGACCGCTGCTGGGTCTTGCCGCAGGACATCTCACAAAAAGACTGGTGACGGGAAAGTCGGAGAATGAAACCCGGCAAGCCGTTGGGGCAGCTCTTCAAGTCGGGGTCACCAACTTGGTGATCCAAAATCAGGACAGCATCAAATATGCCGGGAAAGTTGCCTGGCGTTTCATTTTTGGCAGACGTAAGCCCAGACAAACCGATGAAGACAACCAATCTGAATGAATCACCTATGAATGAACTACCTGGCTATGTACGTTTCACGATGATTGCACTTGGGATTACCTTGGTGCTTGTCGCGATGGTCCTCGGGCAGTTTCTGTTGGTGCCACTTGCCTGGGCTATTTTGCTCACGCTGATGGTATTGCCGCTTGCAGAATGGTGGGAGAGAAGGGTCAAAATCCGGGCCTTGGCTTCGGTATTGACAGTGCTGACGCTGATGATCGGGATCGGTGGGGTTTTGGTTCTGTTGGCATCGCAGGCATTCGGCTTGGCCAAGGACGCCCCTGAAATTGCACTTAAATTGGCTACGACCATCGAGACGCTGCGACATTTTGCAGACGCTCAGCTGGGCCTTCCATTTGACGAGCAGCCTGAACAGTTCAGGGTGCAATTTGCCGATGCAACATCCGGAATTGCTGGAACCGTTGCGAGTACCGTTCAAAGTACACTTACATCGGTTGCCTTGATGCTGGTGGTGCCGATTTACATGTTTTTTCTGCTGACCTACCGTGCGCTGTTTCACCGGTTTGTGTCTACCATGACCTTGAGCAAAAACAAGAAACATATTTTCCAAACGCTGGGCGATGTGTCTCATACGGTGCAGCGGTACCTCCGCGGCGTCGGGATTGAAGTTGTGATCGTTTCAGTATTGGTGCTGATCCTGTTTTTGATTCTGGGCATCAAACATGCGCTCTTTTTTGCTGTTTTGGTCGCCTTGCTCAACATCATCCCTTATCTGGGAGTATTGATCGGGTCCACGATTTCCGTCGCCTACGCATTCGTTACGACCGACAGCCTGCTCACGCCGGTATTGGTTTTTGTCTTTTTGTGGGTCATTCAAATCATTGACAACAATTTTGTCGTGCCGTTTGTCGTGGGACAACAAATCAAGCTGAATCCTCTGGCGATCATTTTGGTCGTGGTCTTGGGTGGAATGGTCTGGGGCGTCTCAGGCATGATCCTGTTCATCCCGATTCTCGGCATGATCAAGGTAATCATGGATGAGTCACCTTCGCTGAAACCGTATGGGGGACTGCTAGGGGAGGGAGAACCTGCTGGTCGCAAGAAAACCGTTTGATCCAGGTTTTCGATGGTTGGAGATGGAACCTCGGTCTGCCTTATGGGTGATTTTTTTGCAGGGTTGATTCTCTACATCCTGCCAAAAATCCAAATGCTGAACGAATCCTATAAAGCCGCCTAATTACTTGCACTTGTCATTCAGCTGTTTCTTTCATGAACGAATGCATGGAAGGTTGTGCAAAGCCTTGAAGGTCTGGCCATCATCGACCTCTAGCAAATGCTTGTAGCCAATTTGGATTTCTAAAAAGAGGTGATTAATTTTAGCTTAGAGTTTGGTTCGCAGTGGCATGCGAACCATTTCCATGGCCTTCAAAAGTACATTTTACAGGTATCGGTTGTTTTGGATTTCGTGAATGGGACTTCGGGCCGCTCACGATCTTTTCCTGTTTTGACTTATTCACCATTGGCTTATGAAAACAAAATTTGAACTTCCCCTTCTCTTGATGAAGAAGCAAACAACATTGGTATTCTTCATTGCTTGCCTTGTTTTGGTTTCTTCCACATTTGGACAAACCATCCAAAATGTAAACCCTTCGACGACGACTGCTGGACAGAGCATCACGATGATCATCACTGGCAACAACACCAACTTCACGACGGTGACCGGCGCTTGGCTGCGGCATCAGGTCCAGACCGGGACAATGTATCACGGGCTGAATTTTACCCCAAACAATGCCACCAATGCCACGGTGAATTTCAATATCCCGCCCAATGCACCGCTTGGAAACTACCGTTTGGAAACTATCGGAGGCTTTTTCAACTTTTTCAATGCGTTGAATGTGGGGGTCGGGCCTGGCTCCAACTACGGTTATATCAGCGGAAAGGTGATCAGTGATGCCAACAGCAATTGCATCGAAAACGTTGGGGAGGCCGCTTTTGCAAATACCATCATCACGCTGACACCGGGCCCATACTACCTCACGACAGGTCCGCAAGGTGATTATGGCGGATGGATTCCATTGGGCAATTATACCCTTTCTGTGCCTGCGATAAGTACGAGCTGCGGCAATTGGGTTTGTCCAGGCACGGGTTCTCAAACAGCCAGCATCCCTACATCCATGAGCCAAGACAACGGAAACGACTTCTATTGGCATGATGGGCTCTGCACGGATCTGGGTACCTCCAACTATTCGCTTGCCTATCGCCCCGGGTTCTCTACCAATAACTACGTTCGCTTTTTCAACGCGGGAACCGTTGCAGCCACGAATGTAACTGCCACCTATATACTCGACCCCTTGGTCACCTTTGTTTCAGCCACTCCTGCCCCGACTTCGGTCGTAGGAAATGTGGTAAGTTGGCTGATTCCATCAATGCCCGGGGGGTATAACCAATCGTTTTTGGTGGTTACCAGTACATCCAGTCTAACGCCACTTAGTACGCCTTTAACCTTTGTGAGCAATATTCCCGTGGTCGGAAACGACCCTCTCCCGGGCAACAATTCGCGTACTCGTACGCAATTGGTCGTTGGCTCATCTGACCCCAACGACAAGCGGGTTTGGGATGCGAATGGCAACATTGCCGAAGGTCCGGTGGACCCAAGCACCAACTTGCTCAGATACATGATTCGGTTCCAAAATACAGGTACCGATACTGCGTTCAACATCGTCGTACGAGATACATTGAGTCAGTACTTGGATGCGGGATCCTTGCGTGTGACGGGCGCAAGCCACAATTATCAAGTTTCGCTCACCGGGCAGCGCAATGTGCAGTTTACATTTCCTAACATCTTGTTGCTGGACAGCTTTGCCAATGAGCCGCTGAGCCATGGCTATATCGCCTACGAGATCAATCTGAACGCTGGTGTGCCTGTAGGTACGACCATCACCAATCGCGCGGGCAATTATTTCGACTTTATGCCGCCGGTTCCCACGAATACGACGAGTACCACACTCTGTGCGCTCCTGACCGCCGGCTATTCGCATACCAACACCGGCCTGAATTATTCCTTTACCAATGCCAGCACCGGCGCGGCCACCTCCTGGCAATGGGACTTTGGTGATGGCGGTACGTCTACTGCTCAAAACCCGACGCATACCTACGCTTCCAACGGCAGCTTCATCGTCTGCCTCACCATTGGAAACGGTTGTCGCACAGAAACCTTTTGCGATACCGTAACCACCTGTCAGGTGCCCGTTGCCGCATTTACCTCCAATCCAAGCGGATTACAGGTCGCATTCACTGACCAAAGCCATCCGACAGTCACGACATGGGCTTGGGACTTTGGGGATGGCGGCACCTCCAACCTGCAAAACCCCAGTCATACCTACGCAGCCAATGGCACCTATAACGTTTGCCTCACGGCAACAAATAGCTGCAGCACCGAGACGGTTTGCCATACTGTCACGGTTTGCGCGCTATTGAATGAGGCCTTTACTTCCACTGTCGTGAGTGCCCTTTCTGTGGACTTCCAAGACCTTTCCGATGCCTCGGCGACAACTTGGGCTTGGGATTTTGGTGATGGCGGCACTTCCACCGTCCAAAACCCCAACCACGTATATGCCAGCTTGGGTGCCTACAACGTCTGCCTCACCGTTTCGAGCGGTTGCGCAACGGGCACGACCTGCGACTCGATTGCCCTTGCTGTCGGATTGGAAGACGCGCTCGGCATGACAGTGCAGTTGTACCCCAACCCAAGTGCAGGTTTGTTTGTCTTGGAAGTCAACGCTGAAACCGTCGGCGACTTGGGAATTATGATTTTTGACGCCAAGGGCACTTGCGTACTCCAAAAAACGGTGCAAGTAGGTTTGGGCGAAATCCAGGAGCACCTCGACTTGTCAACCCATTCCTCTGGATTGTACTTGATCCAATTGGAGCGTGACGGGTTGGTGCATAGCTTGAGAATGCAGAAGCAATAGGTATTCCTACAGATATCGCCAAGGCCGACCTCTCATGGGGGTCGGCCTTGGCATTTTGTTCAAGTACCAATTGTCACCGAAGTACGTTCTTCAAATTCACCCGGATCTGCGGCTCGCGAACCTGCTTGAAGTGTTGCCAATGGGGGGGGAGACCTAGGACAGGAACATTGCCTTGGCAACGATTCCCAAATCTTTGCAATAGGATTCCCAGTTGTGCCAATCGCTGACTTTTGTGGTGTTTTTTTCGATGATGAAGTAAGACAAATGCGTTTGCCTCACTGCCGCCGAAACTTCCGGTACCACCATGGGGGACTCCAAACACAACAACACGCGATCATAAGTGGCCGCTTTCTCCTCAAGGAATACAGCAGCTTCCCGCGAAAACCACCAACCGGGCTTGGTGTCGGCGGGAAGTGCCAGGCGCTCCCAACCCAATTCCTCGCCCTTGACCGTCGTATTGATGATCAATACTTGCTTTCCGAATTCGAAAGCCAAGGCAGCCAAGGATTCCGCCAAGGGTTGGGTTTGGGAAGCATTGCCAATCAAGGCAATCAGCTTGACTTCCGGCTTCAAGGATAGCTCCAATTTGGTCGCCTGCTTGCGTAGGATGTCCCTATTCCCGCTTACGCTCCATTGAATCAGTTCCGATTGGTCGCTGATAATTTGTAAATGGGCAATGGAGCCAATCCGACGTTTGTAATAGGCGATCAAAAAGGCCAAGAACGCTCCGAGCATACTCATTCCGACGATCCACGCGGCCAGCATCCGAACCTTGTTGGTTCTGTTTTGACTTGGCGAATGGTAGGGCGGGTCAATGAGATTTGGCAAAGCAAATTGCTTTCTTGTTTCCAATTCGATCTTTGCCAACTCGGCCATTGCTTGCAGGTAGCGTTGCAACAGGATCGCATTCAGGTTGGGATTGGATTCTTCCTTTGATGGCATTTGCCTTCTCCAGTCTGTCCAAATCCCCACTGAGCCCAAGTACTCAGCATTGACGCGCTTGATCTTTGAATCCATATTGGCAATGGAAAGGCGGCTCAATTCCAGCAAGCTGTCGACCAAGGATACGATCTTCTCACCTTGTGTATCTTTTGCTGCGCCCGCAGCAAAGGCATTTTGGGTGAGCAGGTACCTCAAGCTGTCATCGATTGGATTCATGTCTTGTTTGAGATAATCCAGCAAAGCCACAGCCGTGATCGCTCCGCGCTTGAATTCGTCCAGAACCTTGAGCCGGTTTTCCATTCCCAACACCTCCCCTTGCAACCGGAGCATTTCCACCACGGAAGAGTCCTGGATAAGCAAACTACTTTTGGAGAGTTGTGAGAAGAAATCGAAGTCGTCGGCGGTGATGAGTTTTGATTCAAGCACCCTCATTTCTCCCTCTAATTGTAGCTTGAGCTCATTGAGCAGATCTTTTCGTCTCGATTTGCATTGCTCCAAATAGGCACCTATGAATGCATCCAATAAATCAAAAGCCAGCTTTGGATGGGCGTCTTTGTAATACAGATTGATGCGGTTGGGGTGACTCGGCTCATACATCAGCTTCAGGTTTTGCAGTACCCTTGTGGTCAAGGCCTCCTTGCTTTGGACCGCAAAAGTATATTCCTTGTTCAACATGTCAGCATTCCAAAATTCTGTGGCGGTCACTGAAATTTGAACGGACCCGATTGCTAACGGAATACCCGCTTGGCCGCGTTGTGTGGCCTTTTTTTTCAAAGCTTCGAAGGTGACTTCGTAGCTCCGGTCTTCAAAAATTTTGATCCGGTGAGGGATGTTTTTCAAATGTTCCGGAAATGCAATGAGGCGGATTTGAAAGGGGGATTCGTCATACATTTCAACTTGTTGTCCCCGATTGCCTTTAACATAGTTTGTGACTTCAAACCTACCGTCATTGCCGATGGCCTTCGTAATGAGGCTGCGGGAAAGCAAGCTTTCGTATTCCAAAGGGGCAGCTTCGGCGGGGACCAAAAAACTCGCACGCACTTCGTAGATCCTCGGCATGGCAAGGGTCAGTTGATAACCTTGAATTCCGCCAAGGACCATACAGACGATCAACACCCACCAATAACGCTGCAAGGTGTAGACAACGAAATCAGCCCAGATTTTTGTTTGCCTTGCTGTGGTTGGATTTGTCGTCAGTTGCATTGCTCTTGGTAGAATCCGTGATGGTATATACGTAGCGCCGAGGGATGAACATTGAAATCACTTGCATTGAAAAGATGCTTTTCAATGGTTGAATTTGTCCAGTCAGAAAAGAATTGTGGTCAACTAATGGATTAATTTAGAGGTGATTGAATCTTTTAGCCCAGTCTTGCCTACATGCATTACCTTTCAAATATACAATTTGCCTCCTGTAAATCAAATCTCACGATTTCCTGGCATTGGGCTCAGGCTTACTTCATGATTTCGGCACATTCCTTCAGCAAAATCCATCCAAACCGGTCCTCTGTGGCTGTTTGTTTTGCTTGGTTCACAGCGACCTGTAGCAAGCCGGCCTCGGCCTTGCCACGGAATGCAAAGCTCAGCAGGCCACGGTAGCAATAGTTGCCCACCAGGTAGGTGCTGTCTGCCAAGGCAAAACAGGCGGCTTCCAGCAATTCGGCGGACATGGGCTCGCCGTCGTCCATCAGAATCCACAGGAGCAAGGCGGCATCTTCGCGCACGTCTGCCTGTGGGTGCTTCAAGGCGGCGGTATGCGCCGGCGCGCGGCTTCCTTTTGGCATCTGCAAAATCCGGCCGATCTTTTCCTGCGCCGCATCGCTCATCCTCCAGAAGAAATAGTCGTCCCAGCTGCCGGAGACATCGTATTCGGAATGGTAGCGGTAGCGATAAAGTGTGCCGCAGTCGCGGCAGCGACGGATCTGCACGGTTTGCGAATGACCGCTTCCGGGTGCGAATACCTCAAGGGCATCAGCTTCCGCGGGCACCGAATTGGGCCACATTTCACCTTCCAAAGGTGCGGTTTTGGCCCCGAGGGCCATCACTGCCCTGCATGTCGCGCACGAAACTTCTGTCATGAAGGAAAGGTACGTGGAAAACACGAATGTCGCCAAGGCGACCGAAAATCGGGTTTCCATTGCCGTGATCCGCATTTGTATTCACCTGAAACCTTCCTCCGTGCGAAATTCAAGCTTCCAGATGTTCTGCGCGGCAGGATCCCATGCGACGAAATAATCAGTTGTATTTTCCGGAATAGCATCCTGAATATGTTGTCCTGGAAGAGAAGCGTGAAGGGGAGAATCGGGGACGTTTTCCGCTTTCCGGCAACAATCACCATCGTCAGTTTGGCATTCTGCGAATTCCTGCCGTTCTTATGCCCTGATTGTTAAGAATTCAACCTTCCCCACGTGTTCGTTGATCGGATTGACTGCGCTTCAGTGACAACGATTCCCTCTAAAACAGGATTCTTGGCGGTACGCAACACGTCGTTGCGCTTGCCTCTTTGGCCTTTTTTGATGTTAATCTTTGTTTTTGTATGGCTTTTATCGACCAAGTTTTGCAGCAACCTTCCTACGGTTGGGAAGATGAAAACGGCGAACTGATCAAACCTTCGAAAACTCAACTCGTGAAAGAGCTCCTTTCTCGTGTGAATATTTTCAAAACCAAGAAAAATTGGTCTGCTTTGGTCGGATGGTTCTGGGTGATGTGCTTGATTCCCTTGGTCGTCCTGTTTTTTACGTACTTTTTCTGGTGGCCTTACCTCCTCATCGGGGTGCTGTACGGAATGGTATTTATGAGCACCCATGGCACGATTTGGTACCACCGCTATTCCACGCACAGGGCCTACAAATTCAAGAATGCCTTTTGGCGAATTTTGACCCAAAACTTGGTTGTGCGGCTGATTCCGGAGGAGATTTATGTTGTCTCGCACCACGTCCACCATATGAAATCAGACAAGCCGGGCGATCCTTACAATGCCTCTGGAGGGTTCTTGTATTGCTTCTTGGCGGACACCAATCATCAGCCGATCGCCAAGGACATGAGTGAGGAGGACTACATCCGCACGACGAAGTTCCTGACGCATACCGGGATCTACATCAACAGCTACAAACAATACCAAAAATGGGGTTCGGTGACGCATCCCTTGCCGACGATGCTCCATTGGGTGCTCAATTGGGCATTTTGGTACGGCACCTTCTACCTGATTGGCGGTCATGGACTGGCTTGTGCCATGTTTTTCGGGGCCATGCTCTGGGTCTTGGCGGTGCGGACATTTAACTACCAAGGCCATGGCGGTGGTGAGGACAAGCGGCAGGACGGAATTGACTTTAACCGGCGCGACATGTCGATCAACCAAACACGGCCGGGTTTGCTCGGCGGCGAATGGCACAACAATCACCATTTGTACCCCAACAGCGCCCGCTCCGGATTTCTGCCTTATCAATGGGACAATGCCTGGGCCTATATCTGGCTCCTGCACAAAATCGGCGGCATCGAATCCTATCGCGACTCCAAACAGCAGTTTTTGGATGATTATTACCGTCCCAATAAGTTGGCTGTCAGTAATAAAGAGGAAGCGAAAAAGACGGCTTAGACACGTTGCATTCGCAGCATCAGCACTGAATGAAGTTCATTTGTTCCTGTTGAAGGCTTTATTTTGAAACCGGCACCGCCAAGTCGATCTTCAACTCCTTGCCCACGCTGCCTTGCATGCCTTCTGTTGCACCGAGGTTGTAATCCAGTCGGTTCAGGGAAAAGGTTCCTTTGAACGTATCCTGCACAAACGTGAAGGGAATTGCAATTTCCTTTTGCACGCCGTGCATATCGAGCGTTCCTCGGGTTTCATAGCCATTGGTCACCTTCACGATGCTGCTGCTGCGGAACCGGATCTCGGGGTATTTCTCGGCATCAAACCAATTTTCGCTGCGGGCATGTTTGTTTTTAAGGCCAATGCCGGTCTCGATCGATGCCGTCGCTACGGCTACATCAAACAGGGAGGCCGACAAGTCGGTTTCGTTAAATTCGATCCTGCCGCTGAGTTGCGTAAATGCTCCGGAAACCTTTTCGGTCTCGAAACGAATAGCATAACATTCGCCGATTTTCCAGGTGATTACACGGTGCGCCGCAACGGCAGTCAGGAATAACACGATTCCCAACATTCCAATGATCCACTTGCTTTTCATCACCCTGGTTTTGGAAACGTAACACTCCGCCTGTGAATTTGTTTGTGGATGGAACTTCCTCCGGCTATCGGGACATGACAATTCATCCATTCGAAGCTGAATGGAGATTGGAAGGTGGCGCAAAATCCGGAATCTGCAGGCCTTAGTTGGCGGCCTGCATTGCGATCAGCTTCTTGAGGTCGTCGAGACCAGCTTTGTCGCGTGCTTCGATTTTGATGGCACGACCCTCAAGGCCTACTTTCGCGGCTTTGAGTTCGGCTTTCAACTCGTCAGAAATATCACTTGCCAAGATGGCATCAGTTGCTTTTTGTTCGAAAACGAAGGCGACTTGGAAGAACTTGTCCCTTGGGAGCAAGTGAACCAACACCTTGCGATTCTGGCTGATGCGGAATCCCCAGCCGGTTTTGGTATTGCCGTAGGTCCAAGCCTCAATCGCGCCCGGGGAAGATTTGTAGGCAAAGGCTGCAAGCGTGCGCCAAATTTCAAAAGTATCTCCCAATGCCTGTTGCAAGTCCTGCGATGCGGGCTTGGTACTCTTTTCCATGAAAATGTTCTTCATCGTTCTACAGCAACTAATTTTTGAGGAGGAACAGCCATTTGCTCCCTGAAATCCAACCCGCTGCATCAACCATCTTGTCCCTCCATTGTCAGAGTGACATGCTGCAACAATGCAAAGGTACGCCATTTCGGGTTCTAATTTGTCATTAAGGTTGCGGGTATTGGAAAATAGTTGGTTGGTTCCTCTGTGTAGAGACGGGGCGTGCCGCCGTCTCTACACGGAATTGATTCCAACACCGATCATGTCGGTTTTTCGCATGCCGTCAAACGAGCTATGACAACGTGATCGGTCTACCATACTACCCCCTACGGGGCAGAAGCACTAAACTCAACGACATTACCCGTTATGCCTGATTTTGATTTCAAACCGGTTCGATCCTAGAACAGAAAGGGGTTCAGACCGCTGAACCCCTTTCTGTAATAAGACCTGAATTTTCATTTCCCAATATGCCAATACTGCAAGCGCAACGATGGCAATGGGTGATTACTGCTTTGTCACCACCACCTTTTTGGTGGTGCTGTACTGATCATTGGAGACTTTGATCAGGTAAATGCCGTCATAGACCGTCTGCACATCGAAGTAGGCAATCGTCTGGCCAGCATTGATTTTGGATTGCTGGATCAATCGGCCGGTGACATCGATCAATTCGACGGTCAGGTCCTCCTGCACCAAGCCGCCGATTTGGATGGCGACCAAGTCAGACGCTGGATTGGGGTACACGGAGATGGCCATGTTGTCGAAATCGGATTCGGAGATCGAAACGGCGCCTGTGTATTCCGTCGTCGGTTCGGTTACGGAGGTCACCTTGCGGTTGGCGTAAGTGCCGTAGAAAGTGGGGCCGACGACATAAGGATAGGCCGAATTCCAGTCTGCATCGACCGTCGCGAAATAGGCATAGGTTCCGTTGGGGTACTCGGGCGTCACGCAAAAGCGGCCATTGTGCTCGTCAAGGTAGTCTTCTTGACCTGCATGGCTGATGTATTCGTAGTCTTCGCGCCAATAACCGAGGTAATAGGTTGTGCCCACAGCTGGTCCGTCGGGAACATCGGTGCCGTCTGCATGATGGGTACGCACGGTGATGTTGCGGAGTTGATAGCTCGATTTGATGCGGGTGATGCCACCTGTGCCATTCGCATTGGCGAAGCCGTAGGCACCGTAAATCGGGAAGCCGTCGTAGGCGTAGCCGATCAGGGGGCTGTGGACCGTGCTGTCGATGGCGTACAATCCGTCGGCATCGTAGAGATTGCAAATCGTGGAAATGACGTCCAAATCCAGCTTGAAGGCGGATGGATTCTGGTGATGGTGATAGTTACCCATCGCAGGGTGGCCTTTGGAGCAGTCGAAGCCGGGCTTTTCGGCTGGGACGGCATCACGGTTCCAAGACTGTGTAGCCTGCGGTCCGCCCGCGCAAGGCGGATTGCCCGGTCCGCCGCAAAGCGCGTTGGTGGTTGTATTCCAAGCGACACCGTCGCGGTAGTCAAACAGCGCCACACCATTGATGAAGACGCCGATATTGCCCCCCGTCGTCGCGGTCGGATTGCCCGTGTTCTGGGTCGGATTCAACGGAAATTTGAAAATCGCATTCTGATTCGTGGCATTCGAAGGGTTCCCGTCCAAAAATGGTCCCGTCGGATAGGCTGGTACGCCCGCCGTGGTAATGTACACGTTGCTCGCCGAATATTCTACGCGCTGGCAATTCACCAAGATGTTGTTGGGAATCGCGGTGCTGTTGCCGCTTGCGTAATAACTGCCGGTTGTGGTGGTATTGCGCAACCATGCGGTGACCGCAGGACTGAGTTGCGCTTGGCTTGCGGTGGCGCCCGCCATCAAGCAAAGTGTTAGAATTGCTTTTTTCATTCTCATTGGAATCTTCCTTTTTGTGTTGATTGGGTGTTTGGATGTCGTTTCTCGGGATAACTTGCGGGGGAGGAAGGATTTTTTTTCGGGGAATTGATTTGCGTTGGTGGTTTGTTTTGACTTCGGAGTCGGAATCAATGTTCAACCTTCTAGGTTGGCATCGGAGTCGGTTCCCACAACGTTTCTATAAGGTTGACTGTCGGTGCCTTCAGCCTTCGATTTCTATAAAGGCTGGCCGGAAATCAATGTTCAACCTTGATTTTTTGGCATCAATGAACCTTCACTGTTGGACCTCCGGAGTCGGAATCATGTCCCTTCGATTTCTATAAAGGTTGGACCCCTCTGGAGTCGGAATCAATGTTCAACCTTCTATAAAGGACTCCTCTGGAGTCGACAATCAACCTTCGATTTCACGGTTGACCTCTGGAGCAATCAATGTTCAACCTTCGACTCCTCTGGAGTCCTCCCGCTTAACCTTTGATTTCCACGTCCGGGATTCCGCGGAAACTGATGTTTCGGATCAAATACAAACTGCCGGTCATTGAGGGTCAGGAGGAAGGCAATCAGGTCGACTTTTTCGGTGGAGGACAGGACAATGGGTTTGCGCAGGATGGGGGAGAGGCTCGGACTGTTTTGAATGCCGGAGGTATAATGGTTGATCACCTGCCCGAGCTTTTTGAAGCGGCCGTCGTGCATGTAGGGGAATGAATAGGTGAGGTTGCGCAGCGAAGGAATCTTGAATTGCAGGCTGTCTTGCGGATTTTGGCTGATTTTTGACCGGCCAAAGTCTTGCAAGGTCGTGTCGATGGGCAGGCCATTGTTGGCGAAGCCGTAGGTCGAAAACAGCGGTTCCTGGTGGCAGGCATTGCAATTCTCGCGGAATAAACGGTAGCCATTTTGCTCTTGCGGGGTGAACTTCGCCTTGCCTGCCTGCACGCTGTCGTACCGCGCGTGGGCGGAAACGAGGGTGAGCTGAAACTGCGCCAAGGCTTTTAAGATAGATTCGCCGGTGATGGCCTTGTAGCCGAATGCCTGTGCAAAAAGGCCGCTGTACATCGGCTGCCGTTCGAGCTTTGCGACCACGTTTTCAATCGATTCGGCCATTTCCTTGGGGTGGCTGATCGGGGCGAGCGCTTGCATATCGAGATGATTGGCTGCGCCGTCCCACATGTACACGGGATGCCAAGCGAGGTTGAAGAGCGCCGGCGCATTGCGGGTGCCGATTTGGTCGCGGATGCCGTGGCTCAGGTCGTGGTCGGTATGGGCGAAGGCATTGTAGGGCGAATGGCAGCTTGCGCAAGAAATGGTGCTGTCGGCGGAGAGAATGGGATCGTAAAACAAGACTCTTCCCAAGGCAATCTTCTCTGCCGAAAGTGGATTCGCTGCAAAGTCATAAACAGGCGCTGGAAAATGCTTGGGCTGCTCAAACAACCGCATTCGACGGGCTTGAAAGGCCAATCCGAAGAAAGCCAGCATCAGAACCACGTACAATCCGCCTCTTTTCATTCGACGACCTTAAAACCTTTGGAAACCATTCTCGCCAATTGGACGGCATTTTCCCCCGGGCTCATCACCTCGTAAGTTCTGCCCAAGTCGATGCGATTCAGCCATTCGTCCACCGCCCATTGGATGACAATTTCCTTCCGAACTTGCGCCAAGGGCAATTCGACGGTCTGAACGGCCAAAAACGGAGGCAGATACCCGCCCAAGTGGAACTGGAAAAAGTGGTTCCGCGCGGGGCAAGCGGGGGAATTTCCTTCGAGTTTGAAATTGATGTAGCCGCTTTGCCAGGCCCAGTACATGCCCTTGGTCGGGTCGAGGTCCCCCGCCAAGGCGCCGGAGACATTGGTCAGGCTGTCGATGCCCAATTGGAAGCGGATGCGGTCGGACTGAAGGGCTTTCTTCGAATGATTTTTCAGGATAAGGGAGGCAGGATCGGCAACATCCACCAAGCGGTAAGCCGGCAGACATTCGCCCACGACCTTGCCGCCACGCAGCAGCTCCATTCCTGAGACGTAAAACCGCAAGCGCTCCAAGACCACCGAATCGCCATTTGCCAAGCCGTAGGCCTTGTCCAATTCGACGGGCAGGCCCCCAAACGTCGGCTCAAACCGGATGGTCACCGCGTCCCGCTGCGCAAAAAGGGCATTGGTGAGGAGGAGCAGGATCGGAAGGAGGATTATGCGGGGCATGAAGACATTGGGGATTTTGGGTCCTGGGATGGCTCAAAGATAAGGGATGTGGGTGGAATTCGTTTTTGGTAGGGATTCTTGTTGGCGGCTTGCCGCCATTTTGTGGCCTCTCCCCTGGCCCCTCCCCATCGCTGCGCTTTTGGGGAGGGGAATTGGTCGGCATTGCCTTCCTGGTGGTTTTTTTGTTCGCCCAGAATGGGCCGACTGTCGGTAGCCCGAGGCGGCAGCCTCGGGTTATGAGGATCCCCCCCCCCGAATCCGCGCCTTGGCGCGGAGGTTTTGAATTGGCGGCTTGCCGCCTTTTTGATCGCCTCTCCCCTGGCCCCTCCCCATCGCTGCGCTTTTGGGGAGGGGTAGGCAGCTGGCTTTTGGAGAGGGGAATTGGTCGGCATTGCCGACTGTGAGGCGTCGGCGTCCCGCCGAAACGCCGACGCTGCAGCCACCGCGTCCCGCCTGCGGGGGCCTCTGGCTGAAAAACAGATGCTGCACCCACCGGTCCCACCTGCGGGAGCCTCCGGCTGAAACGTCTCGCCGGCCGGCCTAGCAAAATCCGAGCATCACGATTTCCAGATCCGCAAACAGTGTCGCCCATCCGCGTGCGCGATCAAGCTGACATACCTTTATGCCTATCCAAAAGGGTCCAAAGATTATTCTGCGGGATTGGCGCTGGGCTCAATATGAATCAAAACATGGCCCAGTTGGGGCATTTCGCTGCGCAATGTGTCTTTGAGTTGGTGGGCGATGTCATGCCCTTCCCGTACCGTAATCTCGGCATCCACCACGGCATGCAGGTCCACATGGTATTTCATTCCGGCCTTGCGAATAAAGCATTTTTCCGTCTCCACCACTCCTGCGACCGTGAGCGACACCCGCCTGATTTCCTGAATGAGTTCGTCGTAGACGTGTTCGTCCATGATCTCGGCAAGGGCAGGTCTGAAGATGCGGTAACTGTTGTAGAGGATGAATCCGGCGGCAAACAGGGCGGCCCAATCGTCTGCGGTTTCGTAGCCTTTGCCAAAGATCAATGCGATGGCGATGCCGATGAAGGCCGCGACGGAAGTAATCGCGTCGCTGCGGTGGTGCCATGCATCTGCCTTGAGGGAGGAACTGTTGGTCTTGCGGGCATTGTGCATGACAATGCGGTAAGAGATTTCTTTCCAGAGAATCAAGGGGGCCAACACGAGCAAGGTCCAGGACTTGGGCAGGTCATGCGGCGTTCCAATGTTCAGGATGCTTTCGTAGGCGATGAGGGTTGCGGAGGTAATGAGGAAGCCGACAACCAGAAATGTGATCAAGGGTTCGGCCCGCCCGTGGCCATAGGGGTGATTTTTGTCGGGTGGCCTGTTGGCATATTTCAATCCGAAGAGCACCAAAAACGAGGAGAAGATGTCGGTGGTGGATTCGATGGCGTCGGCAATGAGGGCGTAGGAATTGCCAAAAATGCCTGCAAGTCCCTTGATGATCGCCAAGGAAATATTTCCTGCGATGCTGAAATAGGTGGTCCTGACGGCGGTTTCTTCCTTGGTCATGGTTTTCTTGTACAGGCAGCTTTAGGGCCGACAACGGGTACAACAAGCATTCGTCTGAATGGCTCCCTCATTTCCATGGCATCATTTTGCAAAACTGAGCTGGATACAGGTTGGGAAATGGTCACTGTAACCGGGATTTTGAAAGCGGTTTCCTTCGAAGGTGCGCAATGGGCTTCCTTTATCTTCGCCTTCCTTCTGGGTGAGAAATTCGGGTTTGTACACCATCGCCGAACCCTGGACATACCGCAACTTGTTTTGGCCCGCAGCCAGCGGATGGGAGAGGATGATTTGGTCAAAAAGGTTCCATTTTCCGTCGTACATCAAGCTGCCGTAACTGTCCCGATGGTGCAGGGCGGCCGTGGCATTCCACAGGAAACTTTCGGCGGAACCTTTCAAGTCGGTTGTTGCCCGCAATTCTTTGAGCAAACTCGGCGAATCGGGATCGTCGTTGAGGTCGCCCATGATCACGATGGCGGCGGTGGGGTCTGCCTTGCGAATCGAATCCGTAACCGCTCTCACCACCCGCGCCGCTGCAAACCTTGCAGGTTCCGATTTGGCGGCACCACCTCTGCGCGACGGCCAATGGTTGACCATCAGATGGAGCGGGTACTTGCCCATCACATTCCCCTTGACGAGCAAAATGTCGCGGGTATGGTCTTGGCCTTCGAGTTTCACAGGGTAGGCTTTCATCGCGGTCAACGTAAAGGCCTTTTTTTTGAAGAAGAGCGCCACGTCAATGCCGCGCTCGTCGGGCGAATCGATATGGGCCATGGCATATTTGCCGGAGCGGATCAAAGGATGCGCAGCAAGCATTTCCAGCACGCTCCGATTTTCGACTTCGGACAAACCCAGGATTTCGGGGCCGTCGGCGTCACCCAATCGGGAGATGACCTTCGCCATGTTTTGCAGCTTGATGGTGAGCCGCTCCGAATTCCACTTGTATTTGCCGTTGGGCAAGAAATCGGCATCGTTGATTGCTGGATCGTCAATGGTGTCAAAGAGGTTCTCGACGTTGTAAAAGGCGACGGTATAGGGGCGGGGTGCTTTTGCAAGCAATGCGCTCCCCAAGACCGGCAGCAAAAAAACGCAGCTCAGGAACAGCGTTGGCAGCAAGGACTGAAATGTACGACGTAGCGGAGACATGCTTTGCATATTGGGGGCGATACGAAAATTGGCCCGCAAGTTAGGAACAATCTCGAGAAGGGGGGAAGTTTGAGTTTATCGTAAGAGCGCATATTTAGCGGGTGATTGGCGGATGGGAGGCGTGTGTTGGAGCACTCTGGTAGCGGAGTGGTTGGCGTTTCCAAGCACTAGGATTGCAATGTGGGATGGCTTGATCGGTTGGTTGCCTAAAGGTCTGCCTGCGGCGGATGACAGGGGATGGGTGTTCGGTTGGCGTTGGGAAATGGGTATCATGGCCGAGGGCGGTGGACCTGGCTGTGAGATTTCGGCCGTTCAGGCCTTTGGTGAAAATTGAGGTTTTGGGCTTATTGCTTGCGGAGGGGTGGGGATTCCTTTTTGGGGAATAGCTTGGCTAGGGCGGCTTGGAGGAACTGCTTTGGGTCTTGGTGACGCATTCTGCTGTCGGACAGGGTTTTGGGATTGGGGACAGCGTGATGGACTGTGTTGAAGTTTGAGTTCGAGTGACAGTTTGGGCAGGGATTTCCGCTTCGCTCTGATTTGGGGTTGGTGGTAGATTCTTCGCTGCGCTCTGAATGACAAACGTGGCTGCGCTCTGAATGACGATAGGCTTCGCATGGGGCATGAAGCGCTGCGATTCTGACGATGCCGTGTTGGTGGTGTTGGATGGTGCGGCGGCCTACTTTGCGGATTTCGCGCCATTCGATCAGGATGGCGGTTAGGTGGTTGCGGGTTTCATCGACTGCTGGAATGGGGAGGGTGATGCCTTCTTTTGGGAAAAATTCGATGGGGATCCAATCGCTGGGGTCGGACCATTTGGTTTGGATGCTGCTGCTGTTTCTTGTTTTGACGTCTTGGCGTTGCCATTGTTTGAGGATGGCGTTGTAAAAGATGTCTTTGATCTCGGTCTGGCGGATGTGCAGGCGGAATTCGAGTCTTGCGTTTCCGTGGACGGGGATGGCATTGGCGGCGGCGGTGAGGCCGGTGATTTTTATGGCCGTTGGGTTGTGCTGCGGGCCCATCGGGGTCATGTGGACTTTGGCGGATGGGGCTTCTGGTCCGCTGAGGTCGAGGCCTTTGAGGGCCGGGGCGACGTCGCAGAATTGGAATTTGTCGACGTAGGGCAGCTGTTCGCCGACGATGTGGACTTTGTTTCTGTTGGGTGCGCGGCGAATGCGGCTGGTGAGCAGGTTTTGGGGATAGGCCCGAAAAATGGGGCCTAGCGGGTCATCGGGGCCGCTGGCTTGGAGGCCGGCGTAGATTTGTCCGGCCATTTTGGCTGCGCCTCCGAATTCCATCCGGTTGTCGTGGTAACGCTGGGTGGCGTTTTTGACCTGGATTTTGTCGGGTGCGAGGTGGACAATGTTTTTGTTGTCGCGGACGCGGAAAATGAGGTTTTGGAGTTTACCGGAGAGCAAGATGGGGCCGTGTGCTTTTGCAGAATGCAGAATTTACGGAATTTCAGAATTGTTGGTGGATTCTGATTGTTGAATTTGATTGTTGAATATACGACTTTTTTCGGGATCAGGATTGGCAGGGTTTGCAGAATCTTTAGATCAGCGAAGCTAATTTTCTGAATTGGGGATTTGTGGTTTTGGGGACGAGGGGTTGGCTTTGCCTTTGGGGTGCCGGCAGCTGAAGGCAACCGGAAATTGATCCATTAGCCGTTTTGTGATCGGGTTGGTTCTGAAATTGAGTCATTGTTGGTTGTATGCGTTGTTATTCGCGCCGAAGGTGCCGTCTGTGGGTAGCCTCGGGCGGCTGTGTGCCGCGAAGCGGTAGCGCCCGAGGTTGGGTGGGCCCTACCATTATTCGCTTTGGCGGCGACCGCTTGCGGTCGGCGGCAAAGCGGGGGTTTGCGGCTTTGCTGCGTGGGGGAATTTTGTTGGCGGCTTGCCGCCATTTCGTTGGCCTCTCCCCTGGCCCCTCCCCATCGCTGCGCTTTTGGGGAGGGGAATTCGGGCGGCTTTGCTGCGTGGGGGAATTTTGTTGGCGGCTTGCCGCCATTTCGTTGGCCTCTCCCCTGGCCCCTCCCCATCGCTGCGCTTTTGGGGAGGGGAATTCGGGCGGCTTTGCTGCGTGGGGGAATTTTGGTGGCGGCTTGCCGCCATTTCGTTGGCCTCTCCCCTGGCCCCTCCCCATCGCTGCGCTTTTGGAGAGGGGAATTCGGTCGGCTTTGCCTTCTGGTTGGGTTTTGTGTTCGCGTCGGATGTGAACCTAGAGACAGGATGAAAACATTCCTCCAAAACCGAATTTTCCAAGCCGAGGTCTGCATTCACGCACACGCACACTCCGCCCTCACACGCCGCGCTTGCGGCCCAAGGCGAGCCGCCGGACGGCAAAAATCTCGCGAAATCGTGATCCTTCTATCATCGTTCACCCCGCCACGGCGTCCATAATGGCTTTCCATAACGACATTGAAGCCGTCATAGCATTCCCCTCAATGAAGCGTAATCTTGCCCCATTGACAAGTCAGGTGTTAATTGCCTCTGCTCCAAGGATTGCCATTTTCGTAAAGGATCACAAATTCTGCGTTGCCAAACAATCACTTCACAAAATTGATTACTTTTGAGCCTGCAAGCGATCATGAGATGGCTGCTGTCCAAGAATTGCCTCATTTTACTGCCATTGTTATGAAGAACACTTTACTTTTCTGCTTTCTCTTGCTGTTCTTTGGGCTTTCCAAAGCGACCGTCATTACCTTTATCCCCAGCAATTACCAATTTGATTGGCAGGGGGGCTATTTGTACATCGATGCGAACAATGATGGTTTCAATGATTTTTTGATGACCGCCGAGCCCAAAACAGGCTGGGATACGAGTTGGTTCAAGATCAAAAGCCTGACTGCCGGTACCAAGATCCTTACGGATGGGACTGGCAAAGTAAGCGGTCTTAATTACGGAGTTTTGATTTCGGGCCAAGTGCCATCCAACCTTTGGGCCGACAGTGCTTGGGTCAAACGTTATGATGGAAGTCCTTATCCCTATCCGTCATTGACATACTCCAATATGGCATTCCGCTATTCTGTCGGCGCAAACTATCACTATGGCTATATCAATGGTTATTTGACAGACGATCCGCAAAGTATGGGATTCATTTCCTACAACATCTTCCGCATCGGCTATGAAACCACCCCCGGCCTCGGCATCCTGGCCAATTCCGAAACGTCGATCGTCGCGACGCCTGCGCCAACGATTCCTTCATTTTCCATGGCCCAATTCCAAGACATGATGCGTCTGGACTTCGAACGCCCAGTGGCCGCAACTGTTGAGGTTTGCGATCTACAGGGAAGGGTATTGATGAACCATGACTTTCAGGGTGCATTGTGCAACCTCGCAACGGGTTCCTTGTCCGAAGGCATTTACTTGCTGCGCCTCACGTCCTCCAGAAATACCGGGCAGCCAAGCGTCACGAAAAAGTTTGTACTGACCAGGGATTGAGGTCTTGAACCAGCGGGAGGTAAGTGCGTCCGCAAACGGCGATTCATCTATTATGGAATTCAAGCGCCTTGCCTTGCCTATGGTGCGATGCTACCGTTCTGAAAACGCTCGCCCGTCTGCATGGATAGGTGATTGCCCCTTCGTTGTAAAGTAGTTTTCGGCTTTAAACGCCCACGCACATCTCGCCCTCACGCCCACGCACAAACTCATCTACACTGAAACGCACACGCGCAGCCGATAGCTATCGGCGCTGCCCTCATACGCCGCGCTAGCGGCCCAAGCGGCCAATTAACTCCGATAAATTTCCATCCCGATGGCAATCCACAAACGGATACACTTATCTTTACCCGCAATGAAAGACGTCGTACTCACCTTATCCGCTTGACCCATGGCCAAAGAAAAATCCACCAAATCCATCGAGGAAACCCTTTGGGACTCCGCCAACAAGCTCCGCGGCACCGTGGAATCCTCCGAATACAAACACGTCGTCCTTGGGCTCATCTTCCTCAAGTTTGTGAGCGACAAATTTGAGGAACGCCGCAAGGAACTGATCGCATAGGAGTCGCGGTGGGACCTCAATATCGGGTGCACCCAGGAGGCAGGCGTGGTCCTCAAAATCGACACTGCGCTGCATGCTACCGCTTTATCCGTTGCAAGATCGAAGAAAAATTTCCATATTGCTTCCTTTCAATTGGCCTCTTGCCACCTTACTGAACTTTTGGGCGTGTTTTTGGAGACATTTGCGAGTTCATGCAAACCAATTTCTAAGGTTGCCCAAAACTAGTGCAGATTTTGAATCAAGTAGAACACCATCTAAAAAAGAGATATGGCTACCTTCTATTACAATCGTCACAGTGGCGAAAGCTGGGAATCACAGTGGAGAAAAAACCTCCAGAATCAGTCTTATGTACAAGAGATTTCTCAGGACATTCGGCAAAATGGAAGAGACGTCAGCAGGGCGATCCAACGACAAACATCGGATATCGAACACAGCATTCAGGCTGGCACCGCTGAGCAAGTAAGGGCTATACAGCAGTCCACCGATGCAATTTGTGGGACGCTGAACCAAGGATTTGCCCAAATGGCGGAGGGCCTGTCAGAAATTTCCTATGGAATCGGAGAGGTGAAGTCGGAGCTGAATGATATGGGCGCGATGCTGGATTGGAATCTATCACTTTTGATCGAACAACAAAAGACAACAAACATCTTGCTGAACAATATCGGTCTACTTCTACGAATTTCGGACAGTCAGAAAGTGCGACAAGAGTATATCGAAAAAGGTCTGCGGTTTATGACCAAGGCGTTGTTTGACCATGACCTCTATCAAAATGCGGTTGACTATTTTCTGGAAGCGGAAAAAATAGAACGAGAGGATTTCTTTGTTCTGCACCGGGTTGGGCTCGTCTACTTGTTTTCGCCCCAACACCTGGATATTCCCAAGGCTGAAACTTATTTTCGAAACGCTGCAAAATTTGCCCATGCAGAAGCAAGGCTGAATGCAACAGGAAATCCTAAGATCCTGTCAGGAGATCTGAACAAAGACCTTCTCACTCAGCTGCCAGGCGCGGATTTCATTCGTTTGCAGGCTGCTGAGGCATTTCTGTTTGCGGGTAGATGTTGTTATATACAAGGCAAATTCTCTGAATCGGCGGAACTTGCTGGTAAAGGATTTGCATTGGTGCCAAGTCTAGTAGAAGCGGGTTTCATGGAGGCCAAGGCACTTGCTGCTGACAACCGCATTAGAGAAGCGGTGATTGCATTGAGTCGCGTAATCAATTGTGATCGGGACTATGCCATCAAGGCTGCCACGGACCTTGATCTGGGACCGAAAGAGAAGTGTTAGGATTGCTGGAGGAATATCGCTTGAAGTCCACGGAAATGGCAAAGCAAATGCTTAATGATTGCAAATCTGCGATGTTATCCGACACTGTTGCGATCAACGAAATTCAACGAATTGAGGCTTTGGTGTCAAAAGAAAAGTACATTCACAACAAACGTGCGTTGGATCTCATGAGATTGCCAAAAGTACGTTCATTTTCGGAAATCTCTGGGAAGTCTGGGAAAGGCATTTTCGCTCCGCAACACGGTCTCGATGGCTTCCCAAAGCAGTTTGCTGACTGTGTCCTTTCCCTCAAGACCCCACAATCTGCCTTGCCCGAGGTGAAACAGCTATTTCAAGAGTTGTCCAAGAGAACCCAATGGCAATTCCCTGAGGTGACCGACTTGAGCCGGCCGTTTGAATTGGTAAATCAGGCAAGACCTCATGAAGTCCGTGCTGTTTTGCTGGATTTCCTAAGACGTGAAAAGCAATATGCGATAGAGCTTCCGAATATCCAATCGCAGATCAATGAAACAATTGGGAGAATCGATATTGCAGATCGAAATCGCCAATCTGAGTTTGATAGTGAACGAAATGCTCGTCGCAACGCGAAATCCCTAGAGCTGTCAGTTACTTACGGATTGTCATTTGCCTTAGCGGGATTTCTCGCTGGTCGCATTATCTCCAGACGTTGGGGGGGGTATCTCATGGCAGTCCTTGGTTTGGTCGTTGGAGCCTATTTGGGTTACCAACGAGGGCAAAAGGAAGGATAGGCTGTCCCAAAATCGCAAGAAGTGGGGCGATTCCAAGGAATCTCCGTTGAAATCACTAACCTTGTCGCCAAGATTGATATCCCTATTTATAATGGCCAAAGAAAAATCCACCAAATCCATCGAGGAGACCCTTTGGGACTCCGCCAACAAGCTCCGCGGGACCGTCGAATCCTCCGAATACAAACACGTTGTCCTTGGGCTCATCTTCCTCAAGTTTGTGAGCGACAAATTTGAGGAACGCCGCAAGGAACTGATCGTTGAGGGAAAGGAAAAGTACTTGGAGATGAAGGAGTTCTACAACATGAAGAACGTCTTTTACCTCGCCGAGGAATCGCGTTGGGACCTCATCATCGGGCGCAGCAAGGAGGGCGGGGTGGCCCTGAAGATCGACACCGCCCTGCATACGATCGAGAAAAACAATCCGGCCCTGCGCGGTGCCTTGCCCGACAATTACTTTTCGCGGTTGGGGTTGGACGAAAGCAAACTCGCGGCCCTGCTCGATACCGTCAACAACATCGACACCGTCGCCGACAAGAAGCAAGACATCGTCGGGCGCATCTATGAATATTTCCTCGGACGCTTCGCGGCGGCGGAGGGCAAGGGCGGCGGCGAATTCTACACCCCCAAATGCATCGTGAACCTGATCGCCGAGATGATCGAACCCTTCAAGGGCAAGATTTACGATCCCTGCTGCGGTTCGGGCGGCATGTTTGTGCAGTCCATCAAATTCGTCGAAAGCCACCACGGCAATACCAAGGACATTTCGATTTATGGGCAGGAATACACGGGCACGACCTACAAACTTGCCAAGATGAACCTCGCCATCCGGGGCATCAGTGCCAATTTGGGCGATGTCGCGGCCGATACCTTCTTCAAGGATCAGCATCCCGACCTGAAGGCCGACTTCATCATGGCCAATCCGCCGTTTAACCAAAAGCAGTGGCGGGCCGAAAACGAACTCGTGGACGATCCGAGATGGCGCGGCTACAATGTGCCGCCGACCGCCAACGCCAACTATGCGTGGATCATGCACATGCTCGCCCACCTCAGCGAAAACGGCACGGCAGGTTTTGTCTTGGCAAATGGGTCGATGTCTTCGCAGAGCAGCGGCGAGGGCGAATTGCGCAAACAATTCGTGGAAA